>JAVWIF010000051.1:0-14216 GCA_036639635.1 Longicatena sp.
AGATACGATTTCATAGTGGTTCTCCTTTCGATTTGATTAACTTTTATTTCATTATACAATGAATTTGTTCAATAATCTATAACCCAAGAACACGTAGCTTAAAGGGTTTGCTGAAGCGTTCAAAAATCATATACAATAGAAATAAAACTAGACACCTTGCATTTCTGCAAAGTGTCTAGTAGTTTGTAATTGTACCATTTTTATCTTCTGATGGATTAACTTGTTTCATAAATTGTTTAAAATCATCAACTGCCCAAGCAGGGGCATTAGCTTTCAACTTCCATTGTTCTGATTCTTCATCAATGTAAACATATCCTTCTTTAATACTTCTTGGTTCTTCAATCATGGTCATTTCACCTCTGTACACTTATTATGACAAAAATCTCTATTTATACACTTTAACTAGGAGCTTTTTGATGAAAAATTTGAGTAGTTATTTTGAATGAAAAATAAAATTTTTCGTGGTTTTTTAGTAGTATTTTGAACAATGAAATTAAAAAAAGCCTTTAAATAAAGGACTTTATTGCAATATGGCAGGGGCGGAGAGGATCGAACTCCCATCAGCGGTTTTGGAGACCGTTATACTACCATTGTACTACGCCCCTAGGGTTTACTGCTTTACTATATTATCATAGAAAAAGTAATATAGCAACAAAAAAAGCTGAAAATAATATGAACGAATTGTAAAGGAAATGTTTAACTTAACTTGCATTAAAAGCGTTGAATGGCACGTATCCTTGCCTAATTATAGATTGCGTATATAATTAGATAGTGTTTATAGGGAGTGGTTTGCTTATGTTTACAAAAGAAAGTTTAAGACGGTTGATAATTCCATTGATAATTGAACAGATTTTAGCTGTAACTATTGGAATGTCTGATACTATTATGGTATCAAGTGTAGGAGAAGCTGCGGTATCAGGATTGAGTATTGTTGATACGATTAATATTTTATTGATTAATATATTTGCAGCCCTAGCAACAGGTGGAGCTGTACTGACTTCGCAATACTTAGGGAATAGGGATCAAAAGAGTGCAAATTTGTCAGCAAAACAATTAATATTATCAACTGCTTTTTTAGCAACCATCATCATGTGTGTGGTATTATTCGCAAGTAGTGGGATTTTACGTTTGGTGTTTGGGCATGTGGATTACGCGGTAATGGAAAATGCATTAATCTATTTTAAAATTTCAGCTTGGTCTTATCCGTTTATTGCATTATATAATTCAGGAGCAGCTTTATTTCGTTCTATGGGAAATTCGAAAATATCTATGACAACTTCCTTGTTTATGAATGCTATTAATATTGTTGGAAATGCTATCTTAATATATGGATTTCAGATGGGTGTAGCAGGTGCTGCAATCAGTTCTTTATTTGCAAGGATAGTAGGCGCTTGTTTTATGTTGTACTTATTAAGAAGCAAAGAGAATGCTATTTATATTGATAATTATCGAGAATGGAATATAAATGGGAATATGATTAAGAAAATATTAACTATCGGAATACCCAATGGATTAGAAAATGGGATGTTTCAGATAGGTAAAATATTGGTGCAAGGCTTTGTGGCAGGATTTGGAACAATTGCGATTGCATCAAATGCAGTGGCGAATAATATTGCGCAGATGGAAGTTATACCAGGAGCCGCAATAGGGCTAGCGATGATTAGCGTTGTTGGAAGATGTGTTGGCGCAAATGATTATGATCAGGCTCGTTATTATATGAAAAAGTTAGTGAAATGGGCCTATGTTTCTATGATTCTTTTGAATATTATGATTCTTTGTTTTGCACCTTATATTTTGAATATATACAATTTAAGTTCTGAAACAAGTGCAAGCGCATTACACTTATTATGGATACATGGAGTATTTGCAATGTTACTTTGGCCTGCTTCGTTTACATTTCCAAATGCTTTAAGAGCAAGTGGAGATGTACGTTTCACGATGTGTGTATCCATTCTATCCATGTGGATATGTCGAATTTGTTTAAGCTATGTGTTTGGAAATTTACTTGGTTTGGGAGTAGAAGGTGTATGGCTTGCTATGTGTAGCGATTGGGCATTACGCGTGGTTTGTTTTATTGTTCGATATCGTAGTAACAAGTGGACAGAAAAAAGACTCATTGCATAAATTCGTTTTTTGTGTGAAAATAGGGTAGGAATATAATGAAATAATTAAATATAGATAGAGAGGAGTTTTGAACATGAGTGAAAAGAAAAAGATAGATACAATGGCAATATTAGAAAGAAGTAAAAAAGCTAAAGAAAAACCACGTAGTAAAGCATTAGATAAAAAATTAGGAAAAGGTAAGAATAAAGCAAAGTTTAATAAAGTGAATTTTAATGGGTAGAGAAAAGTAGATGGAATGCTACTTTTTTTCTTGGGATGATTAAATGAGAACTTAACATTTCAATTTACTGTATTAATTGAAGACTCAATAGGGGAAAAATATAATATTTTTTGCTAAACAGTTGACAATTAATATTAAAGTGATATCATTGTGATATCACATAGGAGGTAGTGAATCATGGAAGAAAAAGTATTGAAGAATAGTAAAAATGGTATGCTTGTTTTGTTATTGCTAGTGAGTGCTTATGTACTTGCTATAGGAAGTATTATTTTTGGAGCTGTGAATGAAATCGAACTTTTCGTTATTATTGGTGTTATTTGGTGCTGTATAGGTTGGGTGCCTTTTATGGGATTAAAGGTTATTAAACCACAAGAAGCACTTGTATTAACTTTGTTTGGAAAGTATATTGGAACTTTAAAAACGGATGGATTTTACTTTGTGAATCCGTTTTGTATTGGGGTAAACCCAGCCGCAGCTACAAAACTAGGACAAAGTGGAGATGTGAGTATTCATGGAAGAAAAGAAAGCAACGCACGTAATGAAAATAATATGGCTTTAGCAGCAAATAAAAAAATTTCATTGAAGATTATGACTTTAAATAATAGTCGTCAAAAAGTGAATGATTGTTTAGGAAATCCAATTGAAATTGGGATGGCTGTTATGTGGCGTGTTGTAGATACATCAAAAGCTGCTTTTAATGTAGACAATTATAAGGAATATTTATCTTTGCAGTGTGATAGTGCATTACGAAATATCGTAAAAATTTATCCATATGATATTGCCCCTAATATCGATACAACAGGTGATGGTAAAGCTGATGAAGGTAGTTTAAGAGGTTCTAGTGAAATTGTCGCAGAACGCATCAAGGAAGAAATTCAAGGAAAAGTAATTGACGCAGGTCTTGAAATTTTAGAAGCAAGAATTACTTATCTTGCTTATGCTCCAGAAATAGCTGCTGTTATGCTTCAAAGACAACAAGCATCTGCCATTATCGATGCACGTAAAATGATAGTAGATGGCGCAGTGGGAATGGTTGAGATGGCATTAGAACAATTAAATGCTAAAAATGTTGTTGAATTAGATGAAGAAAGAAAAGCTGCCATGGTTTCTAATTTATTAGTAGTGTTATGTGGAAACCATGATATACAACCAATTGTTAATTCTGGCAGTTTATACTAAACGTGGCTAGTGAAACAAAGAAACAAATCCCACTTCGTTTATCAAATAAATTATACGATGCACTTGCCTCTTGGGCAGATGATGATTTTAGATCAGTGAATGGACAAATCGAATATTTGCTTTCTGAATGTGTAAGGCAACGTAAAAAAAATGGTGCGTATGTATCTAAAGAATTAGATATCGCACCTGAATTAGATATTAAATAAGTAGTGTGTAAAGGATTGACCAAATATACTTGGACAATCCTTTTGTTTTTTGGTTTATACTTTTGATAATAATAGTTTGTGTTCTTTATAAACTAGTATGATGGATAAGAGAAGGGCTAAGGCATCACTTAATGGCTGGGCAATAAAGATGCCTTGTAGTCCTAAGAAAGCTGGTAGAATGAATATAAAAGGAATGAGAAAGACGACTTGACGTAGCAGGGTAATGAGAATGGAAGGAGTTGGTTTTGCTACGGATTGAAAGAAGGTGGTTGTTAACATTACAAAGCCTAATATAGGGGTAATACAGAAGTTTAGGCGTATTGCTTGTATGCCAATATCATACATTTCTTGACTACCACCAAATGTCATCAAGATTTGTTTGGGAAATAGCATAACGATAATCCAAATAATACAGGTTATACCAACAGAAAAAACTGTGGATTGATATAGCGTAGACATGACACGAGGATAGTTTTTTGCACCATAATTATTTCCAATAATCGGTTGGATACCTTGACTAATTCCACTAGCGGGCATAATCACAAAGGTCATAATACTAGCAATAACGGCATACACACTGATGGCAGCATCACCTCCTAGTTTACCTAATTCGCAATTATAAACAAGACTAATAAAACCCATAGCGTTTTGGGCTACCCAGAAAGCAAACCCACATGAAAGTAGTTTATAGCAGATATCTTTTTGTAAACGGAAGATGGTTTTATGAATCGCAAGTTGTTTGTTTCCTTTAAAGACAACGATTGCCCCAAATATAGTGGAGAAAATTTGACCAATCAAGGTTGCATAAGCAGCTCCTTCTACTCCCCAATGAAAACAGGCAACAAAGAGTGCATCCAAAATAATATTTGTTAAGGCACCAATACCAGTAATTAGCATCCCCATTATTGGTTGACCAGAGACTCTGACAAAGTCACAAAAAACTAACGTTAGTCCTTGAAATACACATCCAAGAGCAATGATACGATAGTATATGATTGCATATTCATACGAGGTTGATGTTACACCAAATAAGGTAAGAATGGGATTAGCCAATAATAGTAAGAGAATGCTCAATGCTATTTCAAATAATATAGTTAAGGTAAAAGCATTACCAAAAGATGTATTCATCTTTTCTTTGTTGTTGCGACCTGCATATAAAGAAAACAACGTAGAACCGCCAGCACTACACATTAAACCAAAAGCCATCATCATATATGATAAGGGAAAGCAAATGGATAGACCAGCTAATGCACTTGTACCACTAAAGTTACCAATAAAGATTCTATCGACGATATTGTAGATGGCTGTGATTAATAAAGAAATTGCTGCTGGAATAGAAAATTTTAAAATCATGGGAAATAGTTTCCCTGTTTGATAATTAATTGTTTGTTTCATAAGTACCTCACTTTTCTTTGCTATATACTTAGTTTCCTAAGTATATAGATAAAAATTAAGCCGCACTTAGGCGGACATATTTTTTAACATTTTTTCAATTACTTGAAAGAAAATCGTTAAATCTTTTTGTGGAATTCCTTGAGTAATTTCAGCTTCTAATTGGCTTAGGTCATGAATTACTTGTTCTTTATGTGCGAGGGCTTTAGGGGTTACCACAATCTTTTTAAGACGTGCATCATAAGGAACATTGACTCTTTTGATAATATCGTTTTTTTCCATTTGTTGGAGCAAGACTGTAGCGCTAGAAGGACGTAATCCATATTCTTCTTCAATATCTTTTTGGAAGATATCATCTTCTTGAGCTAAGATAAAATGCAGTACTTTTCCTTGTGCTCCACTAAGGTTACCTTTTGAATAAAAAGTATCTAACCTTCTACGTATTTTATTTGAAAGTTTGCTCACATAACGCCCAGCACTTTTTGTAAGTGGTTGCATTGAATTTCCTCCTCTTTATACTTAGGTTCCTAAGTATATTACTGCGATTAGAAAAGAATGTCAAGAGGCATTTATATTTCTTTTAAAAAAAAGAACTAAAAGGTTTTCCTTTTACGTCTATTTCCGCTATACTATTGAGGTAAAGTGAGGTGGTTTTATGGATCCAAATCAATTGTTAGATACAGTTAGTTATGCCGGTAAACTGATGATTCAAAGTGGTGCAGAGATTTATCGTGTAGAAGAAACGATGGTTCGTTTATGTAGAAGCTTTGAAGAAGTAAAAGATGCAGAGAGTTTTGTAACACCAACTGGTATTATGTTTTCAATTACAATTAGTAATACTACCTATACTAAAATTCTTCGTGTCCATAGTCGTGGGGTGGATTTAAACTGTATTGATCAAATTAACGATTTGTCTCGTAGAGCTACTACACAATCATTTAGCAATGAAGAATTAGCACTCGAACTTAAAGAAATAGCACAAGGAAAACGCTATTCTTTTCCTGTTATTTTATTTTTTGGAGCGCTTAGCGCAGCAGGATTTGCATTATTTTTTGAAGGAAGTTATCTTGATGGAATCTGTGCATTCTTTATTGGGATTGTTATAAAACTTGTTAGTTGGTTAATGGAACAACGTGAATTTAATAGCTTTTTTACGAATGCAATAGCAGCTGGTATGGGAGCTATTTGTGCGCTTTTTTTTCATGAAATATTTAAAAGTACGGATGTCGATATTATGATTATTGCTAGTATTATGTTACTTGTACCAGGTCTTGCCATTACCAACGCGTTACGTGATAGTGTAGCGGGAGATTATTTATCAGGAGTTGCACGCATGACAGAAGCATTTTTAGTTGCGATAGCAATTGCGGCAGGTATTGGATTTGTTTTAAGCTTATCCATTGGTATGAATGGAGGTGTCTAAGTAGATGATTAAAATTATTATTTCATCTTTTATGGCGACTTTAGGCTTTGGTATCCTATTCAATATTAAAGGAAAAAAATTAATTTTTGCAGGCATAGGTGGTGCGATAGGTGGCGTTCTCTATCATCTTGGGCTGAACCTTGGACTATCAAATATGATGGCAATGTTTACAGCTTCTGTAGGATTTTCTTTATATTCAGAAATCTTGGCTAGAATCTGTAAGACGCCAGTTACGACCTTTGTGATTTGTGCATTGATACCTTTGGTACCAGGTGGTGGTATGTATCGCATGATGTTACAAGCAATTCAGGGAGATGTAATGCAAGCGTTAACGATTGGATTAGAGACACTCTCTATAGCAGGTGTGCTTGTACTAGGAATTCTTTTAGTTTCAACGATTATGAAAGCAATTTATAAACCAAAACGATGTTATAAAGTAGGTGAACAGAGATGAAAAAAGTGGAATTATTAGCTCCAGCAGGTTCTTTTGAAGCATTACGTGCTGCGGTCCAAAATGGTTGTGATGCATTGTATTTAGGAGGTGCTTCTTTTGGAGCACGTGCATTTGCTAACAACTTTGATGAAGAAGAGATGGCACAAGCAATTGCCTATGCTCATACGTATGGAGTGCGCGTTTATGTAACTGTGAATACTTTATTAAAAGAAGATGAAATAGAAGCTTGTCTGTCTTATGTGAAACAATTACAAGCGCAAGATGTAGATGCCTTAATTATTCAAGATATTGGCTTATTTACGCTATTACATAAAGTGTTTCCAGATTTAGAGTTACATGCTTCTACTCAAATGCATGTACACAATCCTCAAGGTATTGAAGTGCTAAAAGAAATGGGAGCTAGTCGCGTTGTATTACCTCGTGAAACAAGTATTGAAGAAATACGAGAATATAGTAAACTGGGTATGGATTTAGAAGTATTTGTTCAAGGAGCGCTATGTGTATCATATTCTGGACAATGCTTGATGAGTTCTATAACACTACAACGTAGTGGTAATCGTGGAGAATGTGCACAAAACTGTCGTATGCGCTATTCCTTAGAAAAACAGACTCCACAAGGGAAAGATATTTTAGAAACAAAAGGGGACTATTTATTAAGTCCTAAAGACTTAAATACATTAGCACTAGTACCACAACTGATTGAAGCTAATATTGCTTCTTTTAAAATAGAAGGAAGAATGAAACGTAGTGAATACGTTGGATATATGGTAGCATGTTATCGTAAAGCAATAGATGCGTATTATAATAATGAAACTTTTATAATAGATAAAGCAATGCAAACAGATATGGAAAAGATATTTAATCGTGGTTTTACAAGTGGTCATATTTTTCATCAGATAGGAAGTCGTTTAATGAATCCTATACGACCAAATCATATGGGAATCGAAATTGGAACGGTGCAAAGTGTAACAAAAGATAAAATGCGCATCTTATTAACAAGTCCTTTATATCAAGGAGATGGTATACGCGTTTTAAATGAGCGTGAAGATGAAGGCTTTCGAGTAAATAAAATCTATAAGAATGGATTGTTAGTGAATCACGGAGATGTAAGTGATGTGATTGAACTTGATAAGCAAGCATTCATTGCCAAAGGAAGTAAGGTACTTAAAACGAGTGATGTAAAACAATTAAAAGAAATACAAGAAACTTATATGAATAACTTAAGAAGAGTAGAAATTAGCGCGACTTTTCAGATGCAAATAGGAAAAGTCGCATCTCTTAGTGTACAAGATGATGAAGGAATGCATGTTCGTGTTGAAAGTAGTGTACTAGTTGAAAAAGCCTTAAAAAGCGCACTTGAAGAAGAACGCATAGAAGCACAATTAAGAAAGAGTAAAGATACTCCTTTTGATTTTAAAGCAATCAACTTTGAAGTAGATGTTCAAAGTACAATGCCAATAAAAGAAATTAATCAGATGCGTAGAGAGGCTTTAGATAAATTATTAACACTTCGTAAACAAAGACACGGAGTACGAAGAACTTGTGATTGTCCTACATTACCTTCTATTCGCATGCCAGAGAGTTCACCAATATATGTTGTAGTACATAGTGAGGAACAGTTTCGTGTCTGTAAACAAGCGAACATTGAACATATCTTTGTAAATGGTGGCGCGCTTGCTAAAAAACTTATAAAAGAAGGTGCTAAAGAGCGTCTTCCACGTGTTATGAAACACGAATATCATAACCATTTCGAAATGATACAAGAAATTGGTGGACTAAAGGAAGACCGTGCATTTATTAGTGATACTTCCTTAAATGTAACCAATGCATATAGTGCAAGTTTCTTATTTTCCCATAAAGCGAGTGGTGTCCTCTTTTCTTTAGAAAGTTCAATTGATGAATGCATTCAAATTATCAATGCATACCATGAACAAACAAAGACCTATGGAAACTTTATCTATCCTATCTATGGACGTATTGAACTAATGATTAGTGAGTATTGCGTGATTCATGCCGTTGAAAAAGATAGTGATACTAAAGCATGTGGATTATGTAGAGGAAGTAATTCTTATGCTTTATTGGATATGAAAAAAAGAAAGTACCCACTCCTTTGTGATGAAGATTGTCGTATGCATATTCTCAATGAAGACGCTAGAAATGATATCCATAAAATGGCACAATTAAAACAACATCATATGACTTCTTTTTTATGCGTGTTTACCAATGAAAATGAACAAGAAACAAGAGATATAATACGAGCTTTAAAAGTAGAAATGGAACGTACATAATGAATACCGATATTATCTTACACCAAAATGTCAAGAAGCTTTATCTACATTACTTATTACCTACTTTAATAGCACTTCTTTCCAACTCCATGTATTGTTTGGCTGATGTTTATTTCATTGCACAAGGAGCTGGAAGTAATGGTTTAGCGGCGCTCAATATAGCAATGCCTGTGTTCTCTTTATTTGCATCTATTGGTATGACATTAGGTGTAGGAGGAGCGACTATCATGGCAATTGCGGAAGGTAATCGCCATGATAAGTTACGTAATAAAGCATTTTCTTTAAGTATCTATACGATGGTTTTCATAGGTCTTATTCTTTGTATAGGTGGTGCTATTTTTATTGAACCTTTAGCCTATGCGTTTGGTAGTAGCAAAGAATTATTACCAGAAGTAGTTGCTTATTTATTACCAACAATGCTTTGCTCAATCTTTTTTATTCTGATGTATTCTTCTAGTATATTAATGCGCAGTGACCATGCTCCAAGAACGGCAATGATTGCAACACTTGTTGGAAATATTTCAAATATTATACTTGATTATATTTTTGTTATTGTCTTTAAGCAAGGCGTATTAGGAGCTTCTGTAGCAACTTGTATTGGAGCAATTTTAGTTGTTGTATGTATGAGCTCACATTTTTTTAGACATCAAAATAGCGTATATTTTACAAAAGATGTTGTTGATTTCTCGCTGTGGAAAAGAATGGTTAAAAATGGTCTTGGCAGTGGGCTTATGGAAATTAGTGTCGGAACAGTTACAATTGTTTTTAATTTTGTTATCTTACGATATGCGGATGCTGTGTTTTTAGCGGCCTTTGCGATTGTTACCAACATTGCCTATGTTTGCAAAGGTTTATTAAATGGATTTGCACAAGCAGCGCAACCTATTCTTTCTGTAAACTATGGAGCGCGTGCATTCCAACGAGTCAAAGAAGGCTTAAAAATTTCTTTGCAATGTAGTATGATCTTTGCAATTACTTTATATGCCTTGTTGTTTTTCTTTCCTAATTTTGTTGCTTCGTTATTTGCGAATGGAGATGTAGCCTTAATTAGCAAAGCAGCACAAGGGATTCGTTTATATTTTAGTAGTCTTATATTTTCTGCTGTAATTACTATGTTGTTATACTATTTTCAATCAATTGAAAAAGGAAACTATGCAAGTTTCATTGCTATATGTAAAGGATTTTTATTTGTATTAATTGGCTTATGTTTGTTAATGTACCTATTTGGATTGAATGGTATTTGGTTAACAATGAGTTTTGCGGAAGCATTGAGTGTGTGCTTAGGTATTTATTTTATGAAACGAGTAGGAAGAGAAATATAGTTTAGAGTAACAAAAAGATAGGAGTAATTTCCCTATCTTTTTGTTACTCGATAATGTGGGGGTTCATAACATTAAGACCTTCACCATAGGCTCGCAAAGAGTGCGTAGCAGGACCTTTAATAATCTCCCCTTTATAAGAAAAACGTGAACCATGGCAAGGGCAATCCCATGTTTTATCAATCGTATTAAAACTACATACACAACCAATATGAGGACATGTGATATCAACTATAAATAATTCATTTTGTTCATCACGATATACTCCATATGTATGAGAATCTATCTGCATTGTTTTACCTTCACCAATGCATGGGTATTCGTCTTCACTATCTTTAAATTTACTTTTTACAAAAGTATAAACGATATCCAAGTTTTCTTTAACATAAGGCAATGAAAACAAATGAGATAAGCGTTGTGGCGAAAATAACATGCGATAGGGTGAACTTTGTCCTAAGGCAATGGCGCTTAATAGTTTGCCAGCAATATTGCTCGTAGTATTGCCCCATTTAGAAAAACCACTAGCAAATAATACATTTTCATTGTGTTTATCTAGCTTTCCAATGAAGGGTATTTTATCAAAGGTTACATAGTCTTGGCTTGACCATTCATAATCAATTGCTTCCATATAATCGAGTGCATGTTGTACAAAGCTTGCCTCGTTTTTTTCATCTTTATGACTACTTTTGTGATTATTACCGCCTAGTAACAAATAGTCTTGGTTGAGTGTAAAAGAATGCACGGGTTGTTCAATATTTAACAGTGTATTTGGCAGGTCTATTTTGCTTTTTCCACATAGTACACTTTCTTGTTCACAAACCATTTTGGTAAAGTAAAGATGTCCATGATCAATAAACGGGAATTGTGATGTAAAAATCACTTTGTTAGCATGTACTTTTTGATGGTTTACAAGTAGGGTATATGTACCATTCTCTTCTGCTATCATTGTTTCCACAGGAGAGTTTTCAAAGATGGAGATATCTTCTTCTACTACAATTTCACTAAGTGCGAGTCCATATGCATAAGGATCAAACGTTGCTTGATAATGCATCGATAAGCAAGCTTCCATAGGAAAAGGCAGTGTTGGAGTAGTAGTATAATCACAAGGAATATGTAAGTCTAAATAGGCTTGATATTCATCTTGAAGTTCACATATTCTGGTAGCGTCTTGGGTATAGATACTTGTATCACATCGTTTAAAATCACAAGCTATATGATGCTTATTAATTATCTCTTCTATAGAATTTAAGGCTGCATTATTAGCTTCATAATATTGTTTAGCAAGAACAATATCATAGTTCTTAATCATATCTTTATAAAGCAGTCCATGCTGCGCACTAACTTTACCATTGTTGCGACCACTCGCACCGTAACAGATTTGATTTGCTTCAATAAGGAATACATCATTTGTGGCTTTTCCTAAGTAATAAGCCGTCGACAATCCTGAGAGTCCTGCTCCAACGATAACAATATTCGCATCCATTTCTTTTTCGATTCGAGGAAAACTCTTTTTATTTTTACTTTTTTCTATCCAATATGAATTTTTCATTTTTTCACCTCATATATATAAGCTTCCCCATTTTCAAGTTTTTTTACAGAGGAAATGATAAAATTATTAGTTGCACACGCAACTAATAGGGTGTATACTAATATGGTTGCGCGTGCAACTAATTGAAAGATAAGCAATATGAGGTGAAAAAGTATGCAAGAAATAAGCAAATATGCATCTATAATCTATCGGAATGGACAAATGTATTTTGATGAAAAATTAGCGCCTTATCATATCGGCTGTGGACAACAGTTTTTTCTGTTAAGAATTCATGACAATCCAGGATTGAACCAATATGAATTAGCAGCACAGGGAATGTTTGATAAAGGAACTACGGCAAGAGCAGTTAAAAAACTATTAGAACTTGGCTATATTAGACGTGAAATAGATGAAGAAGATCATCGTATTAGTAAATTGTATGTTTCTAGTAAGGGGGAGCCCTTCGTTGTTATTATTAGAGAAATGATAAAGGAATGGCACTTATGTTTAACTTCTAATTTAGATGAAAAAGAAAAAGACTTAGTAGACCAATTAATGAAAAAACTTGCAGATAACGCAAGTGAAACAATGAAAAAAGAACGAAAGAGGGATATGTATGGAACAAGTGATAGAAAAAAAGATTAGAACAAAAAACCCATTGGGGTATCAGCCAATCGGAAGTTTGTTATTGCGCTTTGCATTGCCTTCAGTAGTATCGATGTTAGTCAATGCACTCTATAATATTGTCGATCAAATCTTTATTGGACAAGGCATTGGGTATTTAGGCAATGCAGCAACAACCATAGCTTTTCCAATCATGACTATTATTTTAGCAGTCGGAACAATGTTAGGGGCTGGTGGAAGTGCATATGCAGCCATTAAACTTGGAGAAAAAAATGAAGAAGAAGCTGAGAATACACTGGGTAATGAGTTCTTAATGTTAGTTGTTATCGGATTGTTTATTACGGTATTTGGTTTATTGTTTTTAGATCCTATTTTAAATATTTTTGGAGCAACTCCTAGCAATATGCAATACTCTAAAGACTATGCAGGAATTATCTTATGTGGAACGGTATTTAATCTATTAGGAATTGGATTAAGTAATATGGCAAGAACAGATGGAAGTCCTAATGTAGCGATGTATAGTATGATTGTAGGTGCTATTTTAAATACGATATTAGACCCTATTTATATCTTTGTTTTCCATTGGGGAGTAAAAGGGGCTGCCTTAGCAACCATAACATCGCAAATTATTGGAGCCTTTATTTTGTTATATTACTTTACTAAAAAAGGAAATATGCGTTTACGTTTTGTACATATGAAATTAAAAATGAAAATATGTATTGCGGTATTTAGTTTGGGAATATCAAGTTGTATTACACAAACCGCTGCTACTATTATGCAAGTTGTAATGAATAATTCCTTGGTTTATTATGGTAATCTAACGCCAACTGGTGGCGATGTTGCTTTAAGTGCTATGGGAATCGTTTTAAAAGTATCCATGATTATTACATCCATTTGTATTGGTATAGGAATTGGTGCACAGCCTATTTTAGGCTTTAATAAAGGTGCTAAGCAACCAAAAAGAATAAAACAAACATATAAACGTGCAGCACTAATAGCTACGCTTACATCCATTATTGGATGGCTTATTTGTTTGTTGATACCAGGTATAATTTTGCAATTATTTGGAAGTGAAAGTCAAGTCTTTACGGACTTTGCCATTCGTTGTATGCGTATTTATATGTTTGGAATATTTTGTGCAGGTTTTCAAATAACGGCTACGAGTTATTTTCAAGCAACACGACAACCATTAAAGGCATCCTTGTTATCAATGATGCGACAGTTGATTTTATTAATTCCACTGTTATTAATTCTGCCAATGTTTTTTGGTTTAGATGGTATTTTATATGCAGGACCGATTGCTGATATTACAAGTGGTGTTGTAGTATTCTTCTTTATTCATCATGAAATGGATAAACTTGAAAAAGAAATAAAACTAGAAACATGCGAAGAATTAGGCGTATTCAATGATGAACTTGTAACGCAGGAATAAATAATAGCAATTTATAAAAAATGGTGA
>JAVWIF010000052.1:0-13950 GCA_036639635.1 Longicatena sp.
ACTTCTTGCATAATCAACAACAATAATACTAATCATTACAAATTTGGAAAAATTGGGATCTTCTTGTAAAATGTCTTGAATAGCCGATAAGCGTTTGTTACCATCACTGCAGATATATCCTTGTTTACTAAGACGCACATAGATTGGAAAATTTAAACCAATGCGTTTTAAACTGGAAAGCAATGTTTCACTATAGGGTGTATATGTAAATGTAATATTAGATAATGGTGTTTTTTCTATTTTCATAAAGACCTCGTTTCTGAATTTATTTTACCACAAGTAGACTTATAAAACGAAAGAAAACTTAATTTCGAAAAAGAATATACCAAATAGTAAAGAATGTGGTAAACTAAAGCACGGTGATACTATGAGGGACTTTTTTACATTTTATACAGATATATTTTATATGGAACATCCATTTCAAGAATTTGGACTTTTTCATTTATTATTTTTAGTTGGTTTTATTTTTGGAATTATTATCTTATATAGATTTTATAGTAAATTAAATCCTAAGAAACAGCGAACTTTTCAAGTCGTTATGGGGATTGGCTTTATCATAGAAGAATTTATTTATACATGTTGGGTGTTAATAAACTGTCATCATAATGCGTTACAACAAGTACTTCCTTTAGAACTCTGTTCTATTTGTGTATATATGAATGCGGCAACAGTATTCTTTAAGAATAATTATTTAAAAGTTTTTAGTGGGTTAGTAGGCTTAATCGCTGGGAGTGTTGCTATGCTTTATCCTGTAAATATTAGTGGATTATATCCTGTGTTATCATATCGTGTAATTAATTTTTATATGCTCCATGCATCTTTTGTATTATTTGCATGTATTCAATTAAAGGATCAAAGCATTTTAGCATATTGTCATATGAAAAAGAATTATTTAATACTTTGTTGCTTATTTAGTAGTGCATTTGTTGTGAATCTAATGTTAGATACCCAATATATGTTTGTTGGAATTCCACCTAAGATTGGATTTATAGCAAGTCTTTATCAAATGACTGGAATCGTTTTTTTCCTTCCGATGATCCTAGTTTGTATAGGCATTATTCAATTTATAGTTTTCTATTTATTAAGAAAAGTATTTCGTATTCAAAAAGTACAATCATAAATGTGGGCAAATGATTGTTCTTTCTAGTGAAAGTGTTATAGAATGTATTTATAAAGTTAAATACTAACTAGGAGGAATTTAAAAATGGCTAAATTTGTATGTAGTGTTTGTGGTTATGTTCATGAAGGAGAAAGCGCACCTGAGTTTTGTCCCATCTGTAAAGCACCAGCTGATAAGTTTATAAAAAGCGCAGAAGGAGAAATGGAATGGGCAGCAGAACATGTTGTAGGCGTGGCGCAAGGAGCAAGTGAAGATATTTTAAACGATTTACGAATGAACTTTGAAGGAGAATGTAGTGAGGTTGGTATGTACTTAGCTATGGCTCGTGTGGCTCATCGTGAAGGATATCCAGAAATTGGTATGTACTATGAGAAAGCAGCATATGAAGAAGCAGAACACGCATCTAAATTTGCGGAATTATTAGGAGAAGTTTTAAGTGATTCAACAAAGAAAAACTTAAGTATGCGTGTTGATGCAGAAAATGGTGCAACTGCCGGCAAGTTTGATTTAGCAAAACGAGCAAAAGCTGCTAATCTAGATGCAATTCATGATACTGTACATGAAATGGCACGTGATGAAGCGCGTCATGGAAAAGCATTCAAAGGTTTATTAGATAGATATTTTAAATAAGAGTTGAAAAGCTATTCAGATGAATAGTTTTTTTCTGAAGTATTTCTTACAAATGATTCACCATTGTTGACAAAGATGGCAATATCGTTTAGCTTTATGGTAGGAGTTGTGGTCTATGCTAAGAATACAACATTGCACATTAACTGATGATAAAGAGCATCTTCTATTAAAAGATGCTTCTTTTTGCTTTGATAACAATGGCTTTATTAGCATTTATAGCAATCAGCCATTGTTACATCAGCGTTTATCAGAAGTATTAGCAGGAATAGCAAAACCATCTAATGGAACCTTACAATACAATAATACGTTAATACAAGATTTCTATGAGGATGAATGCGCACGCTATCGTTCTGTTTTTGTATCGTATTTATGTGATGATTTTCAAGTATTAAAAGATAAGACATTATATGAAAACATTGAAATGGGACTAGAGTATCCGAAAGATAAAATAATACAATTACTTGAACGATTTCATCTAGTTGAAAAAAAAGAAGTATTAGCTGAAGATTTAACATTTGAACAACAAATGAAAATGGTCATTATACGAACACTTATTAGAAATCCTAATATGATCGTGTTTAATCAGAATAGTTGTCCCTTTTCAAATCAAGAGTTAACAATTTTATATAAATTATTAGAAGTGATTAGTAAGCAAATGTTGGTCATTGTAATTGGAAGTAAACATGTTCAATCATGGAGTAATCGGATAATTGAAATTGAAAATACGATAATTATTTCTGATTCAATGGGAATTTGTGAAGTTAGTGAACAAGTGAATCATGCTTTTCAATCATTTTCTTTATCAAGAACCAAAGTAGAAGAAATTGCACAATATATGTGCCACAGATTAAGGTGGAAATTACGCTTTATTAGTCTTTTATGTATGATTTTATTTATGAGCCTTTCTGCAACTATTTTTTCAACTACTTTAGATGTAACGGATATTGAAATGGGCTTGTTAAAGAAACAAAAGCTTTCTTTATTAGCGATTGAAAAACATGCGGTTGGAAATGATGGAAGAATCTATGAAAAGCAATATAATAATTTTACTATGCAAGATATTGAAAGATTAGAACAAAAATTAAAGGGAGATATAACACTGGGGTATACGTTTGCTAATAAGAATCAAGCAATTTATTCAGTATATGGAGATGTTATTCGCTATCGTGATGATAATTCTTTGAATACATCAACAATCATTGAAGCAACTAGTCACAAAGAATTAGGTTTATCACTCATCATTGGAAGATATCCAAGTACTACACAAGAAGTTGCTCTTTCATCTCAACAAGCCTATGGCTTGTTAAAAGAAACGATACTTGATAATGAATCGTATCAAAATAGTGATGATCAGAATAGAAAAATGCTCGGTTGTAAAATTGGTTGGTATGGAACTTTATTAACCATTACAGGTATTATTCCAGAGCAACAACAGCTTAATAAAAACTTAGATTTTCAAATAGATGGTTATGCTGGTATTGCTAAAAATGAAGGTAGTTTACTATATCATAGCATGTATGTAAAAAAAGGTTTTGTAAAGGAACAAGAAGTCATGCAACAGCGTGTATTTTTAACTTCTCAAAAACGTTTTATTCAAAATAATACTATAGTATCGTTTGATAATATTTATCCAATAAATCGTGAACTATATTATTATAATGGAGAACAAACGGTTGAAAATGCTGATTTAAGCAAAAATGAAGTGCTTATTGATTTTCAATTAGCATTAAATATGGGATATCGAACAACATATTTGGAACAAGCCAACGATGATTCTTTAAGTGAAAAGGAACGCTTTGTTACTTACCAAAAATTTTGTGATGAGTGGATAGGAGAAGATATTAACGTTCAAGCATATGGTATAGTAAATAGCCCTAGTAATAGTTCTATTATGAGTAGAAAGCAAAAAATTAAGGGGTTCGTAATGCCAGTTAGTTTTGAGTATGAACTTTATTATGCAAAAGGTGAAGATCGCGGTAGTGTCTATTTAAATTCAACCTTACTTTCTTTATATGAACAAGAAAATACCAGTATTCAAGAAGTTTATTATCATCCAAAAAACGATTCAGATTTAAAATCTACGCTAGATTACCTACATGAAAACAATGAGTATTCAGCATTTCTAACAAATTCTTCTTTACTCCAATTCTTTTTACAATTCTTAATCGTTGATTTAAAAAAAATGAGTATCTTTTTATTGAGTAGTGGTGTTCTAGCATTGCTAGCATTTCTTTATATGTTTATTATGATTATGAAATCGGGAATAGAAATAACAGGTAAGGAGATGACAAGTTATTATTTGTTTGGCGAAAAAAAGAGTACAATACAGCATATATATTTTCAAATGTTTAAAGATATAGTAAGAAAAAAAATCATCTTTGGTTGGTTATGTGGAACGTTACTGTTGGCACTCTTTGTCATCCTTATTTTTGTTATGTTGTCACTCTCTAAATCAGCTTTCTTATCATTATTAGTTCCAATTGGTATTGCGGTTGTACTATATGGTATGATGCGTTTAGTTTTACTACTAGTATTAGATAAACAAGAACTCATTGAAACCAGTAAACATGAACGTTAGCCTTTGTATTTCTTTTAAATACCTTTAGCTTTTTGTTAGTGTGTGATAAAATGAGGTAGCAGAAACGAGGTAACCTTATGCTCATAAGCGTGGAACATTTAGTGAAACATCAAAATATAAAAAGTATTGTTCAAGATGGAAGTTTAACAATTGAGGATCATGATAAAATTGCCTTGATTGGTGTCAATGGAACAGGAAAAACAACCTTACTTAGAATACTTGCAGGAGAAGAACCATATGAAGAGGGAACGATTCTTAAAAAGAATGGATTAAGAATTGCGTATTTACCACAAAATCCGATGTTTCAAGAAAAAGAAAGTATTTTACATCAAGTAGTAAGTATGGATAAGGAAATAAAAGAGTTTGAAGCAAAGGCTATTTTAGATAAGTTAGGCTTGCGCGATGTAAATCAAAATATAGCTTTATTATCAGGTGGGCAGCGTAAAAGAGTAGCACTAGCACGTGCGTTATTACAGCCATGTGATTTATTAATTTTAGATGAACCCACCAATCATTTAGATAATACAATGATTGAATGGTTAGAAAAGTACTTGATAAAGTTTAATCGAGCAATTTTAATGGTGACACATGATCGATATTTTTTAGAACGTATTTGTGATAAGATGATTGAAATTGATCATGGAAATTTATTCAGCTATGAAGCTAATTATTCTTTATATTTAGAAATGAGTCAACAACGAAATGAAAATGCAATTGCAAGTGAAAAGAAACGCCAAAATCTATTAAGAAAAGAACTCGCTTGGATGCGCGCTGGTGTACAGGCACGTGGAACAAAGAGTAAAGAGCGTATTGATCGTTTTCATAAATTAAATGAGGCAGCAAGTGTACAAAGTAATGGGCAACTTGCATTAGATACGATAACGAGTCGACTAGGTAAGAAAACAATTGAAATTGAGAACTTATCAAAGAGTTATGATGGACGCAATCTATTTCATGATTTTTCTTATCAAGTAACAAAAAATGATCGTATTGGTATTCTTGGAATAAATGGTTGTGGAAAGAGTACATTATTACATATTTTAGCAAAAGAAATCGCACCAGATAGTGGGCATGTAATACATGGGGAAACAGTACAAATCGCTTACTTTAAACAAGGCTATGAAGATATGGATATGAGTATGAAGGTAATTGATTATATTAAGGCTACTAGTAACGAGATACAGACATTAGATGGGACATTTTCTGCTTCACAAATGTTAGAGCGTTTCTTATTTGAAGCCAACCAACATTATGCCTTAATTGGGCGATTATCTGGAGGAGAACGTCGACGTTTATATTTGTTAAAGGTGTTAATGAGTGCACCTAATATTTTGTTTCTTGATGAGCCTACCAACGATTTAGATATTCAAACATTACAGATATTAGAAGATTATTTAGATAACTTTAATGGAGCAGTCCTCGTTGTTAGTCATGATCGTTACTTCTTAGATCGCATTTGTGATAAATTGTTTGCATTTCAAGAAAATGGGGAAATACGACAATTTATTGGGGGATATAGTGCTTATATACAACTAGATACAACAAATAAAAATATTGAAAAAGAAACTAAGAAAAAATATGAGAAAGTGAATTTAACACTGCGTCTTTCTTCGAAAGAAAAAAAAGAACTTGATAACATGGAAGTCTCTCTTGCTCAAAAGCAAGAAGAAATTCATCAAGCAGACCTTGCATTAGAAAAATATGCAAATGATTTTGTTAAATTATCTGAAATTGGAGATACACGAAATATATTAGAAAATGAATTAGAAGAAATGATGGAAAGATGGATGTATTTAAGTGATAAGCAACAAGCAATAGAAGAAGCGAAGAAATAGAGTGCGATGAATTAATCGCACTCTATTTCTGAATCGCAATCCTCTTCGCAAGGAAAACAAGTAGTTGCTAAATCTAACTTGTTATATAAGATATGTTCTAATAAGGTCATGCTTTTTATCACTTTATTAACCGATTCATTAACTGCTAATAAATCACAAATATCATTGCTACAAGCAATGACTTTTTGTAACTTTTCACCTTCTGCATTTAAAATATGTGCAATGGCTCTTTCTACGGAAGCAATGGAAGCCACGAGGCTTTCATCCTCACATGCGTCACTTTCCACGCATTCGTGAATCATTTCAAGATACTCACAATCAGGATCTAGAAAATCGTTATATTCGTTAAAATTTATAGGTTGTTTATTGTTCATCACATTATCGTCTCCTCGCTACACATTTCTATTGTATGCGCAAGTAACGTATTTGTTTAACCAAAACTTTATGAAATTCATATACTACAGTGAACCAATAAAAAGGAGGTGAAGATATGCAACCCAAAAACCTTGCTTATCTAGAAATTACCATCAAAGAAAAAGGAACGAATAAAAAGTTCTGTGAACTTTATACCTTTCTGAAAGAAACAAGTCTTTATTTACCTTTTGACTTATTGCTAAATGTTGGAAAAATGGATAAGGAAAAGATATTTTTATGTTTGATGAGTACAATTGAAGCACAAGTACAAGAAGAAATGATTTTATCAATGTGTGGTCCTTGTTCTATTAAACTACCTGTTTGTGTCAATCATAAATTTTATAGTGTATTTATTAAACTATGCCAAATAAATTATTTAAAACCTTGTTGTCGATTAGGAAGTGAGCGTGAAACTTGTGAAGAAGACGATTGGAATTGGTAAAAAGAGGAACGTTATGACCAATAAACGCATAGGATATTAGCGGAAGGGGGAATGAACCAATGTCAATGCCTATTATTACGCATAGTGATGTCACACGCTCTAATGCAATTAGCGATATTATTGAGTCTGTTGCTTTAGAACAAACTGCACTTAGCCATATTTTAAATGCAGAAGGTGAAAAAATCCAAGCAGCGTTACCATTAGCAAAAACAAGTGCAGACTTATTAGCAATTAATGCTTCTGTACAATGCATGATTAAATCAATTACCCAATTAGAGACAATTTTACAAGGAAAATTAGAATTATTTGAGAACTGTATCTGCGAGTAAGTGGTGAATGAGTAAGCTGTCATATCTTAGAAATTAGGACTAAGGTGTGACAGCTTTTCTTTAGATAGGGTGCACGATTATTAGGCTTTCACATATACTAATGTAGAGTGCTAATAAGTAGTACTCTTAAGTAAAATAAGAGGTGAGTAACTATATGGCATTTAATTTTTGGTTAGCAAATGATTTTAATATCTTTGTTATGGGGAATATAAGTCAAAGCGATGCTTACGCAAGCGGTAGTGTTTGGGTGGGGAAAAATGCTACATTAAAAAATTATAATGTAGGCGAAGATTTAGCACTAGAGCATATTGACTATAAACAAGCATTACAGGTATTAGGTGTTATGAATATTGTGGGGGGAATCAATTATGCTAGCAATAGTGGAATTGATGTTTTAGGAAGTGTAAGTGCATATTCAATGGAACATAAGAACAAAGTTATAGAACAACCTAAAACATTTTCTTATCGTCCTTATGATACGAACACAAATCAATATTTATTGGATTCTTCACAAGGATGGGCGCAGTTAAGTTTAAATGGTATTGTAGAACAAAACGCAACGCAACTTCACTTAAAATCAGTAAGTAACACATTTTGTAACTTTGTTATTGATTGTGCAAGTATTGATGTAACTAGTATTCAAAGTATTCATTTAGAAGTACCACAAAAGGCAACAGTCCTCATAAGTATCATAGGAGAACATATCATATTACCATCATTTAAAACAATGATACATGATGTAGCAATTTCAAAAGAAGATGCTAGTTATGTGGTATGGAATTTTCCATCAGCAGTAAGACTCACTCTGAAAGGTGATATATATGGAGCACTACTTGCTCCACGTGCTAGTGTTGATAGTGAGGATATAACTATTTATGGAACGCTTATGACTAAAAATTTAAAAGGTTTATGTAAAGGGATAAATAATCCATTTAAAGGAGAACTTATTGATCTTGTGAATCCAATTATCATAAGCGATACAACTATGAAACCCAAAGTACTCACTGCTTCAAGAGAACAAGCAATCAATGACTTAATACAATCTATAGCGCTTGAACAAACGGCTATTTCACATATTATAAATGCGGAAGGTGAAAAGATTCAAGCCGTCTTAAAATTAGAAAGTTCACAAGCAGAAGTATTGGCTATCAATAAATCTGTACAATTGATGTTGCTTAATCTAACACGTCTTGAAGTTGTGTTAGAAGGAAAGTTAACATTTGTTAACGATTGTATCGAAGTAGATTAATTTAGAAAGAAAGAGGGACAACATAATGTCAATGCCAGTTATCATACCAAGTAATGTTACACGTACACAAGCAATTTCAGATTTAATTGAATCAGTAGCACTAGAACAAACTGGACTATCTCATATTTTAAATGCTGAAGGAGAAAAAATACAAGCAATTATTAAAACAGGAAGTATTCAAGACATGTTAGCTGTTAACAAATCTGTACAAACAACAGTGAATATGGTGAGTCGTTTAGAACAAGTTCTGCAAAGTAAATTAGAACTATTCTCCTGTGATTTTTGTAAGTAAATAAAAAGAAAACGCGTAAGCGTTTTTCTTTTAGTGTTCATAGGCATAAAGCTTTGTCTTATCTTTTGCTGCTTTTTTGTGGGTTAAGAATTGTTCATTCAAACGAGCATTAGATAACATTAACTTTAAACGATTTTCTTGGTTGATTCGAGTGGCACTTGGATCATAGTCTACCGCAACAATATTTGCATTTGGATATATATTTTTTATCTTACGCGTCATTCCTTTTGCGACAATATGATTAGGAAGACAACCAAAAGGTTGACAACAAACAATATTATTCACACCACTTTTGATAAGGGTGACCATTTCACTAGTTAATAACCATCCTTCTCCCATCTTCGCTCCACGATTGATAATGTCTTCACTATTTGCGATAACTTCTTGAAAGCTATCAAAGGGGCGGAAGATTCCTTGCTGTTCAATTGCTTTATTTGCCTTGTTTTGTAAATGTTGTATATAGGTACTAAGAAGAGCTAGTATATGATGCGTTTTACGATTACGATGATAATATTCATAATCTGTTTTGGTATTTTCTAAACTATACAAACCAAAATCTAATACTCCTGAAATAACTGGTTCACAGCCTTCATTTATTAAAAAGTCTTCGAGTTGATTGTTCCCTAAAGGCGCATACTTCATATATATTTCACCAACAATACCAACTTGTATTTTTGGATGAGTTTCTCGTGATATACGTGCAAAATCTTCTGATAAAGCTTTACAATTCTTATGAATTGCTAAAAAGGCGAAACTATTAAATTGTTCGGATAATACCTGAATCCAAGTATTCACAAGCTGATCACTACTTCCTTGGATTTTTTCAAAAGGTTTACATTGGTTTTTAATCCACATGAGAACATCACCATATAGAAACGCAAACAATAAGCGAACCAATACCATCGGTGTTAACTTAAATCCACTACTTTTCTCCAAATTAGCAAAATTGACAGAAATCACCGGTACTTGTGGAAATCCTGCTTGAATTAAAGCTTTACGAAGTAAATGAATATAGTTAGAAGCACGACAACCGCCGCCTGTTTGTGTAATTGCTAAAGCGACGTGATTGATGTCGTACGCTCCGCTTTTTAAAGCATTGATCATTTGTCCTATGACTAATAAAGCGGGAAAACAAGTATCATTATGGACATTTTTTAATCCTTCATCAATAATGTTTTGATCCTCACCTTTTAAGATTTCTATTTGATATCCATCCGCACATAATATGTTCTTTAAAAAAGTAAAATGAATAGGTAACATCATTGGTACCAAAATTTTATGGGTTTTTTTCATTTCTTTTGTGAATTCAACATGTTCCATTACGACATCCTACCTTTCTTGTATGGCAGCAAGTAAACTTCTACAACGTATTTTAATTGCTCCTAAATTATCTACTTCATCAATCTTAATTTGTGTATATAAACGACCATGGTTTCTTAATAAATCTTTTATTTCATCAGTAGTAATGGCATCAATACCACAACCAAAACTAACGAGTTGAATAAGCTCAATATCTTTGTGTTCTAAAACATATTGGGCTGCATTGTACATCCGTGAATGAAATGTCCATTGATTTAAGGTATGGATGCTAGGTTTTGTTGCACAGCGTTCTATACAATCTTCACTTAATACAACAAAGCCTAAATCATTTAATAAACGATGAATTCCATGACTAATCTGTGGATCAATATGATAAGGCCTTCCAGCTAATATGACCATTTTATATCCATTATTTCTAGCAAATGTAATTGCTCGTTTTCCTTCTCTTTTTATTTTGTTTTTATACTCGTCATAAGCTTGATAAGCATGGCTACTAGCTCCTTTAACTTCTTCTAAAGATATTTGTAACCCTTGTTTTTTGAAGTAAGCAACCATCTTTTTTTCAAAGTTTTTTCGATCTTCTAAATATACATAAGGATATAAAAACTGACAATCTTTAAACTCTATATTTCCTTCAATCACTTCTGGATAATAAGCTACAACAGGACAATTAAAGTGATTATCACCTAAATGTTCATCTACATTATAGGTCATACAAGGATAGAAAATAGTAGGGATACCTTGATCTATCAAAGATTGGATATGCCCATGAACTAGCTTTGCTGGATAACACACTGTATCAGATGCAATCGTATGTTGACCACGCGCATAGAGTGTTTTACTAGAACGCCCACTTAGTATCACTTCATAGCCTAAATTTGTAAAGAATGAGTGCCAAAAGGGAAGATGTTCATACATATTTAATACGAACGGAATTCCTATTTTACCACGAGGTCCCTTGTAACTCTTTAACTTTAAAAGTTCTTCATATTTATAATCATATAGATTTGGTAATTTATTTTTATTTACGTTTCCACTCGTTGGTCTTTCACATTTATTCCCAGCAATATGTTTACTAGCATCACTAAAAGTATTCACTGTTAAGTTACAATGATTATTGCATAGTCCACACTTTGTGGCAATTGATGTATGGCTAAAGTTCTTTACTTCTTCTAAACTTAAGAGGGTACTTTTTTTAGGTTGTTTTTCTTTTGCTAATAAAGCCGCTCCATAGGCACCCATCAAATGGGCAATACTAGGACGTATGACATCTCTTCCTAATTCTAATTCAAAACTACGAAGAACGGTATCATTTAAGAAAGTTCCTCCTTGTACAACAATCTCTTTACCAATATCATCGGCACTTTTCGCTCGTATTACCTTATATAAGGCATTCTTAACTACACTAATGCAAAGACCAGCACTGATATCTTCTAGAGTTGCACCATTTTTCTGTGCTTGTTTGACAGAAGAATTCATAAAGACAGTACAACGAGTTCCTAAATCTACAGGATGTTGACCCGCCAATCCCATTTGAGCAAATGTTTGAATATCATGTCCCATACTTTTCGCAAAGGTTTCAATAAAGCTACCACACCCACTAGAACAAGCTTCATTTAACAAAATATCATCGATGGAATGATCCTTAATACGAAAACATTTCATATCTTGTCCACCAATATCAATAATAAAGTCAACATTAGGATTAAAATGCTTCGCAGCACTATAATGTGCAATTGTCTCCACAATTCCCATATCTATATGGAAAGCGTGTTTCATTAACTCCTCACCATATCCAGTTACTGCACTGTTACAAATATGAATATGATCTTCACAAAGTGTTAATATGTTTAATAATTCTTTTTGTATGACATCTACAGGATTTCCTTTGTTATTCGTATAACTTTCATATAAAATATTACTATTTTCATCTATTAAGACAAGCTTAGTAGTAGTGCTACCTGCATCAATACCTAAATAAGCGTTTCCTTGATATTCATTTATGTTCGTCTTTTTTACTTTTGCATGATGGTGACGGTTTTTAAATGCTAAGTATTCACTATCATTTGCAAATAAGGGAGGAAGACCTAAATTAGTTACTTTCTTTTGAGCCATTAACTGCATTTTTGTCAGTATTTCATCATAGGTATAGGAAACTTTTTCACCACTTGCATAAACAGCACTTCCTAATGCGACAAAATAAGGGCTAAGAGGAGGAAAGTTCGCTTCTTCATCACTAAGATGAAGCGTTTGTTTAAAGCGTTCTTGTAACCCTTTAAGAAAATGCAAAGGACCACCTAGAAATAAAACATTGCCTTCTATATTCCGACCTTGTGCAAGTCCGGTGATACATTGGTCAACGACAGCTTGAAAGATACTAGCGGCTAAATTACTTTTTTCACAGCCTTGGTTAATTAAAGGCTGGACATCACTTTTCGCAAATACACCACAACGTGAAGCGATTGGATAAAGGGTCGTGTGTTGTAAAGATAAGGCATCCATAGTTGCTAAATCAACGTTTAATAAGGAAGCCATTTGATCGATAAAAGCCCCAGTTCCACCAGCACAAGTTGAATTCATTCGTTCTTCCAATGCTCCCTTTAAAAAGATAATTTTGGCATCTTCTCCACCAAGTTCAATCACTACATCACTCTTTGGATAATATTTCTTAACTCCTTGTGCACTAGCAAATACTTCTTGAACAAAAGGAAACGCAGCATCACTAGCAATACCCAATCCAGCACTCCCAGTAATTGCTAAGGATATGGAATGCCCTTTAAGAAGTGTTTCAAGTTCTTGTATCTTTGTTACACTCATTTCTCTTACTTTAGATTTATGACGTTCATAGCTTTTATAAACGATATCATCATGCTCATTTAAGACAACGGCTTTTATTGTAGTGGAACCAACATCAATTCCTAATTTATATGTCATAAGCAAGCCTCACTTTCTAACATACAGTATAATGTTCTTTTTAATTCAGGTAAAATATGATCCATAGTATCAGGCTGATGAAAGAAAATCGCGTTGTAACATACGACATCTAACATTTCCATGATTAACATAAAACGATTGAGTGTAACACTAACTTCTTCATGCTCACGCTTAATTACTGATAAAAAATCATTTAATTTATCAATTCGTTCAAATACAAGTTTACGATGCTCTTGTGTATCTAAGACTACCGTTATGTTTTTATGAATCATCTTCAAGGCTTCTTGATGCTGTAAATAGAATTCTATCATTTCATTTACAAAGCATATTCCCCAATGGTTTTGTGTAGTATGTGCTATTTCATAAGAACTGTTAAGCAATTCATTTAAAGAATTTCCATATTGTTTTATTAATATTTGAGATATTAATTCTTGTTTGTCCTTATAGTATAAATAGAAGGTTCCTTTAGCGACACTTGCGCGTTTCACAATATCATTAACAGAAGTTGTCTCTATTCCTTGCTCATGAAATAAAGAAATTGCAGCGTCTTGTATTCTATATCTTTTATCGAGTCTTTCCATATCTTCACTTCCAATTCATTCTTAAGAATAGTTTAAACCAATAATGACCGTCGGTCAATGATTTCTCTTTTATTTTTACAATATAGCAAATGTTATAAAAATGATACCGGTTTCTTTGCTTTTATATTTAAATTTTGCATAAAAAACCTAAAATCTAAAAAGAAAAGCAATGATATTATAAAATATAAAAACAACGTTATCTACTTTTTATCACTGCTTTACTTGT
>JAVWIF010000053.1:0-13716 GCA_036639635.1 Longicatena sp.
GGCGAATACATATAAAGATACCTTGTAAAAGAAGAAAGATTCCTATAAAATAAAGAGGTAAAGTAGTAGGTGAAATTATGGAAAGTAAATATCATACAATATATACGCAATTATTAGGAATGATAGAAAGTGGGGCAGTAAAACCACAAGAATTATTACCTAGTG
Organism: Longicatena sp.; assembly: GCA_036639635.1. Lineage (GTDB taxonomy): Bacteria > Bacillota_I > Bacilli_A > Erysipelotrichales > Erysipelotrichaceae > JAVWIF01. The sequence continues at coordinate 166 of JAVWIF010000053.1, forward strand.
AAAATGAATTGATGAAAACTTATAAGGTCTCTAGAGATACCATTCGAAAGGCTTTAGATTTACTAACACAGAATGGTTATATATCAAAAGCAAAAGGCAAAGGTTCAGTTGTATTAGATATTCATCGTTTTAGTTTCCCTGTTTCAGGAGTAACGAGTTTTAAAGAAGTTGCACAGACCATGAAAGGGAAGATTGAAACTATTGTCACTTCTTTTGAATGTGTTGATATGGATAAAGAATTGAAATGGGAATTATTGATGGAAGAAGGAAAAATTTGGAAGATAGAGCGTGTTCGTAAAGTCGATGGAGAAGCTATTATATTAGATAGTGATCATTTGAATGCAACGATAATACCAGGTTTAACAAAGAAAATAGCACAAGACTCGCTTTATGAATATATCGAGAAACAATTGGGACTAAAAATAAGCTTTGCTAAAAAAGAAATAACAGTTGAGAACGCAACAAGCAAAGATCGAGAACTTTTGGATATGAAAGGTTTTACAATGGTTGTCTCTATTAAGTCGTTTACATATTTAGAAGATGCAACTTTGTTTCAATATACAGAATCACGTCATAGACCAGATAAATTTCAATTTATAGATTTTGCACGTCGAGAAAATAGATAAATTAATGCAGGCTCAAGTGCGAGTACTGCATTTTTTTATACTTTATTAAAAAAACAGTTGACAACTTGTACGTACAGGATTATGATATGCGTGTAAGTTACTTGTACGTACAAGTGAAAAGGAGAAGGAAATGGGAAAATATACAAAAGATGCAAAAGAGTTGCTAACGTATGTAGGCGGTAGAGAAAACATATCAGCAGTATCTCATTGTGTTACAAGAATGCGTTTTGTTTTAATCGATTCTAAAAAAGCAGATGTTAAAAAAATTGAAGCACTTGAATCTGCGAAAGGAACATTTACACAATCTGGACAGTTTCAAGTCATTATCGGTAATAATGTCCAAGAATTTTACAATGAGTTTGTAGCGATTGCCCACATGGAAGGGGTAAGCAAAGATGCACTGAAGAGTGCTTCAAAAACAAATCAAACATGGTTACAAAAATTAATGGGGAACTTAGGGGAAATATTCGCTCCATTAATACCTGCCATTATTTGTGGAGGTTTAATTTTAGGGTTTAGAAATATTATCGATTCAGTAAAAATGTTTGAAGATGGAACAAAAGCATTAGTTGAAATATCACAGTTTTGGGCAGGTGTTGATAGTTTTCTTTGGTTAATTGGTGAAGCGGTATTTCATTTCTTACCAGTTGGAATTGTTTGGTCAATTACAAAGAAAATGGGAACTACGCAAATTCTTGGTATTATATTAGGAATTACATTAGTTTCACCTCAATTATTAAATGCATATGCAGTAGCAGGAACGGCATTAAAAGATATTCCTGTTTGGGACTTTGGTTTTGCTACAGTTCAAATGATTGGTTATCAAGCCCAAGTAATACCTGCAATGATGGCAGGATTTGTATTGGTGTATTTAGAAAAATTCTTCCGTAGGGTTTCACCAGAATATATTAGCATGATTATTGTACCATTTTGTTCATTAGTACCAGCTGTTTTAATAGCTCATACTATCGTAGGACCGATTGGATGGACTATTGGAAATTGGATTTCAACAATTGTTTATGGAGGCTTAACTTCCACTTTTGGATGGTTATTTGCTACAGTATTTGGTTTCTTTTATGCACCATTAGTCATTACTGGATTACATCATATGACCAACGCCATTGATTTACAACTAATTAGTGAATTCCATGGAACAATCCTTTGGCCAATGATTGCATTATCTAATATTGCACAAGGATCAGCCGTACTAGCTATGATTTTCTTACAGAAAAAGAATACAAAAGCGCAACAAGTTTCAATTCCAGCTTGTATCTCTTGTTACTTAGGAGTTACAGAACCAGCATTATTTGGGGTAAACTTAAAGTATATGTTTCCATTTGTTAGTGGGATGATTGGCTCTGCTTGTGCAGCAACTATTTCTGTTGGTTTTGGAGTTATGGCTAATTCAATTGGAGTAGGTGGTATTCCAGGAATCTTATCCATTCAAACACAACATATGTTAACTTTTGCAATCGCAATGGCTGTAGCAATTGCTGTACCATTTGCTTTAACCTATGTCATTGGTAAAAAGAAATTAACAACTGAACAGATTACGGGAATTGAAGGTGAAGAATTCTTTAGTGTTAGTGCTAGTGAATTAGAAATTAATAAAACGGAAGGATTTGTTTCTCCAATGCAAGGAACATTATTAAACTTAGAAGATGTAGAAGATAAAGCATTCTCAAGTAGAGCAATGGGTGATGGCTTTGCGATTGATTTAAAAGGCAGTCAAGTGGTTGCACCAGTTAGTGGAGAAGTGATTCTTTGCTTCCCTAGTAAACACGCTTATGGCTTACGTAGCTATGATGGAAAAGAAATGTTATTGCATATTGGAATGGATAGCGTTGTTTTAAATGGTGAAGGGTTTACTTCTTTTGTAAAAGTTGGAGATAGAGTATCTCAAGGTGATGCAATTGCTGCAGTTGATATTCCCTTTATGAAAGAAAAAGGCATTTCTTTAGTTTCACCAGTGATCTTTACAAGTGGCGAAAAAGTAAAAATTCATCATGCAAAAGAAACGGTAAAAATAGGACAAAAGGAAATTCTTAGCTTTGTAGAATAATAGGAGAAAACCATGAACTTTGAAGATAAAGTAGTATATCAAATCTATTTGAAATCCTTCTATGATAGTGATCAAGATGGTTTAGGAGATTTAAATGGAGTTATAGAGAAATTAGATTACTTGGATTATGTTGGTGTAAATTGTTTATGGATAACGCCTTTCTTTGTATCACCACAAAATGATAATGGCTATGATGTGGCAAATTATTGTGCTATAGATCCGCGTTATGGAACCATGGAAATATTTGAAAAGTTAGTTAAAGAAGCAAAAAAACGGAATATTGATATTATGTTAGACATGGTATTTAACCATACATCAACGCAGCATGAATGGTTTCAAAAAGCCTTAGCAGGAGATACTAAATATAAAAATTATTACTTCTTTAAAAAAGGAAAACCAGATGGAACACCACCAACAAATTGGGCTAGTAAATTTGGTGGGAACGCTTGGCAATATGTAGAAGAAATGGATGAATATTATTTGCATTTATTCGATAAAACCCAAGCTGATTTAAATTGGGATAATAAAGAAGTACGTGATGAACTATGTAAGGTATTGAACTTTTGGTTAAAAAAAGGTGTTTATGGCTTCCGCTTTGATGTCGTAAATCTAATTAGTAAACCTACAATCTTTATGGATGATTTTGAAGGAGATGGTAGAACATATTATACGGATGGAACTCATGTTCATGAATATTTACAAGAGATTAACCAACGCTCATTTGGAAATGATGAGCATATAATTACAGTTGGTGAAATGTCTAGTACTAGTTTAGAGAACTGTGTAAAATACGCAGGTAAAGAAGATCATGAATTATCCATGGTATTCAACTTTCATCACTTAAAAGTTGATTACAAGGATAAACAAAAATGGGTACTAAAAGAGTTTGATTTTGAAGAGCTAACATCACTACTCCACACATGGCAAGTAGAGATGGAAAACAAACACGCATGGAATGCCTTATTCTGGTGTAATCATGATCAACCACGAGCGTTGTCACGCTTTGGAGATGATAAAAACTATCCGATAGAAAGTGGTAAAATGTTAGCAACTATGTTGCATTGTATGAGAGGAACTCCTTATATTTATCAAGGAGAAGAAATAGGTATGACAAATGCTTATTTTACTAAGATTGATGAATATCGTGATGTTGAATCAACTAACTATTTTCAAATATTAAAACAACAAGGCGTAAATGAAAAAGAAATTTATCATATCTTGCAAGAACGTTCACGTGATAATAGTAGAACACCTATACAATGGAATGATGGATTACATGCTGGTTTTTCTAAAGTTACTCCTTGGTCACAAGTGATTCATAATTATCATACCATTAATGTTGAAGCGAGCAAACGTGATCCAAACTCTATTCTTCAACATTATCGTAAACTTATTAAATTAAGGAAAGAATATAAAGTGATAAGTTTAGGATCATACAAACCCTTACTAGAAAATCATAAACAAGTATTTGCTTATAAAAGAGAATATGAAGGTGAATCAATGATTGTTATTAATAACTTTTATGGTCAAAAGACAAGCGTTCATTTAGAAGAAGGGGGATATACAAGTTTATTAAGTAACTATCCAAAACGTGAGTATCAAAAGGTAATGGAATTAGAACCATACGAATCCATTGTGTTTTATAAGAAATAATAAAAAAGGAAGGAAATCTTAAGCATAAGGTTTCCTTTTTATGGTTATTGGAGTAAAATTAATATTATCTAGAATGTATTCTTTCTAGTCTGTGTTAATGATAATGAGAGAGAAGGATGAGACGATGTTAAAGTTAATTGATATACATAAAACCTATGTTGCTGGAAATACGAAAGTAGAAGCTCTAAAAGGTATTGATTTAGAATTTAGAAGACAAGAATTTGTGGCAATTCTTGGAGCGAGTGGTTGTGGAAAAACAACGATGCTTAATATTATTGGTGGACTTGATCATTACACAAGTGGAAATTTAATTATTGATAATGTATCCACGAAAGATTATAAAGATAAAGATTGGGATGCGTATCGTAATAATTGTGTTGGATTTATCTTTCAGTCCTATAATTTGATTGGACATATTAATGTTTTAACGAATGTTGAAATGAGCATGACGTTAAGTGGCTATAGCAGAAGCGAGCGTAAACAAAAAGCATTAGAAGCACTTGATAGAGTTGGCTTAAAAGATCAAGCATATAAGAAGCCTAATCAGTTATCAGGTGGACAGATGCAACGTGTAGCAATTGCTCGTGCACTTGTTAATGATCCTGAAATCATTCTAGCAGATGAACCTACTGGAGCACTAGATTCGCATACTAGTGTACAAATTATGGAGCTGATCAAAGAAATAGCAAGCGAAAAATTAGTTATTATGGTAACGCATAATCCAGATTTAGCTAAACAATATGCAAATCGTATTGTGGAAATTAAAGATGGCGAAATTATGAGTGATTCTAATAAGGTTGAGCAAAGTGAAAAAGATGATCGTGTTGCGAAAATCAAGAAAACATCAATGAGTTATCTAAGTGCTATGCATTTATCTTTTAATAATATTAAAACAAAAAAAGGAAGAACTTTATTAACCGCCTTTGCTTCTAGTATTGGTATTATTGGAATTGCTTTAATAATGTCTTTATCCAATGGTTTCCAAATGCAAATTGATACATTTGAACACGATTCTTTATCACAGATGCCGGTGATGATAAATGAGCAATCAATGCAAATGGATGCAGAAACTATGATGAAGTTTCATACAGGCAAAGAGACTAAGTATTTAGATAAATATACAAAGGAAAAAGTAGTAACACCGATGGAAGATATGGCAAAATCCATGGTGCATGTGAATAAGATTACCCAGGATTATATTGATTATGTTGGAAAAATAGATAAGAATTTAATAGGTGGTATTTCTTATATGCGAGCAACTGGTTTAAATATTGTAACGCAGAAAAGTGATGGAACTTATGGGGTTGTTGACACACAAAGTCCTATGTATAAATGGAATGTATTACCTGATAGCGGAGATGGTAATACCAATACAATGGAAGCAAATTATGATGTAATAGCAGGTTCTGTGAATATGAAAGAACCAGGTATTATCATTATGGTAGATTCTCAAAATAGAATAAGTAAAACGGTATTAGAGTCTTTAGGATATCCAACCGATGCAAATATTAGTTTTGAAGATATTTTAAATAAAGAAGTTAAAGTAGTTGCAAATAATGATTTTTATGAGAACAAAGGAATGTTTTTTACGATGCGTCAAGATAATGAAGCATTATATAAAAACACCAATAATCTAAGTGTAAAGGTAAGTGCTGTATTACGTGGAAAAGAAGATAAGGAATTAATTACTTCAGGAAGTGGAATTGCTTATACTAGTGTTTTAACAGATAAAATTATTGCGATGAACAAAGATTCTGAGGTAGTGAAGTTACAAAAAGAAAAAGATTATAATGTCTTAAGTGGACAACCATTTGATACAAGTGAAGGTTCAAAAAATACAAAAGGAATGGTGATGTCTTATTTAGGGGCACAAACGCAACCGGCAGCTGTCTATATTTATCCAAAAGATTTTGATTCTAAAGATAAGTTATTAAAATATTTAGATGATTATAATAAAGATAAAAAAGAAGCAGATTCAGTTCAATATATGGATATGGCAGAAATGTTATCAAGTTTATCTGGTAACATTATGAATGCAATTACAATCGTACTTGTGGCTTTCTCTGCAATATCTTTGATTGTATCTAGTATAATGATTGGTATCATAACCTATATATCCGTATTAGAAAGAACAAAAGAAATTGGTGTCTTACGTGCATTAGGAGCTAGAAAACGTGATATATCAAGAGTGTTTAATGCAGAAACTACCATCATTGGATTATGTAGTGGTTTCCTTGGAATTGGTATAGCATTGTTGTTAACAATTCCAGCAAATATTGTTATTGAAGAAATTTCTGGTTTAGCTAATGTGGCACAATTAAATCCAGTACATGCGCTTATCTTAATTATTATAAGTATGACGCTTACTTTAATTGGTGGCTTTATTCCAGCAAAAATGGCAAGTAAGAAAGATCCAGTAACAGCTTTAAGAACAGAATAAGAAAACGAAACCAGAAGCTCACTAGTGTGAATTTCTGGTTTCATATTTTTATTGGTCAGTCTTTTCTAATATCTTGTAAGCTAATGAAATTAGCTTTTCACTATAATCTATAAGAGGAAGAGGAATGTTCAAAATATCATCATCTAGTTTAAGATTATCTAATGAAAAACGAATTCTTAACTTTGTTTTATCACTATAAAGATTTTTATACTTTTGTAGACTTTTGCTTTTTAGATTGGTACTAGCTTTTACTTCAATCGGTAAAATATCATTTTTTCTTTGCATTACAAAATCTACTTCATAATTAGGGTTATCAATCGCCCAATAGCGCAAAGGTATTGATGACTGATTTTGCAGCGATTGAAGAACAAAGTTTTCAGTTAATGATCCTTTGAATTCTACAAATAATTGATTATTGTTTGAAAAAGCAGAAGGATCTAAATGTGAAAGTTTTCTTAGTAAACCGACATCCAACAGGTATATTTTAAAGGCATTTAAATCATCATAAGCGCTAAGAGGTATTCCACAAGCTGAAGAACGATATACTTTATAAGCTAAATTTGCATCTACTAACCATTGTAAGGCGTTTTCATATTCTCTTGCGCGAGCACCATTTTTAACAACTTTGTATAAAAACTTTTTGTTTTCTTTTGCTAATTGAGAGGGAATGGATTTCCAAATTAAAGATAATTTAGGAAAATCTTTAATTTCAGCATGCTTCATAAAATCACGTTCATAGGCATCTAAAATATTTGCTAAAACATTTTCAACAAGAGGTACACTATGCTCACAAGTCCACATGTGTATTGCTTCTGGCATTCCGCCAGTTATGAAGTACATTTTTAACTTTTCAATTAATGGATTAAAAAAAGCTTCTGCAAGTGGTTCAATATAATCTAATTGTTCCAAATAATCAATTAAATTGTGGTCGTTATTTGCCAATAAAAATTCGGTAAATGTCATTGGTTTCATTTCTAAAAAATCAACTTTACCAACAGGAAATCCTGATGGTTTTGCTAATGAAATACCCAACAGTGAACCAGCTGCTACAATATGATAGTTATTAGCATTTTCACAAAAATATTTTAGAGAATTTAACGCTTCTGCACATTCTTGTATTTCATCAAATATAAGAAGTGTGTTAAACGGTTCTATCTTTACTCCAATTGCCATTTCTAAATTTTGGAGAATACGTTTGGTATCTTTTGTGGTTGTAAAAAATTGACAATATTCTTTGTGTTCATCGAAGTTAATATAGGCAACATTGTCATAATATAATTTACCAAATTCGTTTAATATCCAAGTTTTCCCGCATTGTCTAACACCTTTTAGAATAAGAGGCTTTCGATATGTTGATGTTTTCCAAGTAAGCAGTTTTTTCATGATTGTTCGTTCCATAGAATTCTCCTTTGTATAAGTATAGTATACTATGAAATACGCAATAAACAATAAAAATATATAAAAGTGTGATGAAACACACATTATTATATATTTTTATGTGTAATATATCACACTTTTATATAAAATGAAGAAAAAGTGAAAGAATTTACTTTCACTTTTATAAGTTATTGCCCACTGAATGCCAATTCATCATCAAGCGCATCCATCATATTGAGAGAGTTAAACTTTTCAATGAGTTTTTCAACGCTTAATGTTGCCTTTTCTTCTTTTCCTATATCCATAATAATTTGACCTTTATGAAACATTAATAAACGATCACCATAAGTGATAGCATGTTTTAAGTTGTGGGTAATCATAATGGAAGTCATTTTCTTTTCTTTGACTATTTTATCTGTTAACTGAATAATTAAATCACTTGTTTTAGGATCAAGTGCTGCTGTATGTTCATCTAAAAGTAATAAGTCAGGAGTAATGAGGGTTGCCATTAATAGGGATAATGCTTGGCGTTGTCCTCCTGATAAGGAACCAACTAAAACATTCATTTTGTTTTCTAATCCTAGTTGCATGTTTGTAAGTTCTTCTTTGAATCCAGGGATTAAAGATTTATCTACACCCTTTGATAAACCAAAGCTTTTACCTTTGTTATAAGCCATTGCTAAATTTTGAGTGATGGTAAGTGAAGGAGCTGTTCCTTTTTGTGGGTCTTGAAACACACGACCAATAAATTGAGATCGTTTATGCTCTTCTAAATGACTAATGTCTTTATCATTAAACAATACTTTACCACTATCTTGAATAATATTTCCTGAAATAACATTAAAGAATGTTGATTTACCACTACCATTTGAACCAATGATGGTAACAAATTCTCCTTTTTTAATTTCCACATTTAAATCAGTATATAGGACTACTTCATTTGCACTACCTTTATTAAAGGTCTTTTTTACATGTTCTATTTTTAACATTCTATTTACCTCATGATTCCTTAACTGAACGATGGAATAATTTTCCCATGATTCCATTACCTAGAACCAATACGAATACAAAAATTACTGCCATAACTAATTTTAAATAACTTGTAGGTAATCCCACATTTAATGCTAAAGCAATTGCTAAACGATATGTGATTGCTCCAAATATAACACTTGTTGTATAACCAAAAAACTTGATTTTTTTAAATACAGTAAGTCCAATAATAACAGAAGCTAATCCTAAAACAATCATTCCTACTCCGAGTTGAACATCAAAGAATTTTAGGAATTGAGAGACAACAGCTCCAGAAACTGCTGCGTATCCATTTGAAATAGCTAGTCCATTCATTTTAATACGTCCAATATCCTGTCCTAATGTTGCTACAAGTTGAGGGTTATCTCCAGTAATACGCATTAAGAAACCATATTTAGTTCCTAAGAACCAGTCAATTAACAACTTCATTGCTAATACTAAGATGAGTAGGATAAAGATTGGCCATAACTTTATAATCCATTGGTTGTTATTAAAGTTAGCTGCAATTTTTGGACCATATGAGAAGATGGTATCATACGTAAATAAACCAATGTTACTCTTATCACCAGCAACAATTAAGTTTACAGAAAACATTGCAGTCATAACTAGAATTCCACTTAATAAACTTGAAATTTTAAACTTTACATGAAGAAATCCTGTAGCATAACCAGCTAGCATTCCCGCAAAGAAGGCGACAACAATAGCAAGAAATGGATTCCATCCATGAACAATACAAATAGCTCCCGTAGCTGCTCCTAAAGGAAAGCTACCTTCTACAGTTAAATCTGCATAATCTAATACTTGGTAGGTTAATAGTACGCCAATAGCCAGTATGCTGTAAGCTAGACCTTGGGCGATTACATCGAGCATAAAATCCATATATTCACCTATTTCTCATCTGTATAAGTAGCGCGTTTTGCTAATGCATCAGGAATTTTAATACCTAATGTATCTGCTACTTTTTTGTTAATGTATAATTTCGTGTCCTTAGCAGTTTGTACAGCCATTTCTGCTGGTTTCTTACCATTTACTAAAATATCATAAGCCATATTACCTGCTTGTTTCCCTAAGTTTAGATAACTAATAGAATCACTTGCTAATAAACCAGCATTCATTTGACCATCTTCTGCAGCAAATACAGGAATCTTTTTAGCATTCGCTTTATCGGTAATAGAAGCTGTTGCGGATACAATCATATTATCAGTAATGTTATAAATACAATCTACTTTTCCAGCAAGTTGTTCTGCAGCAGTTGCTACATCGGTAGTTGCACTCACACCTTTTTTTTCAATCGTGAAATTGAATTTAGAAGCTAATTTTTCAACTTGCTCTACTTGCAATTTTCCATTTGGTTCACCAATATTATAAATCATACCAATTGTTTTAGCTTCTGGCATAAATTCACGAATCATACTTACTTGTTTATCTAGTGGTGCAGCATCACTTACACCAGTTACATTTGCTCCTGGTTTCTCTGCGCTCGTGATTAGCTTTGCCTCCACAGGATCAGTCACCGCATTAAAGATAACTGGAATATCTTTGCCTTGTGTTGCACTAACCGCTGATTGTGAAGCGTTGGTACCAATAGAATAAATTAAATCTACTTTATCACTCACAAATTGTTTTGCGATGGTATCCATTGTACCTTGATCACCTTGTGCATTCTTTTCAACGAACTTAACCTTTATATCTTTCTTATCTTCAAAATAACTTTTTAATCCGTCTTTTGCACTGCTTAAAGCAGGATGCTCTACTTGTTGTAAAATACCTACTGTTAATGTTTTCTTGTCGTTTGATTCTTTTTTCTCACCATTTGCTCCACACCCTGCAAGTAATAAACAAAGTGCAACCCCTCCTAAAATTCCTTTTTTCATACATTCTCCTCTTTTCAATTTATATATCCATGTTTAGATGATACCGTTTTTTTGATATAAAATCAATGTTTTCATGAAACTTTTTCAATATAAATGCATTTTCTTACATAATCTTGTAAATATTCATGTAAGAAACTATTTTGAATGAATAAATAAATAAAAACAATCAAGCGTTTATTTCTTCTTGATTGTTTTCTTCTTCTAGCAGATCATTTTCTTCATCCTCTGGTAGGATAGTAGAAATGTTTTTAAGTCTTGTTTTATGTTCATACCAAGTTGTATTATCACGATGGAATAGACTAGATATATACTGCACTAAGGTAATACTATATCCAATAATGAAAATAATTGCGATTAATAAATATAGATAACGTAGTGTGGTAGTATCTTTGAAAAAGTTAAATATGAGTAAACAAATATAGTAAGGCATGGGAATGATTATGATATATAACATAAAGAAATGAAGTAAGGTTTCATACCATGCAGGATTGCTTTCATTTGGTGTAGCTAAACGTATATTTACAATTGCTTTACCAATCGTTTTCCCTTTGGTTATTATAGGTAACAACAAACAAGTTAAACTTACAACAAGTATATAAATAATAAAGATATCACGATAATAGTTTTCAAAATTATAAGAAATGGTTGATAAAGCAAATAACATAAATAAAATTGCAGTAATCAGAACAATGAGAACAAAGTCTAATAAGAAAGCAACACTTTGTCGTAACGTTGAAACATCTTTCCCTTTCTGATAAGATTGTTCATCAAGAGCATCTCTGGTTGGTAAAAAATGAGAGAAGATAGGTGCTATTCCATAACCTAAAACCCCACCTAAAGTGTTCGTTAATAAATCATCTACATCGAATACACGATAAGGACGTGGGTAAATTCCAAACAAAGCGCTTAACTGAATGCATTCAAAAGATAAGGAAAGTAGGAAAGAAGCAAGTAGTGTTTTTTTGAAGCTACAATGAAAGTAATATCGTAGATAGATTCCAAAAGGTACACTTAATAGGATGTTAAATACAATAAGAAATAGACTTGGTTCATTTAAGGCAGTCCAATAAGTAGATGGATCATTCCAAATAAAACTTGAATACATACTAAATTCTTTTAGTGATTCAAATGGTATTAACTGGACGAATGGTTTTGTGTATTGTGCAACTTCTTCGATGGGTGGTAAAGGTAGAATGACTAGGAAATAGGCACATAAAAGATAAAAAATAAAGGAGTATATAATAAGTACACGCATGGGCAAAATAGAACCATAGGTACGAAATTGATGAATAATGTAAGGAATCGTAATGATTGCTGCTAATATCGGAAAGGTTAATAAAGCAGTTTCAATGGGTATTAAATAAGCAGACATAAAATCACTCCTTTGAGAGAATATTATAACATACAAATAATAATACAATATAAAAACAAGGTTCTTTATTCTTATATATGAACAATTTTTTTGTAGTGATCAGTCAATGATTATAATTAACGAAACTTGTTACTAGCGTATGTTATATATAAGTTGTTATATAAGAGGGGGGATATCGAATATTACTTTAAACGAAGGTAAAAAGAGTTAATTCAATTTGTTACTTGTTGAAGTATGTGAACTTGTAAAATTGTTAGTTGTTGTTATAATGAAACTAAAGAAATAGAAGATTTTAGTTGTAAAATAGGAGGTATTTAGGATGAAGATAGTTGATGCAATAGCTTTGTTTGAAAAGGAAGGAAGTTGGGTTTCTTGGGAGAATCAAACAAGAGACCATGTATTATATGGAGATGCACAACAAGAAGTGAGTAGCATCGGTGTTTGTTGGGTTGCTACAAAACAAGCAATAGAAGAGGCTATTCAAAAAGGGAGTAACTTTATTATTACACATGAAAATCCTTTTTATTGCACTTCAACTAGACCAAAAACATTGATTCATAAGGCTATTGAGGAAAAGAAACAATTGCTTGATAAAGGAAATATTTGTATCTATCGTTGTCATGATGTATGGGATAGTATACGTGAGTATGGCGTGAGCGATCAATGGGCTAAACGTCTAGGGTTTACATTTGAACCTAGAATTCAAAATTCGTATTATCAATATGCTAATATTCTTCCTCAGCGCGTTTGCGACTTAGCTCAACATGTTGCCTCTTCTTTATTAGAAGATGGTGAGAATGGTATATATGTATTTGGAGATGTTCATAAAGAAGTCCATAGACTTGCTATTGGTACAGGAGCTGCCACCGATATTTTTGAAATGCTAAAAGAGAAACCAGATGCAATGATTGTTTCAGATGATGGCATAACCAATTACTGTGAAGCACAATACGCAATTGATTATCATGTTCCTTTGTTAGTAGTTCATCATGCAAGTTGTGAAATAGCAGGTTTAAAAGCAATGGTTCCCTATCTTATAAAACACTTTCCTACAATTTCGTGTACATATCTTGAAGAAGGATATAACATTCATCATTTTCTAGCAAAATAAAAGGTGC
>JAVWIF010000054.1:0-13445 GCA_036639635.1 Longicatena sp.
TGAATTGATACGATTACGGAATGATGTTGTTCTGTCAATACTAAGACAATTTGCTATTTCTTTATCGCTCATTCCAAGAAAGTAAAACATTAGCAAGATATCTCTTTTCTTAGCCGGAAGTTTTTTAAGGCTTTATATAACTGCTCATCTAAGACACGTATTTCTGATTCACAAACATGGAATGAATTGATATCCACATACAGATTTTCACAAGATGATAACTGTTCTATCGTCATTTCTGGTAAATCACAAAAAGGTATTTCTTTTTTTGAACGTCTTGCTAATCCCTTTTGATAATCTTTTACAGTTGTTCTTATTACTGTTTTAGCTAAACAATCAAATTGACATTGTATTGTTTTTTGAAATTCAGATGGTTTCATATTGCACCCCCTTTCTGCCATTGGAGAAAAGGGGCTTATCCCTTTCCACACCATATCTCGACAGCAAAGGGCAATTTGTTGCATTTTTATAAAAGAAATTAGCCAAAAAACAAATTTAAAAAATCGAACATAAACCTAGTTTGATTAGGTTCATGTTCGATAGTATTCTTTCAATTATAAAAATTGGAATTAATGTAACATATCCAATTTTTATCCACCATCATACAATCAAAAGCTTATGATTAATTAGTCATTTTAATGAAATAATTAATCAGAAGTAATATTTATTAATTCATCAAGTTTTTGCTTGATTTCGTCACTTAAATGATGTGTTATCATCAATACCATGCAATCCATTTCTAATACAGAATTTTCAATAAAATCAGCTGTTTCTCTATCTAAATTTGCGGTTGCCTCGTCTAAAAAAATAATTTTTTTATCTAATGCAATAGCTCTTGCTAAAGCAATTCTTTGACGTTGACCTCCAGAAATATTTTTTCCATTTTCTTGTATTAAATAATCAAGATTGAAATTTGATAACGAAACTCTTTTTAAAACTGCATTTATTTTTTCACGTTCTATATCTTTACCAAGTGTAATATTGTTATATAACGTATCGTTTAGTAAAAATGTATTCTGATTAACATAAGCAATGTCATCAAATAGATTATCTTTCTTTCCTTTAACGATATCATTCACAAGAATGTCTCCATTATATGTTTCTATTTCGCCAAGAATTAATTTAAGTAATGTACTTTTACCTGAACCACTTTCACCTATAATTGCATATTTTTTTGGAAATTCAAATACATAATTTTTAAAATTAAGTGTTTGGTTTTCATAATGTACGCTGGCTTTTCTTGTTTTAATACATTTAATTGTGTTTTTTTGTATAGGCTTATCTATGTTTTTATTCTGTGTAGATACATTAGACTTATAAAAGAATGGTTTACAAAATTCTTTTGAAAATTCAGTTTCTACATCACAAAATTTTTGATTAAATAGCTTTTCGCCAGATTTGTAAAAAACTTTATTAGATATAAATTCTGAAGTCGATGTACCAAGTGCAGGCATTAAAGAAATAGTAGCTAAGAGTGAACCTGCAGGAACTTGTTTTTGTATAACTAAATAAGACAATAAAACAAGACTAATAGTCGAAGTGAGAGAACCCATGAAGTCAATAACAGCGGACATTACACCAGCAAAACTATCAACTTCACATATACTTTTTGCAAACAAAACGCTTATTTTATTTGATTTTTTAAAAAACAAATTAAATGCTTTATTTTCTAAAAACGCACCAAATCCTTGCATTAATTCAGTTGTCTTATTCAAAAACTTTTCTTGGCTATCTTGACTTTTTAAAATTGCTTTATTTAGCTTTTTACTAAATAACATAGGGAAGATAGACATAACACAAATCATTGCTATTCCCATTACAAGCATAATCCAGTGAATTTTATATAATGCCACAAGTACAAAAAGGCATAAAGTACCATTATAAAATAGAGTGACTAAGCGATTAAACATCAAGTTTATAATTTTTGGAATGTCATTCACATATAATGAAGCATATTCTCCACAATCCTTGCATTTAAAATCTTGATATGTTTTTTTAGAAATAAAGTTATCCATCCAATGATTAAGCTGCAATTTAAGATAATAGTTTCCGACAGCTTTACCTCTTTCATCCAAAGCATAAAAAGCGTGTTTTAGCAAATATAAGGTAACCACTATAATTGCATTCTTAGTTAAATCACTTATATTATCAACTACTAAAAGACTTAAAGAACTCATTAAGGATACAGCAATTAGCGCATCAAAGATAGCTATTATGACAGATGTTTTTACACAATTTAATTTAAATAGTTTCATATTGTTTCCTCCAATCCTAACAATAATATAATTAACGCACATGCTATATAATATTATAAGTGAAGAGTAAGATTATATGCTTGTTGCTTTTCAGCTATTTTTAATAATTCTTCTTTGTTCTGGATTGATTTATACTTCATACATCTCGGTTTACCATGTTTTAAATAATACAGAGGGCAAGCGCCACCTCCACAAGATGAAATGCTATTACAAGTCAAACATTTTGTAGATATTCTTGCTCCATCCCATAATTTAAGGAATAAATTGGGTTCTATAATACCTTGTATACTCATTTTTCCGATAATTGAGTATTGCTCATTTGTTTCTGTACATTTTGAAACTTGACCTAAAGTATCTATAACAAAATGATTTTCCTTTGCACCGTAGCATAATGTAGAGCCACCATATAAATATTCTGTAACTTGAGGAAATTTGAAACCTTTGTTCATTGCATAAATCATCTCATTTAAAACTTCTGTATCAGTTACTTCATGACTTAAATTGCTAAAATCAACAACAGGATGATACATTGCGAAGAAACGTTTATCTTTAAATAAAGGTAGCATGTCGTTTATATACTCATCCATATTATTCAATAATTTTCTAGAAATATTAGTACGTAAAACAACTTGAAATTTAGCTTTGGATTTGCTTATATCATATAAATTTTGTTTAATTATATCATAAGATTTACCACCCGATATTAACTTTCTTTGCATATCATGTATAGATTTTGGACCATCTATTGTTATTTGAAATAAATTCACACCAAGAGTTAACAACTTTTCAAAGACATCACTTGTAAGTAAAAAACCATTAGTAACAATAGTACTACAATATTTAACATTATTTTCTTCACATATTTTTTTTCACTTTAGGAGCCATATATTCTATACAATTCAAATTTAAAAGTGGTTCTCCACCAAGCCAACTTATAGCAACTCTTTTTAGTGATGTGTTCTTTATTTTGTTTTCGATAAATTGAATAATGCCGTTTTGTACATCTTCTGTGATTTCTAATTGCTTAAAATTTTCGTAACAGTATATACATCTGAAATTACAGTCCTTTGTTATTTTTAATATTAACATCAAGGTATCGTTTGACTCAATAGATTCTTTTTGTAAATTGATAATTTGCTCAATTTCATTATCATTTTCTATAAAATTTTTCTCTTCAAGAAAATCATATATTTTAGGGTAATTCAGCAATTCATTAGAATTTTTAAAATCAGATAATAAATATCTTATAAAATAATTATTTTTAGTATTATAAATCAAGCCATATTTATTATCATCAGTTTTTGTTTCTATAACATATTTCGATATTTTATTCATATTTCCTTCATCCTTCCTTTAAATTAATAGAAAAGTACACACCATAAATAAAGTGTGTACTTTTCTTGATTAAAACATATTAACAATTAAGGATGAACCTTCAAGAGAATTATCAACCTCATTGAAATCAAATATTACTGTTTTCATTTTTTTCGCCCTCTTCCTGTTTATAAGTAGCTAGAGCACACTACATATAAAACCCAACGTATGAAAATAATAAAAAATAGATGAGCGATAATCACTAGTACATATCACTTGTTTCTTATGCTCTATTTAGCATTATAGAACTTTCGCATAATTTATTCAAGTTTTTTTACATTTGAATCATTTCCCTGTATTTTTTTTGCGCGTGGAGTGAAAACGTTAACTTTCGATAATATTATGACTAAGAGTTTTTAAAATAATCTTGGGGTTCAGGCATACTAAAGAGCTTATTTTGTGTTTTTATTTACTATTTAACTTTTATATACTTGTTCATCTTTTGGTATACCTCTTATCTCATAAAAAGTATACCTTTTTAATTCTCATGTATTTCAACTAAAACACCGAAATTATCACCAACTTATCATTAAATAAAAAAGTGATGAAAGGATCGTCTATTATTCAAAGTATTCTATTGCATTTTATAAGCAGTTCTTATATCTTTATAGTAAAAAAAAAGATAAGAATTTAAACTACCATGATCATCATAAAAATCAAAGAAGTCATACTATATCATCTCCTTTCTTTCTCGTTTCAATGTACCATTTTTTTCATATATGTGAACGTTTTTATAAGTGTTGTATAAAGCAATCAAAACCAGCATTATTTTAGTAGATAAAACAATCAAAACTGCACTAAATATAATGAAAAATGATACCGCTTTATTATCAATAGACAATTTCAGATAAATAAGCAATTGTGACAATCAATGAAAGCAAAAAAAGCTCACTTCATGATAACTTTACAATAGACTAAAAGATTTACAGAATTTACTTTGAATGAATTGCTTGTTGATGCATTTTCGTCTATAATATAGCATAAGAAACAATTTACAAAGGGGTTGTAAGAGAATGAAAGAAATGCAAAATATAAAGAGAGTTGTAGTCAAAGTTGGTTCTTCTACCTTAACCCATCCACAAGGTGGTCTAAACTTTCAAAAAATAGAAAAGCTTGCTATGGTATTAAGTGATATTAAAAACAGTGGAAAAGACATTGTGCTAGTAAGTAGTGGTGCGGTAAGTGCAGGGGTTGCTAAGCTTGGTATGAACAAGCGTCCTTCTTTAATGCGTGAAAAACAAGCAGCTGCAAGTGTTGGTCAATGTGAGCTTATGTTTATCTATGATAAATTCTTTTCTCAGTATGGACAAAAAATCGCACAATTGTTAATAACAAAAACAGTAACTAGAAATGATACCTTACGTACAAATGTTATTAATACACTAGAGACACTATTAGAATATGGGGTCATTCCAATTATCAACGAAAAT
The DNA here is from genome assembly GCA_036639635.1 of Longicatena sp. GTDB lineage: Bacteria > Bacillota_I > Bacilli_A > Erysipelotrichales > Erysipelotrichaceae > JAVWIF01. The sequence goes on from JAVWIF010000054.1 coordinate 5,060, forward strand.
GATAGTGTCGCTGTTGATGAAATCGCCTATGGTGATAATGACACGTTAAGTGCTGTTAGTGCTTCTTTGATTCATGCCGATTTATTGATATTGTTAAGCGATATTGATGGCTTATATGATGATGATCCTTCACTGAATTCAAGTGCTAAACTCATTCCTATTGTTTCTAAAATTGATGAAACAATTATCTCTATGGCGAAAGATGCCCAAAGCGATCAAGGAACAGGTGGGATGTTTACAAAAATTAAAGCAGCTCAATTTGCTACTAGACATGAAATCCCTATGATTATTGCGAACGGTGAAAAGCCAGCCATCCTATATGATATTTTAAGCAACACATATCGTGGTACCTTATTTGATATAAAGGAGAAAAAAAATGACACTTATTGAACTTGGTAAATTAACAAAAGGTGCATCTAAACAAATCAATAATGCTTCAAGCTTAGATAAAAATAAAATTCTTACTGAAATTGCTCGTTTATTAGCAGTCCATACTCCTGCTATTCTAGATGCGAATGCAAAAGATATAGAGTTAGCAAAAGCCCACCATATGAGTGAGGGCTTACTTGATCGTATGTGTTTAACAAAAGATCGCATTCAGAATATGATTATAGGAATTAAACAAATCATAGCCCTCGATGATCCTATCGGTGAAATTAGTACAATGAAGACAAGTCCTAATGGTTTACAAATTGGTAACATGTGTGTGAGTTTAGGCGTGGTAGGTATGATTTATGAAGCTCGTCCTAATGTTACCATCGATGCCGCAACACTTTGTATAAAAAGTGGTAACGCTATTATGTTACGTGGTTCTAAGGACATCTTCCACTCTAACAAAGTGCTCGTATCCTTAATGAAAGAAGCTCTTATCAATTGCGCATTTAGTGAACACATCATTTCTTTTGTTGAAGATAATTCTCATGAAGTAGCCCACGAATTCATGCGTTTAAATCAATATTTAGACGTACTCATACCACGTGGTGGAAAAAGCTTAATTCAAACTTGTGTTCAAGAGTCAAGTGTTCCTTTACTTGAAACAGGAACTGGTAATTGCCATGTATATGTTGATATTGATGCTGATTTAGAGAGTGCATGCAATATTATTATCAATGCGAAAACATCACGTACTTCTGTATGTAACGCTTGTGAAAGTGTCTTGTTTCACGAGCAAATAGCAGACTCTTTCATTCAAAAAGTATTATGCGAGCTCAAAAAACATGACGTTAAACTCCACGGTGACAAGTATATTTGTAGTTTGGATCAAGATTGTATACTAGCCAGTGATCAAGATTACGCACAAGAGTATCTTGCATTAGAAATATCTTTAAAACGTGTTTCCAGTGTACAAGTGGCAATTGATCATATCAATACCTTTAGTACGCACCATAGCGAAACGATTGTTTCACAAAATTATACAACGATTAAAAAATTTATCAGAGAAGTTGATAGTGCTTGTGTTTATGCAAACGCTTCTACTCGCTTTAGTGATGGCTTTGAATTTGGACTAGGTGCAGAAATTGGCATTAGTACGCAAAAGTTACATGCTCGCGGTCCCATGGGTCTAAAAGCTCTAACTACCCAAAAATATATCATCCTAGGTGATGGTCAAATTAGAACATAAAAAATTAGCTTAATGAAGCCTTTTTCACAAAATAAAAGAAGTTCTCCTTATAGTTTATGAGAACTTCTTTTTTTACAGTTGTTTATTATTTTAAATGTTCGATAATGGCATCACAAAACGCTGAAGTTGTACTTGTTCCATGTAAATCTTGCGTTAAAATACGGCCTTCTTGTAATACTGCATCTACACTATGACGAATATTTTGTGCACATTCTTTTTCGCCAAGATGTTCTAACATCATACAAGCACTCCATAATAAAGCTGTAGGATTGGCAATATTTTGACCAGCAATATCAGGAGCAGAACCATGTACAGCTTCAAACATCGCATATTCATCTCCTAAGTTACAACTAGGTAACAAACCTAGTCCACCAATTAAACCACTAGTTAAGTCTGATACAATATCACCATATAAATTAGGCATTACCATAACATCAAATGTTTCAGGACGCATAACAAGTTGCATACATACATTATCTACTATTTTATCATCTGCAATAATACTAGGATACTCTTTTGCTATCGCATGAAATATATCTAAAAACATCCCATCACTCATCTTTAAAATATTTGCTTTATGCACGCAAGTAACTTTTTTGCGTTTATGTTCAATCGCATATTCAAATGCATCTCTAATAATACGAGTACTTGCTTTACGTGTAATAATTTTGATAGCATGTACTGTATCTGTATCAATTTGTTCTTCAATACCGACATATAAATCTTCCGTATTTTCACGGAATGTCACAATATCAATATTTTCAAAAGGTGTAATGACTGCCTTATTTGATTTTGCTGGACGAATATTTGCATATAGATCATACTTATTACGTAAGGTTACATTTAATGAACGAAATCCTTTACCAATAGGCGTTGTAATTGGTGCTTTTAGTAAAATCTTGTTTTTTTCATAAGAAGCAAATGCTTCATCAGGAATAAGTGACCCATGACGCTTATACTCAGCTTCTCCTACTTCAAAGCACTCAAATGTTAAAGGCGCATGTGCTGCTTCTAATATTTTTAATACCGCATTACAGATTTCAGGTCCAATGCCATCTCCTTTAAATACTGTGATTGTTCTCATTTTATCTTTCCTCCATTGTTTTATATTTTGAACTTGTTCCAACATATTTTGTTGCAGGACGTACAATTCTTCCATCAAAAGCTTTATTTTCAATATTATGTGCAAGCCAACCAATTGTTCTTGCCATCACAAATAAAGGGGTATATAAATCTTCTGGAATCCCCATCATTCCATATACAAACCCACTATAGAAATCTACGTTGCTAGCAATATGCACGCCTTTTACATCATAGATGACTTCTTTTGCACATTGTTCAAAGCGTTGATAGAATTGATATTCCTTTTCCATCCCTTTCTTTTGTGCTAAGCGTTCTATATAGGCTTGTAAGACTTCACTACGAGGATCACTTAACGTATAGATGGCATGTCCCATTCCATATACTAAGCCTGCATAATCGTAAAATTGTTTATGCATGATACGATAGATTAATGCTTTAATCTCAACATCATTTTCACAATACCCAATTTCTTCAATAACGGCTTTCATCATGCCACTCACTTTTAAATTTGCACCACCATGACGTGGTCCCTTCATACTTCCAATAGCTCCCACGATGGAGGAATAAATATCTGTTCCAGTAGAAGAAATTACCACATTCGTAAACGTTGAGTTGTTTCCACCACCATGATCTGCATGTACAATAAGCATCATATCTAATACTTGGGCTTCTAGTTTTGTGAAACTATGATCCTTACGTAACATATAAAGAATATTTTCTGCAATTGATAAGTTTGATTGTACTTGATGAATAACCAAAGACTTTTTACTATACCGATGAAGTTTGCTTTGGTAAGCGTAACAAATAATACTAGGAAGTTTCGCTAAAATATTTAAGCCTTGTTCCAAGGTGTTTTCTATACTTATATTGTCAGGAGCATCATCATAATCATAAAGAGCCAACACTGCTTGTTGTAAACGATTCATTAAATTCTTACCCGGCATTGTTAAAAACTTAGTTTCTAAAAAATCTTCTGGTAACTCATAATGATTTTTTAAGTACGTACTAAATGTTGTCAACTCGTCTTGTTTTGGAAGATAACCAAATAACAATAAAAAGCAAGTTTCTTCATATCCACAAATCGTGTCATAATTACGTCCTTGTATAATATCTCTTAATTCAATACCACGATAAAACAATTCCCCATTTGCATCTTTTTTAACATCTTCTACTATCTTATATCCAATAACATCAGCAATTTTTGTTAAACCAACACGAACGCCTGTGCCATCTTCATTACGCAATCCTTTTTTTACATCAAATTTTCGATATAAATCATTTGCGATCTCTGTATACTCTTTTGACTTTAAATAAAAGGCATTTATTTGTTCATTCATGACTTCCTCTCCTTTTTTACAATATTCTTTCACTATTATATCATAATTTTCATAAAATCAATGAAATATTTTCAGCAATTCATGCTATAATAATTCATGAAGTTATAGAAAGGATGAATTTTATGCCAACAATTACAGAGAAAATTATTAAAGAACACTTATTAGAAGGAGATATGAAGCGTGGTTTTCCCATTGCTATTCGTATTGATCAAACTTTGACACAAGATGCAACAGGAACCATGGCTTACTTACAATTAGAAGCAATGGGTGTCGATCAAGTAAAAACTGACTTATCTATCAGTTATGTAGACCACAATACTCTACAAAGTGGTTTTGAAAATGCTGATGACCATAAATATTTACAAAGTGTAGCAATGAAACATGGCGTACGTTTCTCACGTCCTGGAAATGGTATTTGTCATCAAGTTCATTTAGAACGTTTTGGTAAACCTGGTGCTACTTTATTAGGATCTGATTCTCATACTCCAACATCTGGTGGTATTGGAGCATTTGCAATTGGGGCTGGTGGATTAGACGTAGCTTGTGCGATGGCCGGTATGCCATTTCATTTAAATATGCCAAAAATAGTCAATGTTATCTTACATGGACGTCTTTGTAAAGGAGTTAGTTCTAAAGATATCATTTTAAAAGTCCTCCAAATTTTAAGTGTGAAAGGCGGAGTCGGAAAAGTGATTGAATATAGTGGAGATGGTGTTGCATCCTTAAGTATTCCACAACGTGCTACCATCACTAATATGGGAGCAGAACTTGGTGCAACTACTTCTATCTTTCCTAGCGATCATGTTACCTATGAGTTTTTAAAGAAACAACAGCGCAGTGCTGATTATCGTGAATTAATCGCTGATGAAGATGCGCTTTATGATGAAACGATTGAACTTGATTTAACTACCTTAGAACCAATGATTGCAATGCCTCATTCACCAGATAACGTTTTACCTATTAGTGAAGTATTAGGTTTAAAAGTTGACCAAGTAGCCATTGGTAGTTGTACAAATTCTTCTTATACTGACATGATGAGTGTCGCTAGTATCTTACAAGATAAAGTAGTCGATGAAAATGTATCCTTAGTAATTTCACCAGGATCACGTCAAGTACTACAAATGATTTCTGAAAATGGTGGTTTATCAACGATGATTCGTTCTGGCGCAAGAATCTTAGAGAGTACTTGTGGACCTTGTATTGGTATGGGACAATCTCCTATTACTAACGCTTTATCGTTACGTACCTTCAATCGAAACTTCTATGGTAGAAGTGGCACACTATCTGCCAAAGTATGTTTAGTTTCTCCTGAAAGTGCTGCAGCAAGTGCACTAGCTGGTTACATCGTAGATGCAAGAACAATTGATTATGCAATTCCTAGTGAACCAACTTCTTTTACCATTGATGATCGTTTAATTATCATTCCAGATGTTGAAACTGCTAAACAAACGCAAGTAATTCGTGGCCCCAACATTAAACCGCTTCCTTTAAACACCCCACTAGAAGATACACTAGATAAACAAGTTATGATTAAAGTAGAAGACAATATCACCACCGATCATATTGCCCCTGCAGGTGCTAAAGTTCTTCCTTATCGCTCTAATATAGAAAAGATTAGTGAATTTATCTTTATGAATGTAAAAGCTAGTTTCCATGATGATTGCTTAGCTTATGGTGGTGGATTTATCATTGCTGGAAATAATTATGGTCAAGGAAGTTCTAGAGAACATGCCGCACTTGCTCCAATGTATTTAGGAATTAAAGCCGTTATCGCAAAAAGTTTTGCGAGAATTCATCGTGCAAACCTGATTAATTTTGGAATTATTCCGTTTACCTTTGTTCAAGAAAATGATTATGATACCATCGATGAACTCGATGAATTAAAGATAGTCAATTTATTATCGTTACAAGCAGATACAAATGTAAGTGTTCAAAATATCACAAAAGGTACTACTTTCTTAGTCCAACATCATCTAACGCCACTTGATATTGATACAATCAAAGCTGGTGGTACGCTAAACCTTATTCGTCAATCTCAAAAATAAAGCATCTCGCAAGAGATGCTTTATTTCGTTAACTTTCGATTTGCTTTCATGATTTGTTCACTCTCAGGGTCTTTTACAAAAGCTAGGAAGATAGCCCCAATGATCATCATTGGAATAAGACCTAAAATACCATAACTTGTCTCTCCTGTTATCATAATAATGACAGAAACAGCAATTGGTCCTAGTATTGCTGAAAACTTTGAGAATACAGAGAAGAAGCCAAAGAATTCATTGCTATCCGCTTTATCAGGAATAAGTTTAGCAAAGTAAGAACGTGATACTGATTGAATACCTCCTTGAAATAAACCTACTAGCAGTGCAACAACCCATATAAAACTTGGATTTGTTTTAATCATCGCACCACTAAAAACAACGCCAATATAACCAAATATTCCAAAATATAACATTTTCTTAGAACCAAATACACCAACTAAACGACCAAATACAATAGAAGCAGGACAAGCTACAACATTAATGAAAATAACAACTACCAAACTCATAACATCACTAATACCCATCTCACTTGCTAATGACACTGCCATTTTAATAACCGTATTTACACAATCAATATAGAAAAAATAAGAAATACAGAATAAGAATATATTTTTATTCTTTTTAACATCTCTAAACGTATGGTATAAACGAGCAAAAGATTCTTTCACCACATGTTCCACTGGTTCGTGGTATTTCTTCTGTTTCACATTCTTCAAGATAGGTCTTGAATAAAAGCACCACCAAAGCACTGCCATCCCCATTGTTAAGCCACAAGCGATACGATAAGAAAAATTAAAACTACCAATCATCAAATCACCATTTGCATCACCAAACAGTGTTACAGCCGCAAAAGGAATAACAAAGATTAAAAAAGGTAATACAGAACCAATATATCCATAAGCATAACCTGCAGCTGATACCTTATCCACACGATCATCATCACAAACATCCACAATAAATGCATCATAAAATATGATAGATCCGTTATAACCTAACATTGCTATAATAAAAATAACAATTGCCCATTGATAATTAATAAAAGGAAGTGCTAATCCAAATCCACCAAATATCCCCATAAACAAGAAAAACTTAAACATCTTCATCTTCTTATCCTTATAATCCGCCATAGTTCCTAATACCGGTGATATAAATGCTAAAATAATAGCATATATAGCATTTGCCCATCCAACATAAACGCTACTATCTCCTGGTGTAATCTTCGCAATTAACAAAGGAAAGATGACCGTACATGTCGTTAAAACTTGTGCCGAATTTCCAATATCATATAAAATCCAACTACTTTCTTCTTTCGTAAATCCAAGTTTTTTTAGTATTCTCGTAAACATAAGTCTTCCCTCTCTTTTCCAACTTAATGATAACAGAAAATTATTCTTGAATGTGTAACTTTACCGTTTTTTAACATTTTTATACTGCTTCAAAACAAACATTTATCTTATCATCAACAATCTCTACAATCGCATACCCATTTCTTGGTGTCCCTAAATATAATGAACCAGGATTAATTAACGTAATCCCTTCTTTTTCTACAAAGCATTGATGATGTGTATGTCCAAAGAAAACACAATCACATCCTTTTTCTTTGGCGTAGTTAGCAAGCTTTCCATATAACGTATTCATACATAATTCCATCAAATCATCAATCTCTTCATGCGTATTTGTAAATACCTCGTGTAGTGTCTCTTGGTCAAACAAATTCCCATGTAAACATAATACCTTCCTTTTTTCAAAGGTTGTAATATACTCATAAGGTACATCTTTTATATGATCGTGATTTCCACATACGACAAGAAAATCACAAAGTTCTTTTACATCAAAGCCAACATCTCCCAAATGAATATAGGCATCCATTATCTGATATTTAGCAAGAACTTCTTTCGTTTTGTCTAAAGCGCCATGTGTATCACTAAGTAGTAAGATTTTCATTATATGAACTCCTCGTTAACTCCATTATAGTCTGAATGGATAATAATAGAAACAATAACTTTATTTTTCTTCTGGTTTTTCTTCTGGTTTCAAAACGCATGAGTACATTTGTTTACCATTCTAGTTAGATACACATAAGTAATTTTATATACACGAAAGATGGCAGCATAGTTTCACTAATTTTCTTAGCATAAGTACTTTACTTGCTAACGTTATATCATATCGTATCATTAGCAAACAATAAACACATTTGTGATCTACTCCCACCATTTATGCGATGATATCGCATTGAAGTTGGGACTTCTACCGTTAACTTTCGATAATATTATGACTAAAATGACCTCAAGGGTCTAGAAGCTGTA
>JAVWIF010000055.1:0-8344 GCA_036639635.1 Longicatena sp.
GAAATTTCTGAAAATAATTTAGCAATATTTACCTAACACTATATATATGTGATTAATGCGTGATTGATTTTGTGTTTTATTAGTCTATTTACCATTTTATACTTATTTTTATTTTTATTATAACGTCTTATTTAAAAATAATCTTCATTTCTCGTTCCCTCTTACGTTTATAGTGTGACGCAAATCACTTATATACATGAAAAAACATATTAAAAGTCTTTCTTCACAATGGTTATGAAGAAAGACTTAAGAAGATTTGTTACACTATGTGTGTTTAAGTGTAAATACATTTGTATGGATAGATCACACTCTTTTATTCCTTGTTTTTTTATTAATTACTAAAATGATCATAATAGAAACACTTACTATCAATGTTATTGCAGCAATATTAATCATTGATTTATTTCCTGTATTAGGAGGCTCTATAGGAATAATTACATCATTGCTTTTCGCATAAAACTTCCAAGTTGTTTTTGCTAAAAAACTCTCGTATTCTTTCTTTGAATAACTTCTAGCTTCATACATCCCTTTTTCAGGTTTATTACTTTGTTCTTTACCGTACACATAAGGATCTTGTGGAGTTCCACTTCCGCCTAGTATAGAAACATAACGAATCGTTGTATCAGACGCTTCCCATAAATCTTTATCTGGTGTTATTTCTACCATCATTTCATGAGTATCACCTTTTTTATATGTACCAATAGAAGTTGAGCTATTAAAATCCATACTTTTTTCAGATTTAGATAAAGCATCAGCCGTTCCTTCAAATATTTTTGTTCCATCATAATAAATATTCATTACTAACTTACTTAAAAACATTTGTGTTTTAGCAGATGTATCTGAATCTCCTAATATTTGTAAAAATAGTTCATACTCTCTATTTGCACCATTATGAATTTCTAACGTATTCCTATAGGTTGTTCCTACACTCATATTTTCTAAATTCATAAAGGTATCTAAGTTTTGTGTGTTTTGTGGTTCGTAATAAAGCTTTCCATCACTTTCCGCAAAATAGAGTTTGCTAGTACTAGTTCCTAGTATTGTTACACATAGTAACGTATTCACTAAAAGGAATGTGAACACTAAGCATATCATCTTTTTATTCATAGAGTCCGCATCCCTCCAATCTCTATTTATAAATCACGATTTGTTATTTATTTAAGTAACCAACCTGTCACTATATCTGCAGGAACTTCCCACTTGTCTTCTGATCCTTTACCATTCACACTTTCAAATACTGCTTTATCTGCTTGAATAACATCACCTTTAATCGTTACAGTAAGAGTTGCTCCTTCATAGTCTGGATAAGTAGCAACGCTCTTGGATGTAATTGTGTATTTGGTACCAGGATGAGCAGTTCCATAATCTGTATTAAATTGTGTAACTGCTTCTGCTGCAGTAGGTTGAGATATTGTTATATCTGTTGTACCATTCGAATACTTTAAATCGTATGTCGTAACTGTTGTATTGGCAATATTAGTATTTACATTAATAGCATTTAATAATGCCACTGAAGATGTACCTTTTTCTACTTTATTCTTTAGATAAAAGTATCCATCCGTACTATAAAACCAAGGTGCAGAAGCTGTTGCCGCTTGTTCAGCTGCTGTAACATCATTAGCAAAGCTAGTATATAGATTTTTAGAAAAATCTGCAGTTGGTGCTGTATTACCAAACATCAATTTTGCTGCATTTTCGCCACCAACTCCAAGCGTATTATCATTAATAACACTACCATCTGCTTTTTTCCAAACAGCTGTAATCTTTGCTCTAGCAAGTAATGGAGTTTCTCCTGTATTAATTGCTTGTGCACTCTTTTTAAATTCACCACCGCGAGCTACTTGTTCTTTTGAAGGATTATCAAAAGTCTCCACAATTCCTCCTGCAGGTTTTCCTACAGTGAAAATGTTATCGAATGTACTACTTGTTGAAAAATAAGCTAAAGAACCAGCTATTAGACCAACGCCTAGTAAGGCTGATAAGGCGATAATTGAAACTTTGTTTTGTTTCTTGTTTTTTGTGTTTTTCATATTGTGTTGCCCTCCTCTTTAAATTCACTTCTATGAATCATTTTCATCCATACATTTATTTCTGAAATATTCTTATTTATTTAGTTTTCTTCTTCATCTCCTTCGTTTTTACTTAAGAAATAACCAACCACTATATTACTAACGATAATACCAGCAAAGACTGTTATAACTACTGGATTTTGCATATACGTTATATAAAAACCTACTTTAGGTAAATACAGTGTTCCTACTTTACCAATAATATTCTTGATTGGTAAATGATTTTGATCTAAGACACCGTTGGCATCTCCCATCGTTCTCACTGTTTTTGTTTCATTCTCAATAATCATTAATCTATGAGTGACTAGTGGTGCTTTTGCATCATTTTTAAAGGTAATTACGTCACCAACTTTTAAGTCTTTCTCATCGATGTTTTTGTTGTAGTACACAATACTTCCAGTTTTAATAGAAGGTTCCATAGATGGAGACTGGATGACGATTGGCATCCAACCAAATACCATTGGAGCAAGAATTAATACAAAGCCAAAGATTATCACATAAGAGATAATGGCCAATGTTTGTGTAACTATTTTCAAACGTTTTAACATGCTCTTTTCCCCCTTTAGCTCCATGTAATACTATTTCCGTTTATTGTTGGTGTTTTGTTCCATGCTTTGCTAACTACATCTGTTTTGGTTGTTAAAACCTCATAAATAAAGGATAGTTTGTATTTTGCTCCTTTATGAGTTGCTGGAAATGTTGCTGATTTTTCAATACTATCTAGAATGTAAACATTTTTACCTGGTGTAAATACATTTATATAATAATACCAACCATCACCTCCATCTACCCATTCACCAGTTCCTAGTAAGGTATTTGGTTTTACTGGAGCACCGGTGGCATCTTTCGTCCAATTCTTTTTACATACATCAACTCCACCAATAGCATTAGGTAATAAATCTCCTGTTGAAGATATCCAACTTTCACTATATTGAATACGTAGAACTAAATTTATATCTCCGGTATTCTCATATCGCACTTTTTTTATAACTTTTTCATCATTCCATACTGGTGGTGGAGTAAAGTCTTCTACAATACTTGCTCCCATTTTCCCGACTGACAATACATTATTGAAGGAACTTTGCATATTAAACTGAGCTAGAATGCTTAAAGAACAAAGGGCTAATAAAGCAATAATCGTAGATACAGAAAGTGAACACTTCTTAAAACCGATTTTTTTGTGGTAAACGTGGTTCAATGATTTTTGTATGCTTTTACCAACATTCTTTTTAATAAGAATCACCTTCCTTCTATTTAACAAATCTTTGTTAATTGTAGCTACTGTCTCTTTTAATACTTACGTTCCAATAGAACTTCATTTGTGATGCCAATAACTTAAGGATTAGCAGTTGTAAGGTTATTATCAACCGAACCACTTAATCCTTCAGAAGCAGATTTAGTATTTGTTACATCTACTTGTGTAATATCACCATTTATTAATTTCACTTCATAAGTTTTTGTACTTGTATTATAAGTACCCACATTACTTGTTCCTCTAACACTCGTTCCAGCCATACCATCTAATGTATAATTCATCGTACTAATCTCTTTTATTGTATACGTTCCTTCTGGAAGATTAAATGATTGACTCATTTTACCAGCCATAGAACTTAGGATAATCTCACTAGATAAGGTACCTGCTTTTACATCTGTTCCTGTACTATCTTTGGTTTGATTTATCTTGAATACAAATCGGCTTTCACTCTTGCCATCATTTCCGTTTATGATTTTATTAAGTATTAGTTGCGGTTTCGTAGAAGCATTGGTAGTGGTAACTACTACTGTTGTTACTCTTGACTTTAATTCTTTTGTTTCTGTACCTTTTGTTGCCGTATACGCTACTGTATAATACAACAAATACGTACCTTCTTCTTGCGTTGAAAAATTTAAATTTCCATCAGTTGCCAAACTAGCAACAAACTTATCACTTGTTGTAGCTATCGAATAATCCTTTGGTTTTCCATTACTATCGCAAAGAACTACGCTTCCTTCATTAACACTCCAGCCATCTTCTATGTACTTATTTCCTTTTGTATAGTTATCATTCGTTTTAATATCAAATGTTTGATTTGTCTTGACATTTGTTGTGAAACTATCATCAGTAGTTTTTGGATTTAGTGCTACACTTGGCATTGGAAAGTTAGCTATCGATTTTATTTTAGGATCTTGTTCATCTACATAAAAGCTAAAAGTTCCAACATTATTTGTGAATTTTGTTCCATAGTTATAAGATTTGTGTTTCACGCTAAATGTTAAATTGTCTTCTTTATTAGTTAAATCAATTCCCACATCTTTCTTTGTTATTGTGGTAATACCATTTTCTACAATATACGTTAGCTTTCCACTACTTGTATTAATAGCATCTTTTGATTCTTGTGTTAATTCAAACTCTGCTGGTAATACATCCACAATATCTCCAATTACTTTTAATTTAACAGCTGCTATTGTTAATGATATAACGTCAGAACAATTCATTTGATCGGTATTATACGTAACCTGTGCTTTATGATCAATATTCACACCATTTGCTGAATTTGCTGTCGTTTTTCCTGTGTTTCTAATTTTGAAACTCCATGTAATAGTTTTAGAACCTCCTCCAGCAATATCTCCTACAGGTACATCTAGTGTAGTTTTTTTTGTTGTAGCATCTGTTGTTACAGTACCGACAACTGTATTCAAATCTACTTTAAAACTATCCATTACAATATCGATATATTCATAATACGGAGATAAGAGTTCATGTATATTGACTCCACTAGCTGCTGTTCCATTATTGTTCAAAGTGATGTTCATTTTTAAAACATCTCCACCAATAATTTTAGCTTTATCAACTGCACTTCCATCTTCCTTAGTTATATCTTGACTTATTTGCATGGTAGGCGTTGCTGGGTTTTTACTTGTATTCCATGTTTGCCAATCGGCAGGTTGATCTAAATGAATGTTATTAGTGAACAGTCCAATATTTCCTTTTACATTTAAATTTATTTCAAAGAACTGAAGAGGATTTCTTTCAGCATCTTTTTCTATATATTGTGGTTTGCTTCCAGTAACTTCTTTTGCTGTTTTATCTAAGAAAACATCAATAATAAAGGCTTTAACAACCGGTGAAACTGCAACTTTATTTTTTTCAAAGATTGGGGCATTGGTCAATTTATCATAATCACTATAGGTAACTTCTGCTTGATTTTTTATGTATTTACCTGCTGTAGATACACTTGAAGTACCATTAATTATCGTTTTTACTTTGGTATTAAAAGTGATTGCGATGGTATCTCCAATACTAACAGCTTCTCCATTTTCTATTCTCGTTTGAAAGCCTCGTATTTTATCCAATGTCACACTTAATGTACCTTTGGCAGTGTCATACGTTGCGCTTGTCGGCGTAACTTCTGTATTTGTTGTTTTGTTAAATACTTTAATATCGCCTAAATAGTCCAAATAATCAGTAAAAGGTGCTAGTTGATCTTTAATTGTGATTGCAGTAGCATCCATGGCTCCATAGTTGGTAATATCTAGTTCTACTTCCATATTAGATCCTGGAAGAAGTGCTTGACTTTTATCATTCAGTTTCTTTTCAACACCTATATCAGAGCTTGATTTAAAAGTAACACCATCAAGATAATTTCCCTCTGATTTCGAACCTGTTGATGTTGTTGACTCATATGCATATTCCGTCAATGTTTGTGGTGCAACTGTATCAGCAGTTCCAACCATATTATATCCTGTAGGTACTACGTATTTTCCTAGAAAACGTTTCCAACCATTCCTATAGCCGTTTTCATCTTTTCCAGTATCCCAATAACCTATAACGTTTGCTTTATACTTTCCTGATTCAAACGCATCATTAGCTGTGTACGATGCTTTTTTAATTGCATTTAATTGCTCTTGCGTATCTTGTGTATTAGTTCCAAAAACTGGTTCGTCTTTTGTTGTTGGATTCCAAGGAGTGCCATCCTTATTTTTTGCTGGTGTTTTGTAATAAGAAACGCCAATGTTATGAGCAGTGTCCCACATATCATATAAATAACCATAGCGTTTTTCATTTTGCTGTGTTTTTTCATTAAAGAACAAAAACGATTGCCAACCATAGTTGATTCCTTTTTGAGCCCATTCCGCATCCTTTGCAACAGAATCTTTACTTCCATTGACGATTGTCCAACAAGGTCTTGCTACTTCTCTTCCATTTACATCAAATTTTGAAAAATGTTCCATGTCAGGCAATCCAGTATCTAAAAATTGATCTTTCTCTGTTTTTCCTGATAACAAGAAATTCATTTTATTGATGGCTACGCTACTATCAGGTATCTCTGTTCCTGTTTCACTAAACACATTAGTTTCATCAGATTTAAACGAAATTGGTTGGCTTTTACGAACGGAGTGATAAAACGAATAATATAAAGTTTCACCAGGGTTGGTTTCAATCTCTTGATATAATGTACCTTCTAAAGCCGCATTTAATTCAGCATAAACACCACTATTACTATCACTTTTTCCTTCATAGTTTGACAAAGCAAAGGTATGCAACGATGAATCTGTAGGATTAGGCTTTTGCAACTCAATTCTATATTTTTCTGAATCAGTTGCCACGATGTTCTTGTTAATAGGACGCGTTTTCCAACCAAATGTTTTATTCTTTCGGTTTTCATCAGAATATTCTGATGAGGCCCACCACGCACCTCTTGCAAAATCTTTATGAATATTAAAATCACTATTCACAACACTTACTAACTTTTCTCTATTTCTAGGTGTTGTCTGTTCTTTCCAAGGATTATTAGCAGGTCTTTCTACTTGGGCAGGATTTGTTTCTACTGCTTTTACGAAAGAAGTATTACATAAAGAAGAAATACCAAAATATATAATTAATGTAGTAATAAGTGCTTTCTTCCATATTTTTATTTTTTTATTCATTTTATTCATCCTCCTATCCCTTAATTAAAGTAAATAATATGTATGTATAATGCTATTCAAGTTAAACGACTTGTTTTGTATGCGTTCATTACACAAATTGTAAGTAATATTTTATTAATTAATTTCAGTATAGCACAAAAAATTATAAAAAAGATTTTTTTGAAAAATTAAATAATTGTTATATTAATGCTTTATTCGTGATGTAATTGTGACTAAATTGCCACGATTTATAAAAAAAAGATAGAATATTCGTCCATAAAGAAAACGTCAATTATATCTTTGTTTATCATATTATTTAAAATAGTACATACAAATACCTGCAGCTACAGCAACATTTAAGGATTCAAAGGTATCCATTTCAATATAAACACGCTCATTCGCTATATCTAGTACTTGATTGCTTACGCCTTTGCCTTCATTACCAAAGACTAAGGCAAAATTATCTGTTTTTTGTACTTCTTGTAAAGGTGTTGCTTGATGTAAGCTTGTTGCGTAAATAGAGATTCCTTTTATTTGTAGGTCTTTGATTAAAGCAAGAATATTACCTCTCATAATACGAATATGAAATAAAGCTCCTTGTGTAGATCGTATTAGTTTTTGATTATACACATCTACGCTATGTTCACTTAGTAAGACACTATCATAACCAAAGGATAAAGCACTACGAATAATGGTTCCTACGTTTCCTGGATCTTGTACATCATCTAGTACGATAATTTTATGTCCAACTTCACTTGTATCATATGTAGGATAGTTACAAATACCAATGATATAAGTACCAGATACACTTTCGCTTATCTTCTTCATGATTTCAGGCGTTACTTCATAGCTTTCAATATTTGGATAAGGATTAAGATGTCCTTGTTCAATAATAATAGTTTCTACAAGATGCGCTTTATGCGCTTCTTGTAGTAAATGTTCACCTTCTATTAAAAACTTTTGTTCTAAATCTCGTTGTTTCTTTTCTTTATATTTAACCCATTGTTTAACTTTCGCATTGGTTAGGGATGTTATTTCCATAGGACTCTCCTTTATTTTTGTCTTAAGTTTATCATTGTTTAGGGATAAGGTAAATACTAAAGAGGATATAACGTTTCTCATTCTTTTTTTATTGATAGAAGTTTTATAACAATTCCACTATAGATAGAAGTACTACTTAAAAGAACTCCTTGTACAATAAAAGTAAATAAAGCAAACAAAACATCTAAAAGTGAGTGAATGAGGATTGTTACGTATATATAACAGGCACTTAAGAGGATACTGATTGCTAATAAGGCTCGCACTCATGCTTTCCATAAAGAGCCTCTCCTGTTTGTTATATCCTCTTTGTAGTTTATAACATGAAAAAAGAACTTGTGTAGGAAAGA
>JAVWIF010000055.1:8444-13311 GCA_036639635.1 Longicatena sp.
ATAACATGAAAAAAGAACTTGTGTAGGAAAGACCACAAGTTCTACGTTTATATTATTTTAAAACAGCAGCACAACGCTCACATAAACCATCTTCTGCACTAGAGTTTGTAATGTTCCAACATCTAGGACATACTTTACCCTCACATTTTTCAATGCTTACTTCAATAGTATCATATTTAGTAAGTTCATCAATAGAGAAGCTTACTTTTGATACGATTAACCATTGGTTAAATTTAGTTCCACAGTAAGTTTCAATAAGTTTACGATCATCATCACTTACATGTACAAGAACATGGGCTTCTAATGATTTACCAATTACTTTAGATGCTCTAGCTTCTTCTAGTGCTTTAAAGATATCAGTTCGTATTGCTAATAAACGTGTTACATCTTCTTTGATGTGATCAGCATTATTTATGGTTGTTACTTCAGGGAAACGTCCTAAGTGAATACTTTCACTTTCTGTGTGGAAGAAGTCATTTACTTCTTCTGCAGTATGAACTAGAATTGGTGCCCATAAACGTACTAAGACATCAACTGCGTAATAAAGTACACTTTGTACTTGTCTACGACGTACATCGTTTTGTTTCTCAATGTATAAGATATCTTTGGTATAGTCTAAGTAATATGCACTAAAGACATTGGTCATAAGGTTTGTTAAAAGACTTGTTACATCCGCAAAACGATATTCTTTATATGCTTTTTGTACTTTACTATTAACATCACTTAATAAAGCCATCATGTATTGATCTAATAATGGTAAGCTTTCAATTGGCTGTAAGTCAGCTTTAGTAAAGTCATTTTCATTAATGTTTGCTAATAAGAAACGGAATGTATTACGTACTTTACGATAGTTCTCACTCACTTGTTTCATCAACTCATCACTCATACTACAGTCTGCTTGATAGTCTACACTAGCTGCCCATAATCGTAAGATATCAGCTCCAAATTGTTTGGTAATAGAACTTGGTGCTACTGCATTCCATTGTGACTTCGACATTTTAACACCTTTACCATCCATTACAAAACCATGGCTTAGTACTTGTTTATAAGGTGCTTGTCCATGTACTGCTGTACCAACAATTAAAGAAGAGTTAAACCATCCACGATATTGATCGCTTCCTTCAAAGTATAAGTCGGCGCGATATCCTAAACCTCGCTCTTGCATTGCTCCTGTATGAGAAGAACCACTATCAAACCAAACATCCATCGTATCCATTTCTTTAACAAAGATATTATTTGGTGATAACGCATTTGTATAGCCTTCTGGTAATAAATCTTTCGCTTCTTTTTCAAACCATATAGTAGAACCATATTCTCTAAATAAATCAGCTACATGTTCAAATACTTCTGGATCCATAATTGGTGTTTCATCTTCTGCATAGAAAATAGGAATTGGTACACCCCATGCTCTTTGACGTGAAATACACCAGTCACCACGATCAGCTATCATATTATGCATACGTTGTTGTCCCCACTTAGGAATCCAATCAACGTTATCAATTTCATTTAATAATTGTGCTCTTATTTTATCAATAGAAGCGAACCACTGCGTTGTTGCACGGAAAATAATTGGTTTCTTTGTTCTCCAGTCATGTGGATAAGAGTGGGTAATAAATTCTAATTTTAATAAAACATTCAACTCATCTAATCTCTTCGTCACTGTTTTATTTGCATCATCTACGTATTGTCCTGCTAACCAATCTCCTGCCTCACTCATCATACAACCATGCTCATCAACATTACAATAAGCAGGTAAGCCATATTTCATTCCTACAAAGAAGTCATCAGCACCAAACCCTGGTGCTGTATGAACACATCCAGTACCTGCTTCAGCAGTAACATGATCTCCTAAAATAACTAAAGATTCTTTATCATATAAAGGATGTTGACAAGTAATCATTTCTAATTCTTTTCCTTTAAAGGTTTTGATAATATCTTTTTGTTTTAATTCGAATTTATCCCATAAAGCATCGACCATTTCTTGTAGTACGATTAACTTTCCTTTTTCACTTTGTACAAGTGCATAAGTAAAGTCTTTATTCAAACAAATAGCAAGATTAGCTGGAATTGTCCAAGGTGTTGTTGTCCAGATAACAAAGCTTGTATCATTATCTAAAATTCCTAAACCATCTTTTACAGCAAACTTTACAAAGATGGTAGGACTTTTAATATCATGGTATTCAATCTCTGCTTCAGCAAGTGCTGACTCACTAGAAGGACTCCAGTATACTGGTTTTAATCCTTTATAGATTAAACCTTCACTAGCCATACGACCAAAGATTTGAATTTGATGTGCTTCAAATTCTTTATTTAAAGTAATATAAGGATGATCATAGTCACCCACAACACCAAGGGAAAGAAATCCTGCTTTTTGTTTTGCGACTTGTTCTAATGCATAGTCGTAACAAAGCTTTCTAAAGTCAGCAAGTTCCATTTCTTTACGGTTATGTCCTAGCTTTTGAATCGCTGTTTCAATTGGTAATCCATGCGTATCCCATCCAGGAATAAACGGTGTCTTATAGCCTGCCATAAAGCGATTACGAACAATCACATCTTTAAGTATTTTATTTAACGCATGTCCTAAATGAATATCTCCATTTGCATAAGGAGGTCCATCATGTAAAACAAATGCTTCACATCCTTCTCTTTTTGCTAACATCTTTTCGTATATTTCTTGTTCTTTCCATCTTTGTTGAAACTTTGGTTCTTTGCTTGGTAATTTACCTCGCATTTCAAAATCTGTTTTTGGCATGAATAATGTGTCTTTGTATTCCATTCTACTTTTCCTCCTAATAAAATAAAAAAAACATCCTTATGCTAAGGACGTCATAATAAACGCGGTACCACCTTAGTTCTTTCTTTCGAAAGCCCTCAACTTATAACGACAAGTGTATCGTATCTTCTTACTCTTTTCAGATGATCTGCTCCAAAGTGATATTTCTAATTATCCCTATATAAACTTTCACCAATTGTTTACTCTCTATCATAGGTCTAAAATGAAACTTGTCTTTTTCTTAGCATTTATTTTTTTAACAAATCCATATTCGGGATTTGTGGTGTTTCAAATTCATCTAAAGCTTTACGTATTGTTTCTATCTCTTCACGCATGCTTCCTTTTATATCGTTTGCTTCGTTTCCTAAGCGCGCAATTTCACTCAGTATTTCTCTTGCCATCATCAAGGATTCTCGTACAATGACATCGCCATTTTTATGTGCCGTATCAACAATCATATTTGCTTCTTTTAAAGCCAAACGTGTCATATCATAGGCTGCTTTTTCTTTTATGGCAATACTTTCGCTCAAGGCATCATACTTTTCTTGTATTTCTTCTGCATTTTTTTCATGTGTTTCTTTAAGTTTATAGGCTTGTTCCAACTTATTTGTTAAGTTCTCTATTTGTAATTCAAGGTTTTGTACATCATCATCTACTTGAAAACGATTATACCCATTTCTCATGGTATCAAATACATGTCTTTCCATTACCTTCACCCTACCTTATTGAACAACTCCTATTTCAATAACAAAACGTTCTTTTTTTGTCTTCTTCAGAACCTTTGTAAACACAAATCTACCATATCCACGTATGGAAATAGTACTATTATTATTGCATAAGTAACTTATTTGTTCAAGTACTAGATGATTAACTTTCACGCTTTTTTCGCGAATTAAGTCTTGTGCTTTGGCTCTTGATAGATTGGTAATAGCAGCTACAATACTATCTAAGCGTAAACTTGTTACATTTTTTTGAATATAGTTTCTTTTTTCTTCATATACCAGTTTTTCTTCTACTGCTTTAAAGTTTACTTTTGTTCGTTTGATTTTTGTTAAGTTACAACAAATATAATTTTCTACATCTTGACAACATATGGCATATAAATCATGTTCAATAATTAATAAATCGCCTATTTTTTCACGTTCTAATCCAATATTCATTAAGGCTCCTAAAAAATCACGATGATCTAAGCTTCCGAAGTTTGGATTATAGCTAGCTTTTACAATACTGATAGGTATTGTTTCTTCACTTTCATAAGGGGTGAACATCATACGTACACGTTGGGCATTTTCATAACCCCCATCTTTTATGTATCGTATTGTATTTCCACAAATACGCTCTACAATGAGTGCTTCACTAGGCGTTAAAAAATGAGTAGTTAAGATTCGTTTTTGGCGTTCCATCTGTTCTATCACATCATAGATGCGTTTTACGAATTCTTCACTACCCAAAAAATGTTCTAATGCTAAATCCAAGTATTAATCCTCTTCACTTGCATCTAAATCAATTTGTCCATGTACTGGAACATTCTTAGGTGTACATAAAATAACATTATGACCAATCTTTTGAATGCTTCCATCTAAAGCGAAAATTACACCTGTTAAAAAATCAATCGTTCTTTGTGCATAATCTCTTTGTAGTTTATGTAAATTGATAACAGCTGCTTTGTTTTCTTTTAAGCGGCGTGCAATTTCTTCTGCTTCATCAAAAGAACGTGGTTCAAATAATACCATTTTTGTGTCCTGTGGTAAATGATTCACCGCTTTTGATTTTGGTGATTCATATTCAGAGATAGAATGTGCTTCTTCTTCTTCACGTTCTACTTCTAATACATCGTCTTCGTCCATTGGTGCAATAAATTCTTTGAATTTTTGAGTGATACTCATATGGCATTCCTCCTATACAATATGTATATTTTAGCATAAATTCTTCACTTTAAGAAGTTTTTTTCAATTGTTTTGCATATAATTCTCTTACGTTTGCTTAAGGTTTCTATTTTGTATTTAATAATCTGTTGGTTTACTACTTTTTTAATTCTACTTATCAGCATTTTATTCATCCTAATCTTTCAAACAACCAATCGGCACGACATAC
>JAVWIF010000056.1:0-12864 GCA_036639635.1 Longicatena sp.
TCCATAAGGGAACGGACGCACAGGAAGGCTCATGATAAATTATATTTTACTTTCAGACAATCAGATACCAATTGTAATTCCTTTTGAATCACGAAAATATTATTTGAGTCTGATGGAAAATAACGATATAGATGGATTAGCTGAAATGTTTGATCAACTGCAATCAAAAGAGAAGGAAAGAATCCATGATTTTATTGATATGGAACGAGAACAATCACGGTAACTCTCAAAACATAAAGAAGATTTATCACGGTAAAGTTATGAAATAATTTAGAAAGGAAAGTGCAATCTTTCTTTTTTTTGTATTTATGAGTAAGAAATGTATTAATTTTTATCAAAATAGGATGATGAAAATTAAAAAAGATAAAAAAAATATGTACAGTAGGAGCTAAAAAAGGTATAATGGTGGTACAAAGTAGCAAAAAGTGGTAGAAAGTGGGTGACTGTCATGTTCATGGGTGAATACGGACATAATATTGATGCAAAAGGACGTATTATCATACCTGCAAAGTTCCGAGAGGAATTAGGTGAACAAGTTATTGTTACACGAGGATTTGATGGTTGTTTGAATGTGTATACAAAAGAACAATGGAATATTATTTACGAACAATTATTGAAACTTCCTACAACAAAAAAAGATGCTCGTATGTTTGTACGAATGATGACAAGTAAAGCTGCTGAATGTGATATTGATGGACAAGGACGTGCATTACTTCCAGCATCCCTAATTAAATTAGGAGAGTTAACAAAAGAATGTATGATCATTGGTGCTGCCAATCACGTAGAAATATGGTCAAAAGAAAAATGGGAGACTGTTGATGAAATCGCAAATGAAACATTTGAAGATATTGCTGAAAATTTAACAGAATTTATGTTATGACAAAACATTACAGTGTCTTATTGACAGAGAGTATTGAAGGTTTAGCCATTAAAGAAAATGGTATTTATGTAGATGGAACACTTGGCCGCGGTGGTCATAGTGCTGAAATCTTAAAGTTAATTCCTAAAGGACATTTATATGCATTTGATAGAGATGCAAGTGCTATTGATGAATCTAGAGATAGATTACATAAAATTGGTAATAATTTTACGCTAATTCATAACAATTTTTCAAAGATTAAAGAAGAATTAGCAAAGTACGATATCCATGAAATCGATGGTATGGTACTTGATTTAGGCGTATCTTCTCCACAATTTGACGAAGCTCAAAGAGGGTTTAGTTATCGTTTTGATGCTCCATTAGATATGCGAATGGACCAAAGTCAAACATTGAATGCTTATGAAATTGTAAACCATTGGGACTATCATGAACTCGTACGTATCTTTTATCAGTATGGAGAAGATAATAATGCTAAACTAGTCGCAAGAAAAATAGAAAAATTAAGAATTGAAAAACCAATAGAAACAACATTTGAATTAGTAGAAGTTATCAAAGCAGCACTGCCTTCAAAAGTATTAAATAAAAAAGGACACCCAGCAAAGAAAATATTTCAAGCGATACGTATTGCTGTAAATAATGAATTACAAGAAATTGAAATAGTTTTACAAGAAGCAATCAGTATGTTAAATGTTGGAGGAAGACTAAGCGTAATTAGTTTTCAATCCTTAGAAGATCGATTAGTAAAAGAAGCATTTCATAACGTAAGTACTCCAAAACAAATTGATAAACGTATCCCTATTTTACCAAAGGATATGGAAATTGCCCCATTTAAATTAATTAATAGAAAGCCAATTTTAGCAAAGGAAGAAGAATTAGAAGAAAATAATCGTTCTCATTCCGCAAAACTAAGGATAATAGAAAGAGTAAGGTGATTATGATGGCAAAGGCAAAAATAGTAAAAAGAAAAAGAAGATTGAGAGTAGAAGGATTAGCAACCCTACTTTTTACACTTTCTATTTTCATATATCTAGGTGCTAAATTTGGCTTGAAATCATATAATGTTGTCTTACAGAAAGAAGCACAGGTAGTTGAACAAAAAGTAACTACACTAAAGGCGAGCGTAGCAAACTTAGAAGCAGAAATTAACACACTAAAAAGTCGTGATCGTGTATTAGGTATGGCAGAAAAAGACGGTATTAAAACAAATCAAGATAATGTAGTCGTTATCAAAGATGCACAGAAGTAAACTTAAAGGCGTGGTAAAATGAATTTAAAAAGAAGCAATCGAACACTATTTTTAATGACAGTAATAATGGGGATTATTGGAACGCTTATAATTTCCAATGTCCTTTTTACTATGGTAACACAAAAACATTTACGCAGTGGAATCAATGTGAAAGACTTTAAAGATGCCGACATTTCGAATACAAGTGTTGTGAAAGCGAATCGTGGAACGATTTATGATCGCGATAGTGAAGTCATTGCACAAGATGAAGATACCTTTACACTTGTTGCAATGATGAGTGAATCACGTGTAGGTATCAATAATGTACCTGCATATGTTCAAAACATTACAAAAACAGCACGTTTGTTAGCTCCTAAATTAGGAATGAATGAAGAAGATATCGCAACTCAATTAGAACAAGCGAAACAACAGAAGAAATATCAAACCGAATTAGGAACCAAAGGTCGCGGATTATCAACAAATGTAAAAGAAAGCATTGAAGCATTAAATCTACCAGGCATTACTTTCACAAAAACCGTAAAAAGAAATTATCCAACGAGTTCTTTTGCCTCTCATTTAGTTGGGTATGCGCAATTTGATGAAAAGACAGAAAACATTGTTGGGAAAATGGGATTAGAAGACACATTAAATAAATATTTGACTGGTAGTGATGGAGAAGAAGTTTATCAAAAAGATGCATATGATAACATATTACCTGGAACTAAATATACTAAAAAATATGCCGAGAATGGAAATGATGTATATTTAACATTAGATCGAAATGTACAATTGACTTTACAAAGTAGTTTAGAAAAAACAGTAACCAAAACAAATGGTGGTAAACTTGGTTGGGCGATTGCTATGGAAGTTGAAACTGGAAAAGTTTTAGGCTATGCTTCTTATCCTAGCTTTGATATGAATAAACGAGATGATTTAAAAGACTATAATGACGTGCCGGCTGATTATTTATATGAACCAGGCTCTGTAATGAAAGGAATTACATATGCTGCAGCTATTGATACGGGGAAATACCCTTATAATCAAAGCTTTAATAGTGGCGTGTTCTATTACGGTTTAGATGCAAACGGAAATATTGTAAGGACAAGTTCAAAAGACGGACCTTATGCACCAATTAAAGATGCTTTAGGAAAAGATCATGGGACAATTTCCTTTGATAAAGGATTTATAATTTCTAGTAATATTGGTATTTGTGAGTTGTTATCGCGTTATATGTCTCCAGAAGTGTATAAAGAATATGTTGAAAAATTTGGTTTTACAAAACAAGTAAATATTCCTTTTGTCGCAAATGAGGTAGGACGTATGTCTTGGACGTATCCTTCAGATAAATTATCAACAGGATTTGGACAAAGTATCTCTATTAATGCATTACAGATGGCACAAGCATATACTGCCATATTTAATGAAGGAAAGATGGTTCGCCCATATGTGGTAGAACGTATTGAAGAAGCCAATACACATAAAATTGTAGAACAATACGATACAAAACAAGTAGGTACACCTATATCAAAGAAAACGGCAGAATATATGTGTGGTTTAATGAAACAAGTTGCTAGTGATCCTGAAGGGACGGCATTAAGTTATGCCATGGGTGATGTTGATATTTTAGCAAAAACGGGAACAGGAGAAATCGCTGGCCCAAATGGATATGATACGGGAATGTGGACGAACTCTGTTATGATGGCTGCTCCTGCAGATGACCCCAAAGTAATGATTTATTATGCTTTTCAAGCTTCGGACATTTTAAACTATAGTCGTGAACCAATGAAAGAAGCTATGAGAGCAGCCCTCGTTTCTGCAAATATTACCGGTGAAGAAAAGAAAGAAACACCAGGTAAAACATATAAAGAATGGAAAGATTATAAAATGCCATCATTATTAAACCATTCTTTAGACTATATGAATAAAAAAATGACAGATATCGCTGTTAATAAAATTGTTATTGGAAATGGTAGTGGTGTGATAAAACAATACCCTGCAGAAGGTGAAACAATTGTGTCTAATCAAAATGTATTCTTGTTAACGGATGGAAGCGCAATAATGATGCCTGATATGAGTGGTTGGACAAAAAAAGATATTACTGCATTTTGGGATATGACAAATATTGAAGTACAAATGAGCGGTACAGGAAGCGTAACATCACAAGACATCCCTAAAGATAAACCAATTAATACTGATACTATTATTAAAGTTGTAATGAAGTAATGCAATGTATATTGTGTTACTTTTTTTCATCATGAAAGAGAACGTGAAAACATAGATTATAATGAGGTGAAAGTGTTTGATAAGAGGACAAGTAAAAAAAAGAATACAAATGATTTTTTTATGTACACTCATGCTCTTTGCTTGTATCATTACAAAACTTGGTTATGAACAAATCTTTCATCATCAAGATATTATGGAAAAAGCGTTAAATTTATGGGAGAGAGATTTTAATATAGCGGGATTAAGAGGATCTATTTTAGATAAAAATGGTACGGTATTGGCGCATGATATACCAAGTGTTTCTTTAATGGTGGTACCTTCACAGATTAAAGATGCCAAAGATACTGCTAAAAAATTGAGTACAATTCTAAAAGGTGACGAAAGTAAAATATATAAAACGATTACAAAAAAAGTAAGTAGTCAAAAAATACAGCCAGAAGGCCGTCTACTTAAAGAAGAGCAAGTCAATCAAATAGAAGCCTTAGATTTAGCTGGCGTATATTTAGTGCAAGATAGTTTACGTAATTATCCTAATAATGCATATTTAGCACAAGTATTAGGATTCACAGGAATTGATAACCAAGGATTAGCGGGATTGGAATTACAATATGATAAGATTCTAGCTGCCAAAAACGGAACACTAAATATTCCCTTTGATGCGAAAGGGCAAAATGTTGATTTATATAGTGAAACATATGTAGCGCCTGGAAAAGGAAATGATGTCAAGTTAACAATAGACGCAAAGATACAAGATATAGTAGAACGAGAAATGAATAATTTGGTAAAACGATATAAACCAAAATCGGCATTAGCACTTGCGATGAATCCTAAAACAGGAGAAATTTTAGCAATGGTATCTAAACCTGATTTTGATCCCAATCATTATAAGGAGTATTCAAGTGATGTGTACAATCGAAATTTGCCGATATGGAAAAGCTATGAACCTGGCTCTACTTTTAAATCCGTAACCTTTGCGAGCGCTTTAGACTTAAAGCTCTTTGATATGTTTAAGGATACGTACTTTGATCGTGGATATGAAAACGTTGGAGGAGCAAGAATAAAATCTTGGAAAGCAGGAGGACATGGATTGCAAACTTTTTTACAGGTGTTAGAGAATTCAAGTAACCCAGGCTTTGTAGAAATATCGAGAAGAATGGGGCTAGATAATGAAGTGAAGTATGTAAAAAAGTTTGGCTTTGGTGAAAAAACTGGTGTTGATTTACCTGGAGAGTCTACCGGTATTATGTTTAAAAAGAGTGATATGGGAGAAGTCGAACAAGCCACTGTTGCCTTTGGCCAAGGAATTAGTGTAACACCGATTCAGTTAGTAAGCGCATTTAGCGCAGTTGTAAATGGCGGGACATTATATCAACCGTATATCACAAAGAGTATTCATGATGCGACTACACATGATATTGTAAGTGAATATAAACCAATTGAAAAAAGGAAAGTAATAAGTGAAGAAACAAGTAAACAAATGCGTTATGCTTTAGAAAGCGTGGTGGCAAATGGTGGAGGTAAACAAGCATATATTGAAGGCTATCAAATTGGAGGAAAAACGGGAACAGCGCAAATTGCTGAAAACGGAGTATATTCAAGCACGAATTATATTCTATCTTTTTTGAGTGCGGCACCAATGAGTAATCCAGAAATTGTATTATATATCGCTGCGGATAGTCCACAAAATGATGTGCTCTATGGCGGGACTGTTATAGGACCGGTTATCAAAGCTTGTTACGAAGATATTTTACCATACTTGAAAGTTAAAAAAGTTGATAAACAAATACCAAAGAAGCTGATTTGGCCTGAAACAGAAAATATAAAGGTACAAGATTTTGTTGGAAAAAAGAAGAAAGATGTCATACAAGAAGGAATTAATTTTACGTATATCGGAGAAGGAGAAACCGTTTTAGAACAGATGCCAAATGCAGGTACAAGTTTTTCACAAGAAGGTGGGGAGGTTTGGATTTATCTTGGAGATGATAAAGTTAAGTGAAGTATTACAAATGTTTCATATTGCTTGTAATGATCATAGAGTATTGCTAGGGATGAGTGATCATAGTAAAGAGATTGTGAAAGATTGGTTGTTTGTTTGTCGAAAAGGAAATCAAATAGAACAACAACAACATATTGAAGAAGCGCTAAACAACGGTGGTGTTGTACTTTGTGAAGGTAGCTTACTATGTAAAAATGTTTATACATGTGAACATATAGAAACAAAGATTCAAACATTGATTGAACTATATTATGGTAATTTATGCGATAATATTAGCGTGATTGGTATCACTGGAACCAATGGAAAAACAAGTGTCGCTTCTATTATTAGTCAGTTTTTAAAGATGGAAAAGAAAGAAGTGATGCAACTAGGAACTGGTTTTGTAAAATATAAAGGATATGAAGAAACCACTAGTAATACAACATTGGGTTGTTTTCAACTAGCAAATTATTTTAGAAAAGCAAATGGAAACGGAATTGATACTATTGTTATGGAAGTGAGCTCCCATGCTCTTGATCAAAATAGAATTAATTTCATAACGTTTGATGCAATTGTGTATACCAATATTAGCCAAGATCATTTAGACTACCATTTAACAAAAACCCATTATCAATATACAAAATTCAAATTACGTAAATATGTAAAACCAAAAGGTTTTCTTGTGTACAATACAGATTGTCCATTATTGTTTGATTTACCTGCTTTAACAAAGTGTTCTTGTATTGGAGTGGGGCTAAAAGCATCACACTTTGGTATATCTCATGTGGTGCTAGATGCAGTACATTCTTCTTTTGAAATGGAAAAGGTTGTTTATCAAAGTGGTTTGTTAGGAATGATGAATATATATAATATTGCGCAAGCCATTGTATTGTGTCGATTGTTGAAAATTGAAGCACAACACTTACAAGAGGATTGTTTAACTATAAAACCGGTTTTGGGACGATTGGAAGTAATACAAGCAAAAAATTTTGTTATTTGGCTTGATTATGCACATACCCCAGAAGCACTAAAAACTTTA
The DNA here is from genome assembly GCA_036639635.1 of Longicatena sp. Lineage (GTDB taxonomy): Bacteria > Bacillota_I > Bacilli_A > Erysipelotrichales > Erysipelotrichaceae > JAVWIF01. The sequence continues at coordinate 7,343 of JAVWIF010000056.1, forward strand.
CTTCAATTTGCTAATAAAGTAAAAAAAAGACGTGTCATTTGCTTAATCGGGTGTGGAGGCAATCGGGATCATAAAAAACGGAAGTTAATGGCAGATATAGCGAGTGAAGAAAGCGACATTGCCATCTATACAAGTGATAATTCACGTGATGAAAGAGCATGCGATATCCTGAACGAAATGATGATTTCAAGACCCGCAAATGTTAAAGTATATGAAAATCGTTATTTTGCGATAAAACATACTATTAAAATTGCACAAAATAGTGATATAATAATAATCGCTGGAAAAGGGGATGAAGATGGGATTACCATTTATGGTAAAACATATCCCTTTTCAGATAGAAAAATTGTTCGTGAAAGACTTGTTAAGGAGGAACTAGCGTGGAAATAAAGTATTTACTCGTATTCGGAAGTAGTTTGGTAGCAACCTTGCTTGTCATGCCAAAACTAATTCCGTTTCTACATAAAATAAAATTTGGTCAAAGTGTTCGTAAAGAAGGTCCACAAAGCCATATAGCAAAAACTGGAACACCAACAATGGGAGGAATTGTCTTTGTTATTATTCCAGTTCTTGTATTGCTAATATTAGACTATCAAGCATTTACCTCTAAAGAAATGCTTATTGTCGTATTTGCCTATATAGGTTATGCCCTAATTGGATTTATTGATGATTTCTTAATTGTCGTAAAAAAGAATAACGATGGTTTAAAACCATCTATAAAATTCTTGATGCAATCAATACTAGCGATAATTTTTTATTTTATTTATCAATCGATTGCGCCGACTACAATTATGATTCCAGTGTTACATGTTTCTTTGGACTTAGGCTTCCTTTATTTTATCTTGGTATTCATTATGTTTACAGCTGAATCCAATGCAGTTAATTTAACAGATGGATTAGATGGACTAAGTGCAGGTACTTCATTAATAGCGATTGCTCCCTTTATTATCTTTGCGCTATTACAATCAAATAAAGATTTAGCGCTGTTTCTTTTAGCCGTATCTGGTTCATTGTTAGGCTATTTACGCTATAATTTACATCCTGCAAAAATATTTATGGGAGATACAGGAAGTTTAGCAATTGGAGGATTACTGGCGGCTAGTGCAATGATATTAAAACAAGAACTGCTACTAGTGTTAATTGGTGGCGTGTTTGTAATGGAATTGTTATCTGTTGTTATTCAAGTTACTTCTTATAAATTAACAAAGAAAAGAGTCTTTCGAATGGCGCCTTTACATCATCATTTCGAATTAGGTGGTATGAAAGAGACACAAGTGGTATTAATGTTTTGGAGTCTTGGATTTATATTTGCAGCCATTGGTTTATGGCTAGGGGTACTATAAAATGAAAAAACAAGTGTTGGTTATTGGAGCGGCGCGTAGTGGAGTGGCGGTTTCAAAATTATTACAAGCGCATGAGTATCACGTGACAATTAGTGATATGCATGAAATTGTACAAAAAGAAGAACTATGTGCGCTGGGTATAAAAGTATATGAAAAAGGACATCCAGAAATATTAAAAAATACTGATTGGGAATTTGTTGTTAAAAATCCAGGTATCAAATATAGTGTCCCTTTTGTTAAATACTTTGTAGACCATGAAGTGCAAATTTTAACTGAAGTAGAAATAGGGTATCGCTATGCGAAAAAATTTAACTATGGAGCCATTAGTGGAACCAATGGAAAAACAACGATTACAACTATGTTGTACGAAATGTTAAAATATAATAAAAAAGCAATAGTAGCAGGAAATATTGGTTATCCTTTAAGTGAGTTAGCGCAAATTTATGAAGAGGAAGAAAAAGATGTTGCCTTAGAATTAAGCAACTTCCAATTATTAGGTATTGATACCTTTCGGCCAAGTGTTAGCGTAGTGTGCAACCTAGCACCTGATCATCTAGATTATATGAGTAGTGTAGAAGCATATTATGAATCTAAGATGAGGATTTATGAAAATTGTAAAAAAGAAGATTGGTTTTTAAGAAATGTCGATGATGAAACAGTGGTGCAATATGCGCAAAACATTCCATGTACTGTCATAGATTTCTCTTTAATTAGAGAAGATGTTGATTTATATCGTAAGAATGGTAGAGTATATTTACATGACACAGTATTATTTGAGGAAAAAAACTTTCATGTTGTAGGTGATTATAACTTAAGCAATGCAATGGTGGCAAGTTGTATGGCATATAAACTAGGCGTTAGCTTAGAAAATATTCAAAATGCAATACAGGCTTTTTCACCTGTTGAACATCGCCTTGAATATGTCGGTGAAAAAGATGGTATAAAATATTTTAATGATAGTAAAGCGACCAATACCCATGCGGTTGTAGCGGCATTAGGTTCATTTGATAAAAATATTATCTTACTAGCTGGTGGTCATGATAAAGGCATTAGCTTTGATGATTTGAAAGCATTTGATAAATGCGTAAAAACATGTGTTGCATTTGGTGAAACCAAAGATAAATTTAAAGATATTTTTACAAATGTTGTAACCAAAGAAACAATGAAAGAAGCATTAGAAGAAGCGATACATTGCGCCACACGTGGAGATGTAATTTTACTATCACCGGCGTGCTCTAGCTATGATCAATTTCCAAACTATGAAGTAAGAGGAGATCTATTCAAAGAAATGGTACACGAGTATCTCAATAAATAAACTGATTGCGAATGCACAGTAGAAAAAAGGAGTTTATATGTTAATTGAAATGTTAAAAGCAGTCCTTTATGGAATTGTAGAAGGTATTAGTGAATGGTTACCAATCAGTAGTACTGGACATATGATTTTATTAGAAGAATTTGTGAAGATGGATGTTACGAAAGAATTTTGGAATGTATTTCTAGTAGTGATTCAATTAGGAGCCATTCTAGCTGTTGTTTTATTATACTGGAATAAAATATTCCCTTTTAATTTCACAAATAAGAATAGACCACTTATTCGTTATGATATTGTAAATCTATGGGGTAAAATATTAGTGGCTTGTATTCCAGCGGCTATTGTTGGGATTTTGTTAGATGATTGGTTAGATGCTCATTTATACAATGGGGTTGTTGTTGCGATTATGTTGGTACTAGTAGGTATTGCTTTTATATTTATAGAAAATAATAATAAGAATAAAAGAGCACGTATTACAACAATGAAAAATTTAACATATAAAGATGCAGCAATTATCGGAGTCTTTCAATTGGTGGCAGCAGTATTGCCAGGAACTTCTAGAAGTGGAGCAACTATTTTGGGAGGATTAATGATTGGTGTAAGTCGAACCATAGCAGCAGAATTTACGTTCTTTTTAGCAATACCAGTAATGTTTGGTGCGAGCTTATTAAAAGTTGTTAAATTTGGTTTTGCTTTTAATGCTACAGAAATAGCATTGTTGTGCGTAGGAATGCTGATAGCCTTTATTGTATCTATTTTAGTGATTCGTTTCTTGATGAGTTATATTAAGAAACATGACTTTAAGATATTTGGATATTATCGTATTGTATTAGGTGTTATTGTATTGGCTTGTTACTTCATGAAAATTATTTAATTTAATAAAATATCCCTAGAAAATGAATCATTTTCTAGGGATATTTTTAGAATAATTGAAAACCGATTTTCTTTTTAACTTTACTTACTTTTTTGCGCGCAATTTGACGAGCTTTGTCATTTCCTTCGGTAATAACTTTTTCAACTGCCCCGCTTTGCATGATTTCTTTATAACGGATTTGTAAATTTGTTAAGAAGTCAAAGACAACATTTCCTACTTCTTTTTTAAACTCTCCATATCCAATACCTTTATAACGTTTTACAATGTCTTCAATTGGCTCACCACTTAAAGAAGAAAGAATTGTTAAAAGATTTGAAATTCCAGGTTGATTTTCTTTGTCGTAACAAATAATACCGATTGAATCTGTTATTGCGGACATGATTTTTTTACGTGCAACACTAGGCTCATCTAATAAATCAATGGTTCCTTTTGGATTATCTTCTGATTTTGACATTTTTTTCATTGGGTCTTGTAAAGAATAGACTTTTGCACCAACTTTTGAAACTAAAGGTTCTGGTATTTTAAATGTGTCACCATAGCGATGATTAAAGCGTTCTGCTAAATCGCGTGTCAGTTCTACGTGTTGCTTTTGATCAACACCTACTGGCACATAATCTGCATCATATAATAAAATATCTGCAGCCATTAATGCAGGGTAGGTAAATAAACCAGCAGTTACTCCCGTTTCACCTTTTGCTGTTTTGTCTTTATACTGTGTCATTCTTTGCATTTCTCCAATATAAGAATTACAAGTCATAATCCATCCTAATTCAGCATGCTCATGTAAATCACTTTGTAGGAATATAGTTGCTTTTTCAGGGTCTAAACCACAAGCTAAGTATAAGGCAATTAAATCTTTGGTGTTTTGTTTTAATTCATTTTTTTCAATAGGGACTGTAATGGCATGCATATTCGCAATAAATACAAACATTTCATAATCTTCTTGGTAGGCTACAAAGTTTGCGATAGCGCCAATATAATTGCCTAGGGTTAATCTTCCTGTGGGTTTAATCCCGCTTAACATACGTTTCATAAAATCCTCCTCTAAATAAAAAAAATACCTTGTAGGGACGCTTTAAAGCGTGGTACCACCCGACTTATTTCAATACTTTTGAAATCACTTCTCATAACGGTGAGTTTACCGGTCTTACTAGAAGACATGCTCCAAAGTTCCAATTCAAATATAGGGATATGCTGAAATCACACCATCATCAGCTCTCTATGTTATTTTACCATATATTTTACTACTACTTTTTCGTTGCATTGTATTGCTTATCGCCATAATCATACTATTATGAAAGAGGAATGACAAGTAAAAAAATAAAAAATAAAAAAATAGCTTTTCTATCAAAAGCCTATGATATATAATAGACTATAGAATAAAGGAGGCAGATTATTATGATTATTTTATATACATCTCCAGGGTGTGCAAGCTGTCGAAAAGCAAAACAATGGTTAAAAGACAACGATATGAAGTTCGTTGAAAAAAATATTTTTACAACCTTACTAAAAGAAGAAGAAATTAAGTACTTATTACAAAGAACAGAAAACGGTACTGAAGATATTATATCTACGCGTTCTAAAGTGTTTCAAGAATTACATAGAGATTTAGATGATTTATCAATGAAAGAGGTAGTGGACTTAATTCAAAAAAATCCTTCTATCTTAAAGCGCCCAATTATGATTAATGAACGTAGTTTTGTAGTTGGTTATGATGATGATGAAATTACGGCACTAGTGCCAGCTAAACTTCGTTTAAGTGTAGAAAGTGCTTGTAATTCTACATGTGCAAATTACCCAATTTGTGGAAGGGTAAGAGAAGATATTCAAGAAGCCTGAAAAGTACAATGATTCCTAATGGGAAATGTTGCGCTTTTTTTTATTTAACAACACATAAACGCGTGTAACCGATTACATGAAAGACACGTAGAAAAATGTAAAAAAAGATAAATAATACGTTGACATGAAGGAGTAAGTATAGTATTATATACAG
>JAVWIF010000057.1:0-10767 GCA_036639635.1 Longicatena sp.
TTATTCTCGTTTAATTTTCTACAAAAGAAAATTAAAAAAGTCGGAATACCCTTGCCATAGTAGGGAACTAAAAAAGTATGGCAATCCTCATTTAACATAAGGATTGCCATATTTATTTATATAGGGAGATGAATGATAGGAACCCTCTAAAATTTATTACATAGATGAAGAATATATCGATTATTTAGCTCCTTTATCAAGTCCTAAAAGATAACATCTAAAAACGAGTAACAAAGCGATCGATATATTTAAAATTGATAATGGAATATTAGGGATTATTAACATTAATAATATGATCCAACACCATTAGAATGCGTAAGCGAAGATAAATGATGCAAAATACAAAGCCCTTCTTATAGAATAATTACTTTTTTAAATGACCTAAGTGGAATTGTTGGGGAAAGTAAAACAATTTCATTTGAGATATATAAAGGATTATTTGCTTACTAGAATTGAAGAAAGATGTTGTGAATGGGAAACAAGCAAATCTAATGGTATACTCGATTAAAACAGTACTTAATTTAAATCTAATATCATATATATTTGATGGATTATTGCTTACAAAGTGCAGTTATTTAAGAATTATTTGTTTAATTCCCATTAAATTACTATCTTTAAATATGACGGATTTTAAACACTTTGTATAAAAAAGCCTTTTGTTAAAGGACTTAAGGATAATTTTTATTTTTGAGGTGCAAAAGACGAGGTGTAAAAGACCCAATTTATGTGGATAAATTATGTACATTTATGGGATTTTATGATATAATCCTAGAATAGAAGATGGAAATAAGGACATATGGCATTTGTCGAAATGCCTTTGAACACTAAAAAAACTTATCGTTATTTAGGTAATTTATAATTTTTCTCATAACAAGAGGACAACGACATTTATGACGATGCTTTTTAGTAATATAGCCATTATAAACCATATTGTTTGCATTTTAGCAAAATGGAATATCATCTTCGTTAAGAGATACAAAGAAATTCATGAGTTACATAGTTGTCACTGACACTATCAAAGCACATGAAATTAGGATGAAGTTCGCGGTTTAATTCAAATCACTGAACGGAGTCAAAAATGGTAGTAAAAGCATCGTGTGAGAGGCTTTTTCTATAGATATGAAGCAGGGTAAATCAATGCCTAGATTGGGGTTATGACAGGTGATAGTGTAGAGACTGAAACCAAAGGTTTCAAGGTCGCTTTCTAACCGATATCTGCTTCAGGAGAAGAGAAACGATAAGTAAGAACAGCATTATTATTAAGATTGTGAGAATCAATAAGACTTAAATAAGCATGAACAAGCGAAGTAGTATCTCCAATCTTATTGTTTTCTAATTTTTTGACCCTTCTTCAACTTTGTTTTAGTAAAGGTATTCTTGTCTTTAGAAAAAAGAGTAGAACGATGAGGATTATCATGAGTGAGGTGATTGCAGAAATCAAATGAGAAGCAGCGTTAGGGATAAACGAAGAGAATATTATGAATCCCTAAAATCAATGAAAATAGCTAAGATGTTGCATGAGAACAAAAGAATGAAGATCATGTAACAAATTGGAAACAAGATTGACGCGCAACTTCTAAAATTTGTATAAACCAGTTTTAAAGCGAGTTTAGGTAAAAACGGGTTTTCTGAGAAGCATCAAGCGTATTTAAATTCAAATGAAAATGATTCAAGTAATCTTAATTTAAAGATATAGACTTGAACGTCATTTGAAAAAAGATTAAAAGTTTTCACGAATTAACTGGGGGAAATTTGACGATAAAAAAGAGCGTATTTATCGTCTTGAAGAGTTTTAGATTATGCTCGAAATGAAAAAGGAGGAATCTTAACATGAGTGAAATTATTTTAGAAATAGAAAATTTAAGTAAAACATATGGTCATGTACATGCGCTTAGTAATGTAAATATGAAGCTAGAACGTGGTAAAATTTACGGATTAATTGGCCAAAACGGAGCGGGGAAAACTACTTTGATTCGTATGATCGCCGGATTGGGATTTGCAAATCAAGGAAAGATTACATTGTTTGGAAAAAGCGATGCACAAGGACTTGAAAATGAACGAAAACGTCTTGGTTGTATGATTGAATATCCTTGTCTTACACCAACGATGACTGCACATCAAAACTTGTATGTACAACGTCTTATGCGTGGTATTAGCAATCCAAAAGTAGAAACCGAAATGTTAGAAAAAGTTGGTTTGAGTAACACTGGCAAGAAAAAAGCAGGTAACTTTTCTCTTGGTATGAAACAACGTCTTGGTATTGCTACAGCAATGCTTAGTGATCCAGAGCTACTTATTCTTGATGAACCAATCAATGGACTTGATCCAGTAGGTGTTGTTGAAGTACGTCTTTTGCTTAAAAAACTTTGTGAAGAACGTAATTTAACAATCCTAATATCTAGCCATAATTTACCTGAATTATATGAAACGGTAACTGATTATGTCATCGTGCATCAAGGTACAGTGTACCGCCAAATCAGTCAGGCAGATCTTGATCTAGCGTGCAAGAAACATGTTCTTATTCGTGTTGTTGAATCTGACCGTCTTCCTAGTATGATGGAAACTGTCCTTAAGACAACTAACTATAAGGTTAATCAGGATGGTTCTGTACGGTTATATGATTTTGTTGATCGCACAGATGTAGTTTCAAAAGCTCTTAACGACAACGGTTTTGCTGTTAAACAGTTGGAGATTCGTGGAGAAACTTTGGAGAGTTACTATTTAGCAATGATTGAGGAGGCGAAATCAGCTCATGTTTAATTTATTTAAAAGCGAATTATATAGAATTAGCAAATTAAAGAGTTTTTGGATTTTAACGGTTGTTTTACTTGCGCTCGGTCAAATAGCACCGAACATGAGTGCTTCAGTTAACGAGACACGTCTTTCTACGGGTACTGGAACTACAGCTGCTCAAGGATTTTTAGACAGTTTAGGAACACCTATGTTTTATTTAATCATTTTGGTTATTTTTATTACATATTATATTTGTGCTGGATTTGAACAACGTACGGTGCAAGACAGCATTGCTGCAGGTGGCGGACGTGGAAAGATTTTGATTAGTAAAGCATTAGGTGTATATTCTGTAGCATTTGTTATGATGCTTGGATACAGCTTATCTTATACGATTGCTATTATGTATACTAAAGGTGGCGGTTTAGGATTTCAAGGTGATGTTATCATAAGAATGATTCTTGCATTTTTCACTATATTTATCCAAAACATATCCCAAGCAACGTTGATTATACTTGTTGCGTTTGCTTTGAAAAAAGTTGGAACTGTAATGGCTATTGGTGTTTGTACCTTTTCAGTAGGAATGATGCTATTAAGTTTATCTACAGCAAAATACGCTTGGCTTGCTCAAATTGTTAAATTCTCACCATTTGCTGGTGGTGGTAGTGTCACTGCTGGTTTTAGCGCACCATATGTTGATTATTTTATGATCATATTAGTGGGCTTAGTATGGATTGTAGGATTTCTTGCGTTGACACACATGAATTTCCACAAAGCAGAACTTCGATAAAATATTAGTGTTTAATAAGGGTTTTAAAAGCTATTTAAACGTATTCTTTTGGTAAAGATACATAGAATACAAAGAATAATCATAATGGTTTCCTTGATAAGTATACTTATCAAGGAGACCATTTTATTTTACAGGGCTCTTAGCTTACATCAAAATTGAAAACGATTTGAACTAGTACGGTATTTTGTTATTTGTGTGTTTAGGAAACCTATTGTTTAAATAAATTAGTTGGTTATCTTGCTATTGAAGGCTAGGTGCTATATCATAAACAAGGAATATATATCTGAACAATGGAGGTTCCTTATGAAATTAGATGAACAAAGAATAGCAGCACAATTTGTACTAGAAGATGGTAGTGATGATACAAGACAACAGCATGCTATAGCAGTAGAAGAAAACTTATCTATTGAAGAGGGTAAGGTTTTGGCTCATAAGGTTGCAGATATACTTGGTAATCATACGTATACGAAAGAGAATAGAGAAGAAATATTTAATATTATTTTGAAAGCTTATTGGAATGTAGAATCGTAGTGGGATTGAAAGTGGAACTAAGTAGTCAATATTTGTAACTGAAGGATTTCTTTGATTTTGAAGAGATTCTTTTTCATATCTAGCGAAAATTGGAGAAATAATAAATAAAATTCTTGTTGATTGTAAGAATATAAGGAGTAAACATAAAGAAATGAAGGGATGAATAGACAGGATTCCTTTAGAATACTTAAGAAAATAAGAAGATAAGTAGATTGTTTTTAGAGCCTATTTGTGATATCTTATAACGTGTAAGGTTTTGTATTTATAAGATTATTAAGGAATGAGAGGAATCAAATTATATGGCTTTTAATACCATGGCATTTATAGTATTCTTTATCGCAGTACTAGCACTTTATTATATCGTGCCAAGAAAGTATCGTTGGATGTTCTTATTAGCATCTAGTTACTTCTTTTATTTGTATGCAAGTGCAAAGTTTGTTATTTTTATTATTTTAACAACCATCACATCCTACTGTGCTGCGCGTTACATTGATCGCACGCATAAGGATGAAAAGAAGGTAAACGATAACAAAGACGTAGATATTAAAATAAGAAAAGCAGAAAAAAGTAAGATTAAAAAGAAACGAAAACAAGCACTTGTGATGTTACTAGTTTTAAACTTTGGAATCTTAGTATTTTTAAAGTATTTTAATTTCTTTGCGGCTAATTTAAATGGCGTATTAGAATCAATATCTTTTGTCGGTAAGATTCCAAAGTTTAATTTAATATTACCATTAGGGATATCTTTTTATACGTTTCAAACAATGTCTTATGTCATTGATGTATATTGGGGTAAAATAGAAGCAGAGAAGAACTTTGGAAAAGTTGCTTTGTTTGTATCTTTCTTTCCACAGATAATAGAAGGACCAATTGGAAGATTTAAAGATTTAGCACCTACATTATTTTCTCAAGAAAAAGGGAATATGCAAAATGTAGTCTATGGAGTACAGTTAATGATGTGGGGCTTTTTTAAGAAGATGGTAATTGCTGATCGCGTGGGGATTATTGCGGATTATGTATTTGGCCATTATATGGATATTTCTGGAATGGGTGTAACTTTTGGTGTAATTATGTATGCGATTCAAGACTATACCGATTTTTCTGGTTGTATTGATATTGCGCGAGGTTGTGCCAAAGCGATGGGAATTGAGATGGCGGAAAACTTTAAACGACCTTATTTCTCACGGAGTATACCAGAGTTCTGGCGTCGTTGGCATATGTCACTAGGGGCTTGGATGAAAGACTATGTCTTCTATCCTTTCTCTTTAACAAAAGGAGTACGTAACTTAGGGAAGAGTACAAAGAAACGTTTTGGTAAGTTTATTGGGTTAACATTACCTGTAGCACTTGGTAATATATTGGTCTTCTTTTTAGTAGGTGTATGGCATGGAGCAAGTTGGAACTATATTGTATGGGGTTTGTTTTATGGAATATTAATCGCAAGTGCAGCTTTCTTGAAGCCAGCATTTACTTGGATGGTAGAAAAACTACATATCAACGTAGAAGCAAAATGGTTCATGGTATTTCAGATAGCACGAACATTTTGGATTACATGCGTTGGTTGTATTATCTTTAGAGCAGATGGATTAGGAAATGCTTGGGATGTATTAATGAAATCTTTTCAAGTATTTCAAATACCACCACACTTTGTAAGAGAAATGTTATCATTCGGTTTAGATGCTCAGAATTACATTGCGTTGTTTGTTTGTTTGGTTATCTTATTTGTTGTAGATGTTATGCAAGAAAAGATGGTTGTACGTGATTGGTTTGCGCAAAGACCAATGATTGTTAGGATTTTAATTTATATGATTGGTTTTATCATTATATTTACGTTAGGAGTATATGGACCTGGTGTGAGTGCAAATCAGTTTGTCTATATGCAATTTTAGGTGGTGAAACATATGAAGATAAAGAAAAAATTTAGAGTTGAGATACTTGTGATAGTATGTACTTTATTGATTAGTTATGTGGGAAGTGCTTTTGTATTAAATAGAACGTTAGCTCCAGAAGATGTTCGTATTCGTAATTTCTTTATGGAAGATAAGAATAGCTTGGATGTTGTTGTAATTGGCTCTAGTGCTGTTTATACGTCCTACAGTGCGCCTCTTGCTTGGCATGAGTTTGGAGTGACAAGTTATGCATTAGCTAGCGCAGGGGCTCCTATGGGCATTGCTAAATCGATGATCATTGAAAGTGAGAACCGGCAAAAGCCAAAAGCAATTGTTGTTGACTTAAATGGGATTATGTACAATGATTTCTTTGAGAATAAAGAAGGATCGTTGCGCTTATGGATTGATAATATGCCATACTCTAAAAATAAAATGGATACCATACGTGAGGTTGTACCAAAAAAAGATCAAGATACTTATAAGTTTCCCATTCTAAAATATCATGACAATTGGAAAGAGATAGAGCAAGCATTACCAATGGCTTTACAGGAAATAGAAACAAGGATTAGAAAAGATAACCTTGCGATTAGTGGATATGCCGGTGTTTCATCATTTGCTAAACGTGAAAATATTATAGAGAATATAGACTTTAGCCAAACAACGAAATTACATAAAGACTCTGGTAAACATTTACAAGAGTTGTTAGCATATTTACAAAAGAAAGACACAAAGAATGTGGTATTTATGATACCACCGCGCTATTATGATGAAAAGATGTTAGACGATCGTAAAATCTTGAATACAGCAAGTCAAATGGTACAAAAAGCAGGCTTTCAAGTCTATGATTTAGATCAAGAATTACATACGATGAAACTAGATCCACATTATGATTATTATAATCAAGATCATGTAAATATTCATGGACAACGGAAAGTAACGAAGTACTTAATGGAACGTTTACAAAAAGATTTTCAAATACAAGGAAATCATAATGATCATGTGAAAAAGAAATGGGATAAAGAATATCAAACATATGAGAAAGTCTATGAATTTATAGACCAAAAGATAAAGAGCGACTATCATAAATATTGGACTTATAAGGATTTAAGAAAACAAGGCGTCATTGATTAAAAGAAACGAGGGGTATAACCATGATTAATGTTTTAGAATACTTAGAAGAGAGTGCTAGAAAGTTTCCTAATAAAATTGCTTTCCAAGATGAAAGTACAAGTATTACGTATCAAGAACTAGTAATAGAGAGTAAACGTATGGGTTCTTCTTTAGCAAAACTAGTAAAGCCAAGAACGCCAATTCCAGTGTACATGGAAAAAAGCGTAGAAACGATGACGTTGTTCTTTGGTATTGTGTATGCAGGGTGTTTTTATGTCATGCTAGACACCAAACAACCAAAAGTACGCGTGGATCATATATTAGCAACCTTAGAATCTGATTTCATTGTGAGCGCAGATAGTGCTGCAGAAGATTTTGAAAAACTTGAATTTAAGGGTACTTGTATCGATGTGTTGGATTTAAAACAAGACATGGATGAAGCCTTATTAGCGCGTATTAGAGCACAAGCACTAGATGTTGATCCTTTGTATGGAATCTTTACTTCTGGCTCTACAGGCGTTCCAAAAGGTGTCATAGTGGCACATCGGAGTGTGATTGACTTTATTGATATCTTTACGGAAACATTTAAAATCACAAATGAAGACATCATTGGTAATCAAGCCCCATGGGATTTTGACGTATCAGTAAAAGATATCTATTCAACAATAGCAAGTAGTGCTACGATGCAAATCATTCCTAAACAATACTTTTCAAACCCAACAAAACTATTAGATTACTTATGTGAACGTAATGTAACAACGATTATTTGGGCAGTATCAGCAGTTTGTATCATTAGTATTTTAAAAGGTTTTAAATACAAAATACCAGCGTTACAAAAAGTTATGTTTAGTGGGGAAGTAATGCCAATTAAACAACTCAACGTTTGGAAAGAATACTTACCAAATGCGATGTATGTAAATTTATATGGACCTACAGAAATTACTTGTAATTGTACGTACCATATCATTCAAGAAGACTATGAACCAGGAGATGTGATTCCCATTGGTATACCATTTAAGAATGAACATGTGTTCTTATTAGATGATGAAGATAACGAAGTAAGTGCTGTCGGAAAACTTGGTGAAATTGTTGTATCAGGAACGGCGGTAACCCTAGGTTATTATAACAATGCGGAACAAACGCAAAAAGCATTTGTTCAAAATCCTTTGAACAAAAACTACTTAGAAACGATTTATCGTACAGGAGATTTAGGATATTATAATGAAGATGGACTTTTCTGTTTTGCTTCTAGAAAAGACTTTCAAATTAAACATATGGGACATCGTATTGAATTAGGCGAAATTGAAAGTATGATGGAAAAAGTAACACAAATAGAACGTGCTTGTTGTATCTTTGAAAACAATAAAATATATGGTTTCTATAATGGTGATATCGAACGTAAGGAATTAATTCAAGAATTAAAGATTACATTACCAGTCTTTATGATTCCTAATGTATTTAAACAAGTAGAACAATTTCCAATTACAAAGAATGGAAAAATTGATCGTAATAAATTAAAAGAAATGATTGGGGTGAAAAAATAATGGTACAACCAACGTATAATGAAGTAATCGAACACCTTGGTACACCGGCTTATGTATTTGATTGTGATGAAGTAAAAAGACGTATTCAACTATTACGTGAACACTTAGGTAATCAGGTTCATTTATGCTATGCCATGAAAGCCAATCCATTTGTCATTGGAACAATTACAAATGATATTGATCGCTATGAAGTTTGTTCTCCAGGAGAATTTAAGATTTGTGAGCGTGCCAATATTCCAATGGAAAAAGTTGTTCTTTCAGGGGTTTATAAAGAAAAGCTAGATACATTAAGAATCGTTGCTACCTATCGTGATAGTATTACGTATACAGCCGAATCTTTACAACAATTTCATTTATTAAATAAAGCAGCACTTGAAAATAATATAATTATTCGTGTCTTATTACGTCTTACCACTGGTAATCAATTTGGAATTGATGAAAGTGAAGTATGTCAATTAATTAAAGAGCGTGCACTGTATCCTAATATAAATATTATTGGGATTCAACACTTCTCAGGAACACAACGTAAAAGAATCTCTAAGTATACTGAAGAACTAGCATATTGTGATGAAGTTTTAACAAAACTTGCTAATGAGTATGATTATGTTGCCCAAGAATTAGAATTTGGACCTGGTTTCTTTGTTGAATATTTTCAAGATCAGAAACCTTATGATGAAGTGGCTTTGTTAGAAGAATTTAAAACACTGTTAGATAATTTACACTTCAAAGGACAAATCACTTTAGAATTAGGAAGATTTATTGTCGCAAGTTGTGGTACCTACTATACACAAATAGTGGATCAAAAACACAATAAAGATATTTCTTTCTGTATTGTTGATGGTGGAATTCATCAAATGAATTACTTTGGACAAATGTTAGCGATGAAACTACCATACTATCGTCATTTAAGTAAGGAAACTTCACTAGGTGAATCTAGCAAGCATAACATTTGTGGGTCATTATGTACGATTAATGATAATCTTGTGAAAAGTTTACCACTAACAAATCCTAAAATTGGAGATATATTAGAGTTTCAACGTGTTGGTGCATATTCCATGAGTGAAAGTATTGGTTTATTCCTTAGCAGAGATTTACCAAAAATATTTCTTTTCACAAAAAGTGATGGATATGATATAATGCGAGATAGATTCGAAACGAATATTTTGAATTATAAAAATGTATAAAGGAGAAACTTACAAATGGAAAAATTATTAGAGATTTTAGAAGAAATCAACCCAGATGTTGATTTCAAAAACTGCACTACCTTAATTGATGATGGACTATTGGATTCTTTATCAATTCTTCAAATTGTATCAGAGATTAGTGATGAATTTGATATTGAAGTAAGTGCACCAGATATTGTTCCTGAAAACTTCAATTCAGCAGCAGCATTATGGAGTATGATTCAAGGTTTACAAGAGTAAAATTAATCCTACAATGGAATTCCATTGTAGGATTTTTTTCTATCAAAAATTAGAATTTGCATTACGTTTCGTTTTGTTTTATAATAAATCTAATTCAAAAGGGGAATATGGGGGAAATATAATGAAACAAGAGATTACTAAGTTTGAAATACGACCGATTGTTTTAAGTGTATTAAGTGTTTGTTGGATGAGCATGATGATGTATTTGAGTGCTTGTTACGATATTGGAGTGATCAATACAAATAATTGGTTAATGAATATTATCATTGATATAATATATCATCATCCAAGTGAGACAATGGTTGCTTTATATTATGTTAAGATTTGGAAAGTATGTAAACTTTGCTTGTTTTTTGGTTTAGGTATTTTACTTGCTTGTACCTTTATTGCAAGTATGGTTGTCAATCATATAATTCGTAAAGTCATTTTTTACTCTTCCTTAATTACGTTGTTATGCACGATGATGCTTTTTGATGGATGGCAAGAATGCATTACGATCTTTCAAAGTATCCCACCAATAGAAGTTGCTTTATATGGGCTTGTTATGACAATCGGTTTTATTGGAGTAGTCATTGTACGATTGGTATATATTCGTTGGTTATGCTATAAAGGTGATAAAGCCTCTTTGATTTATAAAGCAAAAGCAATGAGTTATAATTCAGAAAGATAAAAAATAGGAATTCACCTATTTTTTCTTTTGACAGCTGTTTTATAAACTTCCATATCTTTTCTCATGGCGATAACGATAA
>JAVWIF010000058.1:0-10561 GCA_036639635.1 Longicatena sp.
TAATGCTTATGATATAAAAAAAAGCCCATTACAGGCAATTTCCAATTGCTAGCATTTTATATTCCGTATCTAGCTAACGGTTTTAAAAATTTGATTATCTCTCGATAGTCGGCTCGTTAATAATAATAACAGTTTTCTACAAATAGTCAATTAATATTTTTATTTTCTTTGATATATGGTAAACTTAACTTAATTTATTGGAGGGATGTACGTGTTTATTCAAGCAAGTGAAAAGTCAAGAATCTTTAATGATCGTAATTGGCAAATAGCTTTAGGTTATCATCAACGTAATAACGTCATAGAAGAGTTAAAATTACAATATAATGAAATACAAAATTGTTTTGAAGTAAATGCCATTACCAATGTTTATGGTTATAAAAACGCTTGTTTTCTTTCTTTTAATGATGACGGAATTATTTTAAGCTTTTACTGTGAATGTCCTTACTGTGAAGAAAACAGCGTTGCTTGTGGACACATTGGTGCTGTTATATTGGCGTTAGAGGATATTGTTCCAACCCAATTTCCTTATTACTACAATCCTAAAAAAGAGCAAGAAGAACGACACCGCTCATGGCTAGAAAACCAAATGCAACGAAACTCAAAACTATTTATCGAGACTTTTGCTCGAGATAGTGAAAGTGAATTTAAAGCTAATTTAATACTGGACAAGATCCGTTTATTTGCTAATATTAGTTTTGATAGAGATGGTATTTCTGTTACTTATAAAATTGGTACAGAAAAGTTATATGTACTAAGAAATATTCTCGAGTTTTTATGTGCAATTGATGATAACAGTGTTGTTTCTTATGGTAAAAATTTAGCCTTTCCACACCACAACGACGCTTTTGATGATGCTTCAAAAGCACAAATTGAATTTTTACGATATTATTATGCGAGTAATTTTTCAAGCTATGAACATAGTTATAGCGCACAACGTAAAACATTACACATTAACGAGACACTTTTAGATGATTTTTACACCTTATATAGTGGTGAAGCGAGCGATTATTGTAACGTTACCTTTAGTGAAAACGATCTTGAAGAATTGCCCTTATTCTTAGAACAAAAAGATAACTTTTATTTCTTATCATTAAATCTACCACAAGCCACTCTTTTATGTTCGAAAAAATATTGGTATGTTCGCAAAAGATATACGCTATCTCGTTTTAGTGCAGAAGTGAGTACGCATTGTATCAAAATAATATTTGCCTTAACTAGAGAACAACAAATTGCTATTCATAAAGATGATATTGCCGATTTCTGCAAATACGTTTATCCT
Organism: Longicatena sp.; assembly: GCA_036639635.1. Lineage (GTDB taxonomy): Bacteria > Bacillota_I > Bacilli_A > Erysipelotrichales > Erysipelotrichaceae > JAVWIF01. The sequence continues at coordinate 1,280 of JAVWIF010000058.1, forward strand.
TCCATTTGTGACTATATTAGTTTAGATGGTGTATCGCTTGAAACGTTAATGCCAGAGCGAGTGTATCTTCAAAGCTACGTTGATGTTGAAGATAATGGCGATATTTCTTTAAAGGTTACCTATCATTTTGAAGATATGCCGTTGCAGTATGTGATAGATGAGAAAGAGGAAAGTCACTTAGATGTTGAACGTGTTTTACTCTTCATCAAAGAATATAGTGATGTCTTAGATTATGATAAACATATTGCCTATATTAGTGAAGAAGATGATCATGCATATAATTTTTTAAAGCACGGTTTAGAATATTTAAACAATCATAGCGAAGTCTATATTAGTGATGCCGTGCGCCAATTAAATGCCCCAAAAAAAGCCAGCATTCAAGTTGGCGTACAAGTTCAAAACAATCTATTAGAAATAGATCTTGATAGTGTTGATATTCCAAAAGAAGAATTATTTGCTGTTTTAAAGTCTTATCGTAAACGCAAAAAATTCCATCGTTTAAAAAATGGAGATCTTGTTTTTTTACAAAGTGATGAACTACAAGAAGCCAATGACTTATTAACTGATTTACATATCCAACCTAGTGAATTCGAAAATGGTCATGTGGCTGTTGCTAATTACCATTCTTTTGAATTAGATAACTTCGCAAGTGAAGCAAAATATACAACCGTTAAACGTAGTAAACAATTTGAAGAAATGATGCAACATATAACAAGTATAGAACCCCATACATATAACTTACCAGAAGTATATGAACCAATATTACGTGATTATCAGAAATTTGGTTATCAGTGGTTAAAAACAATGAGTGAGTATAGCTTTGGTGGAATACTAGCAGATGATATGGGACTAGGAAAAACACTACAAATGATTGCTATTTTAGAGGATGAAAAAAGCAAAAACAACAATGCAACAAGTTTGGTTATTTGTCCTGCTTCACTGCTTTATAACTGGAAAGATGAAATTGCAAAGTTCTCAAAGGTTTTAACTTCCATTTGTGTGCAAGGAACGCAAGCCACACGTAATGCATTTATTATGGATATTAAAAACTACGATGTTGTAATCACCTCTTATGATTATATTCGTCGTGATTATGAAAGCTATGCAAATATGATGTTTACTTATATAGTACTTGATGAAGCACAGTATATTAAAAATCACACAACGAAAAATGCCTTTGCAGTAAAACAACTGCAAGGAGTCCATCGCTTTGCGCTAACTGGTACACCAATTGAAAATAGCTTAGCTGAGCTTTGGTCAATATTTGATTTTTTAATGCCTGGTTATCTATATAATTATCACTACTTTAGAGCCAATTATGAAAAAGAAATTGTTAAAAATAAAAACGAAAAGATCCAAACAAAACTTAAAAAGATGGTAGAACCTTTTATCTTAAGAAGACTAAAAAAAGATGTACTAAAAGAGCTTCCAGATAAAGTAGAAAACGTATACTATCAAGAATTCAATGAAGAAGAAAGAAAAATATATCTAGCAAATTTAGCTCAAATAAATCTTGAACTACAAGAAAAACTACAAATGGATACCATGGATAAATTTGTTATTCTCGCTATGATGACGCGTTTACGTCAGCTTTGTTGTGATGCTCGTCTGCTTTATGAAAACGTTTCAATGCTCTCTAGTAAACTGCAGGGTTGTTTAGATATCTTGTCAGCCGCAAAAACGAGCAATAAAAAAGTTCTCTTATTTTCTTCTTTTACTTCAATGTTAGAACTTATTGAAACCGAACTATTAAAAGAAAATATTTCCTATCTAAAACTTACTGGAGAAACCAAAAAAGAAGATCGTCACGCCTATGTAGAGTCCTTCCAACATGGTAACTACGATGTCTTCTTAATCTCTTTAAAAGCCGGTGGTACAGGCCTTAACCTAACGGCTGCAGAAATCGTCATTCACTTTGACCCTTGGTGGAATATGTCTGCTCAAAATCAAGCGACTGATCGAGCACATCGCATTGGTCAAACTAAAAATCTACAAGTATATAAATTGATTATGAAAGATAGTATTGAAGAAAAGATATTAAAGATGCAAGAGCGTAAAATGAACCTAGCTGATGCCTTTATCGCAGGAAATGAAGGTTCAATTACTTCTATGAGTAACGAACAAATAATGAGTCTCTTTAAATAGAAAAATCCCTAACACTTAATACTAGTGTAAGGGATTTTTCTATTTATGCATGTTTCAAGAATGCAATATATCCTTTTGTTGTTTCATATACATCTGCTTTAGAAGCAATTTCCCAAGGAGCATGCATGTTATGTAAAGCAACTCCACAATCAATAACTTCCATATTGTACTGTGCTAAAATATAAGCAATTGTACCACCACCACCTTGGTCTACTTTCCCAAGTTCAGCTGTTTGATAAGATACTCCTTCTAGTTCCATTATATTACGAAGTTGGGCAATGTATTCTGCATTCGCATCATTACATCCACCTTTTCCTCTAGAACCAGTATACTTATTAAAAACGATTCCTTTTCCAAAATAAGCCGAATTCTTTGGTTCCATAACACTTGCATAGTTTGGATCAAAGGCCGCACTAACATCAGAAGATAACATCTTAGAATTCTTCAATGTACGACGTACACTTAATTCAGTGTAAATCCCCATTCTGTCCATTACTTCTGCTAAAGAGTTTTCAAAGAATTTAGATTGCATTCCTGTAGCTCCAATACTTCCTACTTCTTCTTTATCAACTAATAAACAAACAGCAGTTTTGCTAACATCACTCATTTCTAACAAAGCCATAAGGGAAGTATATGCACAAATACGATCATCATGACCATATCCCATAATCATGCTACGATCCAATCCATAATCACGAGCACGTCCTGCTGGTACCACTTCAATTTCTGCTGATATAAAGTCTTCTTCTTCAAAGTCATATTTTTCTTTTAATAGTTTTAATACATTTGCTTTTACTGCTTCTTTCTCTGTATCTTTTAAAGGAATGCTACCTACAGTTACATTCAGATCTTCACCTTCAATAACATTTGTTCCTTTTTTTCCTAATTGATCACCAGATAAATGAACCAATAAATCAGAGATACCAACAACAGGATCATTGTCATCTTCTCCAATATTAATATTTACACTCGTTCCATCTTTACGTACAACAATTCCATGTAACGCTAAAGGAATCGTTACCCATTGGTATTTCTTAATTCCACCATAATAATGCGTGTCTAACATTGCAAATTCATTGTCTTCATATAAAGGATTTTGTTTTAAATCTAAACGTGGGCTATCAATATGTGCACCTAATATATTTAATCCTTCTTCGATAGGATGACTACCAATTAAATATAATACCACCGTTTTGCCCATGTTATTTGCATATACTTTATCACCAGGCTTTAGTGTTCCTTTTTGTTTAATAATTTCATCTAAATCTTTATACCCGTGTTCTTTAGCAATTCTAATTGCTTCTATAACACATTCTCTTTCTGTTTTACAATCAGAAATAAATTTCTTATATCCTTCACTAAATGCAAATACTTTTTTAGTAGTATCTTCATCGTATTTATTCCAAGCATTTTCTCTCATCAATATGCCCTCCTTTTCAACTAGCATTATTATATAATGTTCACCATGGAAAGACAACACTTTCACCTTTTTAATTAAGGCAATAATGAATATTATTCTTATAAACTCTCATAAATGATTTGCTTTTCTCAATAAAAAAGAAGTATTTAACTTTCATACAGAGGTCAATACTTCCTATCTTCTTATTGCATTCTACTAAAACATTACTTTTTAATTAACAACTTTTTCCAGCAATACAAACCAGCTAAAAGACAAATTGGCATAAAAACAGTCCCAATAGTTTCCATTGTTTCTCCACTAATGCTTCCAATTCCTTTTGTAGTATAACAAATTATTCCAATACCGATAAGAATATTTATTACTCCACTTGGACGTAAATAAACTTTTACAGATTCATCTGTATACTTACTAAACTCTTTTTTTTGAAAGGGAACAAATATTCCCAAGGCGTTAATCAAACCTTCAATTATAAATAAAGCAGCAGCAATATAAGACATAATATTCATTATATTCATTTTTTTCCTCCAGTTTTTTATATAAACTAGCTATATTGTAATAAAATAAAACATTTTTGTCAATGACTAGTAATTTACTTGGACAGATTCATCTCGAGCCAATAATTTTTTTGATAAATCTATAAATGAATCATCTTTCGTAGAATTATATATCTTAATTGTTCCCTTGTAACCACTCATGTTTTCCTCATCTAGATTGGCAAGAATATCTTTTAGGTGTCTTGCTGTTCCAATATTCCCATCAACAAGTGCAATCGATGAACCCAACATGTTTTGAATTTGTTTACGAAAGAAAACAAAATGGGTACATCCCAAAACGATACTATCAACTTTTTTAAGATCGTATTCACTAAAATAGCAGTTAAGTTGTTCTTGTACCAATTCCTCATTATCTAATTCATTATGTTCTACTATTTGGACCAAAGCTGGGCATGGTAATTTTATAATGTTATGTTCTTGTTCATAGATTGCCATTAAGTCAGAAAACTTCTTTTCCTTTAAAGTAAAAGGAGTTGCCATCACCATAATTGTTTGTTCACTTTTCCTTTGTGCGGCTAATTTTAAAGCCGGCTCCATGCCAACAATAGGCAATCGTGGATAAAGCTCTCGAAGTTCATTAACACAAGCACTCGTCGCTGTATTACAAGCAATTACAATTGCTTTTACTTCTTTTACTAAAAAGAATTCACAAATTTGAATACAACGTTTCATAATTTCTTCTTTCTTTTTCGTTCCATAAGGTGCAAATTCTGAGTCGCCATAATAAATAAAGTTTTCATTAGGCATTTGTTTTTGCAATTCTTTAACAACACTAATCCCACCTAATCCTGAATCAAAGACTCCTATTGCTTTATCATTTTGCTTCATATTTGTCCTACCTCCTGTGCATTTGAATCTTTTATATTATAACTCTTTTTACACTCTCGCGCATTACTTTTCAGTTAAGAAATAAACGCACGTCTAATCTTTATTATTTTGGTAGGTTCTAACATCTATACCATATACTGCACGTCCTTCAAAATCTCTTTAAATTAACAGATTTAATTTTTATATTTTAAATCAAAAAAGCATTGACAATAATTGGAATAGACGATAAACTAAAGTTATAATTAAGAATAATTCTTAATATTAAAAAGGAGAAATAAAATGAGTAAACACTTAGCTGTAGATGTGCGTGTTCCTATCGAACAAGATAATATCGCAATTCGTAGAATTGAAAGTCTTTGTATCCAATGTGGAAAATGTCGTGATGTATGTAAAAATGTAATTTCTGTAGGTCAACACTATGACTTATTAAAAACCAATGATACCGCCATTTGTATCCATTGTGGACAATGTGCCAATGTTTGTCCGACAAATGCCATTGTAGAACGTCAAGAATGGATGGGTGTGAAAGAAGTTATTTCGCATACCAACAAAAAAGTAGTTGCAATTACCTCACCTAGTGTACGAGTTGGCTTAGGAGAAGAATTTGGAATGGAAGCTGGTAGTTACGTTGAAGAACAAATGGTAGGTAGTCTGCGTGCTTTAGGAGTTGACTATGTATTTGATACAACGTTTGCTGCTGATTTAACGATTATGGAAGAAGCTAGTGAATTAATTGATCGTATACAAAATAAAAAACCATTACCACAATTTACGAGTTGTTGTCCGGCTTGGGTAAAATTTGTGGAAACGTATTACCCAGACTTATTGCCAAACATCTCAACAAGTAAATCCCCAATTTCAATGTTTGCACCAACAATAAAAACTTATTTTGCAAAGAAAGAAAATATTGATCCAGAAGATATTTATATTGTTGCGCTAACTCCTTGTAGTGCTAAGAAATTTGAAATTCAAAGACCAGAATTTCAAGATGCATCTATCTATAACAAAAAAGCAACTTATCAAGATTGTGATGCAGTGATAACTACTCGAGAGTTAGCAAATTGGTTACGTGCAGAGAATTTAGATTTAACAAGCGTTGAAAAAAGTGACTTTGATTCTTTGATGCCTCGAGGAAGTGGTGCTGGTATTATCTTTGGCAATACTGGAGGAGTTATGGAAGCTGCTATTCGTAGCGCATATTACTTTTTAACAAAAGAAGAACCAAGCGAAGACTTATACCACCTTGAAGCACTTCGTGGCTTAGAAGGCGTTAAAAGTGCTGCTTTAAATATCGCTGGTATTCCTTTAAAAGTTGCTGTTATACATGGCACAAATAATGCAAGAGCTTTTATTGATCAAATACAGACAACTAATGAACACTATGATTTTATTGAAGTTATGACATGTCGCGGGGGTTGCATAGGTGGCGGCGGTCAACCAAAACATGTCCTCGACGATATGGATGAAATACGTGAGAAAAGAATACGTGCATTATATGATAAAGATGATGCAATTACATTACGTAATTCTCATGACAATGAACAAATTAAAAAAGTATACGAAGAATTCTATGGCGCACCTTTAACACCGCTTGCAGAAGAACTCTTACATACCTCTTACAAACGTAGAGATGACCTTCAAGAAGACCCATCTTTATATGCTAAGGATTATCAAATAGAAGCAGCACCTTCTAACATTCAATACAAATGTAGTATTTGTGGATACATATATGAAGGTGATATTACACTAGAAGGTGATGATTATAAGTGTCCTATTTGTAGCGTAGGAAAAGACTTATTTGAACTAATTGAGACAACAACGCCTTCTAACATCCAATACAAATGTAGTATTTGTGGATATATTTATGAAGGAGATATCACACTAGAAAACGATGATTATAAATGCCCTATATGTAGCGTTCAAAAAGACTTATTTGAACTAGTATAACAAAAGCCAGCTAAGCTGGCTTTTGTTATGGTTTTAAAGAAGTTTCATCCTCTTCTTTTTCCTTTAATTTTTTAGGTAATAATATATAAGATAATGCTACACAAAGTCCGCTCACGCTAATATCTGGCACTTTAACTGCAAAGGCACCAAAGAAACAAGCAAGCCAATTAGAAGCTCCTGCGTCTCTTGCGACATAGTAGAAATGACGTTCCCAATCTAAATCAGATATGCCTCCTGTTCGCCATAAAGTTATAATACCACTCAAAAGTGAAGTAACTATAATCACAAGTGCCCATGTAATAAAAATATTTTTAAATGTAAATTGCTTTTTATTACGTAAACGAATACCAGTAATCACCGCCATTGATGCGCCTAATGCTAAATAAATAACGGAACTTGCATCAAAACGAAAAACTGATAAATAGAAATTATCAATAAAGGCTACAATGATACCAGCAGCTGGTTCTAATACAATTGCTACTAAAGCAGTTCCACTCATATCCAACCAAAGAGGAAGATCCAATGGTACAATAATGGTTGATAGAAATTCATTAAGAAATACCCCAATACACATGATTAGTACATATTTTTTTACTTTCGGAGTAATATGAACACTCCCTATATGTTTTTTAAAGTCATACTTCTTCATGATGTGTACCCCCATTTAATTGATTAGCTTGTTTTAATTCCTCCATTATTTCAGCACGCATTTCTTCACGCATAATATCTTCCTTACTTTTTTTAACATCTTTCTCTTTATGCAGTTCTTCCATAAATCCTGATGTAATAATACCTGCAGGAAGTGCAATAACAGCTATCCCAAACAAGGAAGAAAACATACTAATTGATCGTCCTACTGCCGTCACTGGATAAACGTCACCATAACCAACAGTTGTTAAAGCAGTTGTTGCCCAATATAATGCTTCAAAGAAATTATTAAGTTTATCTTCGATAGCAAACATAATTAACGCAGAAATAAAGATATAAGCAACCGATATTAACAAAACACTTAATAACATATCTTTTTGTTTATGAAACACATTATTCACATAAGTAAAGCTTTTAGAATAATGTAGTACTTTAAATACACGTAATACACGCAGTGCTCGAAATGCTTGATTTGCCGCTACCAAACCTAAAGAAGGTAAGATACTCACAAAATCAACTAGAGCAAAGAAAGTAAATGGATATATTATGAATGCCCATGGTGCTTTTTTCTTACTTAGTTTATCAAACACCATCCATCTTAAAATATAATCAAAGAACAAGATATAAACCGTAATAACATCAATTTTTTCAAGGATAAAATTACTGCCACGAAACATAATTGGTATTAATGATATTAGTGCAACAACCATAATAAAGTAATCGTAAAACTTACTTAAAAAATCATCTCCATCAGCACGTTCGATAATTGAACATATTCTATCTCTCATAATACTTCACCTAATGCCACAAGTAAGCGGTCAATGGATAAGCAATATGAGCCACTATGACAAAGATTAAAATTGTAAAGAACATAATCTTTCCAAATAAAGTAGCAAATTCCTTATTAGATGCCTTACTTCGTATTCGATTAATATTAATGATCCAGAACGTTACTGCTAGAATTGTCATGATTCCAAATACATTAACATATTCTAATAATCCTAAATCTAAAGCATCAGGTAATAGGTTCGCTCCTACCATGATATTAGATACGGTACCAAATAAAGCCGCTGGTATCATTCCAAGAGGATCAACTCGATGATATGTATTAATAAACAAAGTAATTAAAACCCAAGCCGTTGTTCCAAACAAGGCAATAAAACATTTTAAATAAACCCCAAAACCACTTCGATTAATTTCTAATTGCGTCATCATCTCACTCGTTGTTACAGCTTTTTCTAAAGTAGGATCATTTTGTGTACTTGGATATTGATTTAAGAAGGAACCAACATCATGTTGACGAAGATCATATCCACTAATACTAATAGAACGATTGATACTACTATTTTCTTTATCAGGAACCAACAGAACTTTATCAGCTGTTATTTCTGATTCAAGATAAAATCTGAATTGATGTGATTCTAAAGGAAATCTTTTTGTCCAATAGTTTTTTGATATCGTAGCATCAATTCTTACGAGTTGATAGTTATCACCATTTTCATGGTAGTCTTTTATTTTTTCAAATTTGTTTATAACACCTTTATATACACGAAAATGATTCATAATATCAATACTAGGATCACCATTCCAACGAAACCATGCAACAAAATCCAATCGATATGTATTTGTTTTCAAATCGATATGTTTCAAGTTTTCAACATAAGTTCCTGTTGTTATCTTTACGGCATCCTTTGTTAATTCTTGGTATTCTTTATCACTTAGATTACTCTTTTCATTCAT
>JAVWIF010000059.1:0-10501 GCA_036639635.1 Longicatena sp.
CTGTCTACATAGCTCAGCTGGATAGAGCACACGCCTTCTAAGCGTGCGGTCGCAGGTTCGAATCCTGCTGTGGACGCCATTCTAACAAATACACGATAATTATCGTGTTTTTTTATGCAAATTAATGAGTTGGCATACATTTTTATATTTCGATCAATTTATCAACCATTGTAATTCTTTTTTGGTAAAAAGTATTTAGAAGTAAGGTATATGAAGAAGTGTAAAACTATAATTTAAGTATTGAAAGAGGATAGAATTTGTTAGGAATGTGTGAACAGCGTCAAAAATGATAAAAAAAGTGTAACAATAAGACTTTTGAATTGATAAAAACAAGGATATATGCTATATTAATTAATGTTTAGTCGTAAAGGAGAATACATGGATACTTATTATGAGGATATACTAAAAAAAGTAGAAGATCACATAAGCGAAGAAGATTTCCAAAGTGCTTTTAAAATATTGGAAGAAGAACTTTCCATGCCCTATATACCTAGGGACTATGAAGAGAAATTAATTGCTTACTACAATCAATGCCGAAGTGAATTACGTGCAAGTGTTCCAATACAAAAAGTAGAAGAAGACGTAGCAACATTATTACAAGGATCATTGGATGAGCAATTTCTTGCGATTGAACAATTAAAGAAAAGTAATATCCGTAATCATTTGGAGGAAATTCAAACGTATTTGAGTGGAAACCCACATTATCTGGTTCGCTCGTTCTTAATGGAAGCTTTGATGGAACAAAACATTACAGAAGAGTTAACAACAGAAATTGAAGGATTGGATGTTACATTTACCCCTTGTTATATCGAACCACCGATGGATAGTGATGGAGTGGTAGAAGCAGTTGGGTATATAAAGGATTGGTTTGAAAATGATAATCCAACCTTTACGTTAATGTGTGTAGAAACTTTGATTAAAGAAGCATACTTACGCTTACCATTCAATATTGAAAGTGAAGAAGCGTTATCATTTGCCTTAGCAATTGCACGTTATGTATTTGTAGCAAATGGTGAAGAGGAAGCTTGGAAAGTGTTCTTATCTGAAAAAGAACTTGCACAAACTAGTGGTTATGAATTATTATTAAGTAGACATGACATTTTATAAAACATGTAAAATCGTAAGACGTTTTTAATAGGAGGTATGAACATGAGTTCAACAACATGGGAAGTAAAAGAAAAATCAACAGGAGAATTAACAACAAGCATTAGCGGAGATACTTGGAAAGATGCACAAAAGAAAGCATTTAAGAAAATTGCTAAAAAAGTAAACTTACCAGGATTTCGTCCAGGACAAGCACCAGAAGCTTTAGTAAAAAAACAAGTAAATACACAAAGCGTATTAATGGATGCTGTTGATGAAGTAGCAGGAGCTGCATTAAGTGAAGCAATTAAAGAACATGACTTATGGGTTGTTTCTCGTCCTTCTTTAGATATTGTTAGTATTGATGAAGAACAAGTAACATTGAAATTTATTATTGCTGTTAAACCAGAAGTTAAATTAGGTCAATACAAAAATTTAGATATTAAAAAAGAAGAAGTTAGTGTTGTAGATGCTGATATCGATGATGAAATCACAAAACTACAAGAACGTTTCGCTGATTTAGTTGTAAAAGAAGAAGGAAAAGTTGAAAACGGTGATACAGCAGTTATTGACTTTGAAGGATTTAAAGATGATGTTGCTTTCGAAGGTGGAAAAGGTGATAACTATCCATTGGTAATTGGTAGTGGTTCTTTCATTCCTGGATTCGAAGAACAAGTGTTAGGTATGAAGATTGAAGAATCTAAAGACATTAACGTAACGTTCCCAGAAGAATATCAAGCAGCTGATTTAGCTGGACAAGCTGTCGTATTTAAAGTGACGCTACATGAAATTAAATCAAAAGAACTTCCAGAAATAAATGACGAATTAATTAAACAAGCAGAAATCAAAGATGTAGAAACACTTGACGCATTTAAAGAATATACACGTAAAAACTTAGAAGTTAGTAAAGCTAACGAAGTAAATCAAAAATACGAAAGCGAAATTTTAACTGCAATTACTGAATCTAGTGAAGTTGAAATTCCTGATGTTATGATTGAAGATGAAACAGATAACTTAGTAAATGACTTTGAACAACGTTTACAATCACAAGGATTTGGCCTAGAACAGTTTAAACAAGCAACTGGACAAAGCGATGAAATGATTCGTGAAGAAATGGGTAAAGATGCTCATAATAAAGTAAAAGTTCGTTTAGTATTAGAAGCAATCGCTACTGCTGAAAAATTAGAAGTAAGCGAAGATGATATTAACAAAGAATTAGAAAATGTGGCTACTACTTACAACATGCCATTAGAAGAAGTAAAAAAAGTAATCTCTAACGATGCGATATCTTATGACTTACGTATTCGTAAAGCATTAGAGTTTATCAAAGAAGCTGCAGGTAAGTAATGTCACAAAAGACGCTTGATGCGTCTTTTTTACCTATAGAAAGGAGTCTTATTTATGAATGAAAATGAAGTTAATCCAATTTCTCGTTACCCTTTAGTGTGTACTCGTGGAGTTGTTGTATTTCCAAACCAAGAAGTAATTATCGATGTTGGTAGAGCGATGTCTACATGTGCTGTTGAAGATTCACAAGAAAACTATCAGAATAAAGTAGTCCTTGTAGCACAACGTGATTTAGCAATCGAAACACCTGATGTAAACGATTTGTTTGCTTTTGGTACGTTATGTCAAATTAAACATGTACGTCATATGGACGGCTATTTACGCGTTAAATTTAAAGGGATTGAGAGAGTAGAATTAAATACGATTACGAATGATACAAGTATGATGAGTGCATCTGTTACAATTAAAAAAGATGTTGAGCAAGATGCCATGGAAGAAGTAGCTTTAATTCGTAAAGTTGCGAAAGTATTTGAAGAAATTGAAACTTTATCACAAGCAATTCCAAAAGAAATGATAGCCGAACTTGCTAAAGGTGTATCGGCACCTCAACTAGCTGACCAAATTGCTCAGTTATTTCCATTCACTTTAGAAAGACGTCAAGAATTATTAGAAACATTAGGAATTAATGATCGTTTGTTCCTGATTTTACAGGAAATTGAAAGTGAAAAAGAACTTTCATTAATTGAAAATCAAATTAATGAAAAAGTGAAAACAAGAATTGAAGATAGTCAAAAAGAATACTATCTTCGTGAAAAGATGCGTGCTATTAAAGAAGAATTAGGAGATGTACCAGATAGTGATTCTGATGCAGATGCAATTCGTAAACGTTTAGAAGAAAATCCATATCCAGAAAATATTAAAGAAAAAGTAAGAGAAGAGTTATCACGCTATGAAATGTTACCAGCAGCTAGTGGAGAAACTGGTGTTATTAAAACCTATATCGATTGGTTAATGGAACTTCCTTGGTGGCAAGAAACAAAAGATAACGAGAATTTGACATTAGCGACGCAAATGTTAGATGAAGATCACTATGGACTTGAAAAAGTAAAAGAACGTATTTTAGAATACTTAGCTGTAAAACAAATGACGAATTCTTTAAAAGCTCCAATTATTTGTTTAGTTGGTCCTCCAGGAGTTGGTAAAACATCACTTGCGAAATCAGTTGCACGTGCACTAGAACGTAAATTTGTGAAAGTAAGTTTAGGTGGAGTTAAAGATGAGTCTGAAATTAGAGGACATCGTAGAACTTATTTAGGAAGTATGCCAGGTAGATTTGTACAAGCAATGAAAAAAGCTGGTTCTGTGAATCCTGTTTTCTTAATTGATGAGATTGATAAGATGGCAAGTGATTATAAAGGAGACCCTGCAAGTGCAATGTTAGAAGTACTTGATCCTGAACAAAATTCTTTCTTCTCTGATCACTATATCGAAGAAAGTTATGATTTAAGTAAGGTCTTATTTATCGCCACAGCAAATTATTTGGAAAACATTCCCAATGCGTTACGAGATCGTTTAGAGATTATTGAAATTTCATCTTATACTGAAATAGAAAAGATTGAAATAGCAAAACGTCACTTAATTAGTAAACAATTAAAAGAAAATGGTTTAAAACCAAAGCAATTAAATTTAGATGATGATATGATTACGTACCTTGTACGTTACTATACAAGAGAAAGTGGTGTTCGTCAGTTAGAACGTGTTATAGCAACTGTTTGTCGTAAGTGCGTGCTAGCAATTCTAAAGGATAAAAAACGTTCAATCAAAGTGAATAAAAAATTAATTAAAGAATGGTTAGGAAATGAAAAAGTTGACTATGGTAAACGTGAAACAAAAGATCAAGTAGGTACTGTAACAGGTCTTGCTTATACATCTTTTGGTGGCGATATTTTACAAATAGAAGTTAATCACTTTGAAGGTAAAGGAAAACTAGTCATCACTGGACAACTAGGTGATGTTATGAAAGAATCTGCTTCTATTGCCTATGATTATGTACGTGCCAATGCTAAAAAATATAAGATTAAATCTGATATTTTTGAAAAAACAGATGTTCATATTCATGTACCAGAAGGAGCTGTCCCTAAGGATGGACCTAGTGCCGGTGTTACGTTAACAACAGCCTTAGTATCTTCTTTAAGCAATGTTCCTGTAAAAGCTAATTTAGCAATGACAGGAGAAGTAACATTACGTGGACACGTATTACCAATTGGTGGTTTAAGAGAAAAATCAATGGCAGCACATCGTTGTGGAATTACTACGATTGTGATACCAAAAGCGAATATGAAAGATTTAGATGATATTCCTGCTATTGTTAAGGAAAGTGTGAATTTCATACCTGTGGAAAGAATTGCTCAGGTACTCGATGTTGCACTCGTTAAATAAGTGATTACCTTTGAAAAAGCAGAGTTAGTTGTTTCTGCTCCTAGCAAAGAGTTTTGGCCAGAGACAACCCTTCCTGAGATTGTATTAGCTGGACGCTCTAATGTTGGAAAAAGTAGTTTTATTAACACAATGTGTACTCGTAAAAAACTTGCCTATGTTGGAAATGCACCAGGAAAAACAAGGCTATTAAACTTCTTTAATTTAGATGATAAATATATGTTTGTTGATGTTCCAGGGTATGGATATGCGAAAATATCTAAACAACAAATGGTTCGTTTTGGCCAAATGATGGAAGATTATTTTGCGCATAGAGAACAAAAAAAAGGATTGGTTTTAATTGTAGATGCGCGTCATAAACCAACAGGTGATGATGTGACAATGATGGATTTTGCTCGTTACTATGAAATTCCTTTGTGTGTTGTTGTAACAAAGATGGATAAATTAAAAGCATCACAACGTCAGAAACAATTAAAAGTGATTAGAGAAACCTTAGCGTTAAACCATGATGAACCACTCTTTCCTTTTTCAAGTGAGAAGCGAATGGGAATGGATGCTATCTGGAAATATTTAATTCCAATTTTCGAATCTTAAATAAAAAAGAATGAAGTGCTAGGAAATCCCTAGCTACTTCATTCTTTTGTTTTGCTATTTTGGTTCGTTGTCCAAAATTAATTCTTGTGCATAAGGAAGTGTTGCAATCCAATCACAAACAGTATGCCACTCATCTAATTTGTGATTTCTTCGAGCAAAATAAATATTCATTAAGGTTTCATAATTCAAGGTACAAGTACGTAATTGATGATAACTTGTAGGCAGTAATTGAATCATAGAGTACCAAATTGTTTTATCTTTTGTTTCAATGTAAGTTAAACGTAATTGTTCTAGGGTAGCAACGCATTCTTTTAAAGAAGTAAGAGCTATCTCATTCATATGTTCATGTGAGAAGTCATCTAGTTCGAAAGCTTTACTCGCAATTTTGTGCATCGTAGAAGTAGAGTTTGCAACAGTTGCTACTTTATAGGTGTCATATTCTTTCCACCAATATAAGGGAGCATTAAAATCTACAGATACGAAAATTTGTCGAATAAATTTACGGTGGTCACTACCAGCATGTGCTAAACGTTGTGCTAAGTTTAAATCGTTGGGTCCCATAATGAAATTGCCTTTATCATCATAAGTGGAATCCATACGATTCCAACTATTCATTGGGTTTCTCGCTCCACGAATTGCATTTTCAAAATTCATAACACTTGTTTTGTCTATTGTAATCATAAATTATCCTCTTTTCTTAATCTTATTTTATCATACTTTATCATTATTTGTTTAGTTATTATTTTCACATATGGAATGGTATATTTTAGGCAGATTTATCATACATAATGATAGGAGGGCATACGTATGAAAACCATGAAAATAGAAAAACAGCTCTTGTTTACAGACAAAATAAAAGAAGTTGTAAATCTGCAAGTAAAAGATGCATTAACGTATCAACAAGAAGATGAAGGGATACGTGCATTAGGACCTTTGTTTATTAAAGGACAATATAAAACAGATGATGAAAGAATACAAACATTTCAAGAAGTATTAGATATGGATGTATTAGCACCTAAAGGAAAAATTGCTAGAGATGATTTTTATTTGGATATTAAAGACTATCAAGGGATTGCTGAGAAAGATGGAATCACCTTAACTATTCAAATGAATATCCATGGACTTATTGAAGACGGCTCTAAAGAAGTAATCGCTACAAATGGTTCTGATAGTGGTGCTACAACAAACCATGTAGATTTAATGCAATATGAACCCAAAGAACAACAAAGTATCCAAGAAGAACACAAGAGTGAAGAAGATACTAGCAATGAATTTGAAGAGTTATTTGAAGATGGTGACACAACCTATACATCTTATCGTATGATTGTAGCAAAGAAAGAAGATAGTTATGATACGATAGCAAAACGTTATGATGTAAGCGTAGAAGACTTAAGAAGTACGAATAAAAATAAAGAAGTAACACCCAAAACATTGGTAGTACTGCCTTTTCAAAATTAAAGGTTGAATTATGGTATTCTTTTGTTTATAATAGAGTACGTAAATACAATGAAGAGAAGGAGTACTGGTTACACTCATGTAGAGAACTTTTGGTTGGTGAAAAAAAGTTGAGGATAAGCAGGAAGGTAGTCTTGGAGTAGATATTCTGAAATAATGTAAGAATACACGTATCTTTCATGGCGTTAACATGATAAAGGCACACAAACAAGTGTGTAAAGTAAGGTGGTACCACGTAATAATCACGTCCTTTGATAGGGCGTTTTTTTATTTCTTAGAGAAGAAGGTGATACATTTGCAATTAACAATGCCAGTAATTGAAACAGAACGTTTATTACTGCGAGGGATTGAGTTAGAAGATGCTAGTGACATGTTTGCTTATTATAGTGAACCTATGGTTGTGCGCTACTTAACGCTTGTTTCGCATACGAGTATTGAAGATACGCTTTATATGTTAAGAACACAGGTATTGCCTTATGAAAAGCGTTGTATTCCTCAAACATGGGGGATTGTGTTAAAAGAAAAAGAAAAGGTGATTGGAGATTTAAGTATTCATACGATTGAAGATGATATCGGGCAAATAGGCTATGTGTTACATCATGACTATGGTAAACAAGGGATTATGAAAGAAGCTTTACTAGAACTCTTAAAAGTTGGCTTTCATGATATGGGGTTACGTAGAATAGAGGCATATTATGAAGTACAACATGTTCGTAGTGCTAAACTATTACACGGACTTGGATTTAAAAAAGAAGGAATCTTACGACAATATGCTAAATTATCTGATGGGTTTTATCATGATATGGTACTAGTGAGCTTGTTGAAGGAAGAATTTATAGAAGGAGAAAAAATTGATGAATAAAATATTAGATGCGAAATATGACCATGCGAAAGTAGAACAAGACTACTACAAAACTTGGATTGAAAAAGGGTATTTTCAAGCAGGAGATAAAAGCAAAGATCCTTTTTGTATTGTAATACCTCCACCAAATGTTACAGGGAAACTACATTTAGGACATGCATGGGATACAACATTACAAGATATTGTGACACGTTATAAAAGAATGCAAGGCTATGATGCATTATGGCTTCCGGGTATGGATCATGCGGGAATTGCTACACAAGCAAAAGTTGATGAACGCTTAAAAGGTGAAGGGATTTCTCGTTATGATATCGGACGAGAAAAGTTTTTAGATCGTGCTTGGGAATGGAAAGAAGAATATGCTTCTACAATTCGTACCCAATGGTCTAAAATGGGACTATCTTTAGATTATAGTAGAGAACGTTTCACTCTTGATGAAGGCTTAAGCCAAGCTGTTCGTAAAGTATTTGTAGACTTATACAACGATGGTTTAATCTATCAAGGAGAGCGTATTATTAACTGGGATCCACAAGCAAAAACAGCATTATCAAATATTGAAGTCATTCATAAAGAAGTTGAAGGTGCGATGTACTACTTTAATTACAAGGTAGTAGAAACACAACAAACTTTAGTAATTGCTACGACAAGACCTGAAACGATGTTTGCTGACCAAGCGATCTTTGTTCACCCTAAGGATGAGCGTTATCAAGATATTGTTGGAATGCACGTAATTAATCCTGCCAATGGAGAAGTTTTACCAATTATGGCTGATGATTATATAGATTTATCATTTGGTAGTGCCGTTATGAAATGTACACCAGCACATGATCCTAATGACTTTGCTTTAGCAAAGAAGTATGATTTAAAGATGCCTATTTGTATGCATCCAGATGGAACAATGAATGATTTATGTGGAAAATATAAAGATATGGATCGCTTTGAATGTCGTAAAGCATTAGTAGAAGACTTTGAAAAAGCAGGTGTTGTAGATCATATTGAAAAACATATTCACCAAGTTGGGCATTCAGAACGTACTGGTGTTATAGTAGAACCTTATTTATCTAAACAATGGTTTGTAAAAATGAAACCATTAGCTAAAGAAGTATTGGCACATCAACAAGTAGCAGATGAAAAGATTAATTTTTATCCGCAACGTTTTGAAAAAACATTTACGCAATGGTTAGAGAATATTGAAGACTGGTGTATTTCACGTCAATTGTGGTGGGGACATCGCATACCTGCGTGGTATCATAAAGATACACATGAACTATATGTTGGATTGAGTGATCCAAAAGATATTGAAAATTGGGAACAAGATGAAGATGTATTGGATACTTGGTTCTCTAGTGCTTTATGGCCTTTTTCAACTCTTGGTTGGCCAGAAGAAACCCCTGATTTAGAACGTTACTTTCCAAATGATGTATTGGTTACAGGATATGATATTATTTTCTTTTGGGTAGCACGTATGGCGTTCCAAGCACGTTATTGTATGCAGAGTCGCCCTTTTAAAGATGTTTTGATTCATGGCTTAGTACGAGATGAAAAAGGGCATAAGATGAGTAAATCCTTAGGGAATGGAATAGATCCTATGGATGTAATTGAACACCATGGAGTAGATGCATTACGTTTCTTTTTAACTACCAATTCTACACCAGGACAAGACTTACGTTATATTGAAGAAAAAGTAGATGCTAGTGGAAACTTCATTAATAAAATATGGAATGCAACACGGTTTGTATTGATGCAATGTGTTGAGGAAACAAGTGTTTCTGACTTAGATTTATCAAACATATCCATGATTGATAAATGGATATTAACACGTTTTAATGAAGTACTAGCAAGCGTTAGTGCCAATATGGATAAGTATGAATTTGCGTTGGTTGGAAATGAATTATATAGCTTTATATGGGGTGATTTCTGTAGTTGGTATATTGAATTGAGCAAAGCTGGTTTAGCAAGTGATGATAAAACAGTACAACTCGCTACAAAGTCTACTTTAGTTAGTGTGTTAAGTGGAAGTATTCGGATGTTACATCCATTTATGCCTTTTGTTAGCGAAGAGATTTATCAAGCAATTCCACATTTGAAAGAAAGTATTAACGAAGCGTCTTGGCCAACATCTATTGCAGTTGATTTTAGTGCTGAAGAAATGTTGGGTGTAAAGCAATTGTTAACAATGATTGATGCTGTGCGCAGTATAAAAGCTGATTATAACTTAAAGCCAAGTTTTGAGATTGAAGTTGTAATGAAAGATGAAAAAGGATGCATATTACCAGTTAATGAATCGATTCATGCAATTCTACAAAAGATGTGTCATGCAACTTGGGTAAGTGAAGAGCGTGATGAAGAAATGATTACGAGAACAATTTTAAATGGTACTTTGTCAGTACCGTTGGCATCTATTTTAAATGTTGAAGAAGAAATCGAAAAATTAGAAAAAGAAATTACAAAGTTACAAGGTGAAATTAAACGTGGAGTTGGAATGCTTAGCAATCCTAACTTTACACAAAGAGCACCAGAGGCTAAAGTGAATGCTGAAAAAGAAAAACTAGAAGGCTATAAAACAAAATTAATAATGAATGAACAACGTTTAATTGAAATGAAAAAGAAATTATAAGCACAAGAAAGAGGATGACAAATTGGCATCCTCTTTCTTGTTTGGCTACTTTGACACATCATAAGTTTGTACTATAAAAGACAGATAGTTAATACGTTTAGGTTAGCTTCTTACTAACGTAAATTTCTATAATAAAATCTAATCGAAAATAGGATTGTGAATGATAT
>JAVWIF010000060.1:0-10426 GCA_036639635.1 Longicatena sp.
ATAGTGGATTAAGTGCAACTAAGATCTGTAGTAGATATGGAATTAAATATACATTCGATTACCCCAAAGAAGTTTGTAGGTATTGTGAATTAAAACAATTGAATACCCCAAGTTTTCTTGGTGCAAACAAAAACCCCATACTATTTTGGAGACCCAAAATGTTGGAAGATCAATTAAAGAGGTAAAAATAAAGTGACTTTCTTATTGTATCCTTATATTATAATAAAAGACAAAATTTATGTCTTGTACAAATTTATAGTATTTCATGTATTAGTAAGTTGCGTTTTATCTTATGCTTTGGAATTTGTTCAAAACGGTTTTTTGTTTTGTCGAAAAAGCAGCTGTTTATCATGAATTACTAAGGCATTTAGTAAATGTATGACGTAGTTTAATAGGCTATTTTTCTTAATACATAGTAGAGGATTAGGACTTGATTAAATGAGTGACAAATTTGTTACAAAAGTGAGTGTGTTTTTGTTGACATTGGAAAAAAATGGATGTATTCTATGGTTAAGAATAGTTCTTAGTCTTACAAGAACAGAAGGAGAAATAAATGAAACATGAAAATTTAACGAATGAAGTTGGCGCACCTGTTGGTGATAACGAAAATTCGATGACAGCAGGTCCTCGTGGACCAGTTATGCTACAAGATGTTTGGCTATTAGAAAAGCTTGCACATTTTGAAAGAGAAGTAATTCCAGAAAGAAGAATGCATGCAAAAGGAAGTGGAGCATTTGGAACATTTAGTGTTACCCATGATATTTCACAATATACACGTGCTAGTGTTTTACAAAAAGGTGAAAAGACAGATGTCTTTGTTCGTTTTTCAACAGTAGCTGGAGAGCGTGGAGCAGCAGATGCAGAACGTGATATCCGTGGTTTTGCTATTAAGTTTTATACAAAAGAAGGAAACTGGGATTTAGTAGGAAACAATACACCTACATTCTTTATTCGTGATGTTCACAACTTCCCTGATTTAAATAGAGCTGTAAAACGTGATCCTTATACAAACTTGCGTTCTGCACAAAATAACTGGGACTTCTGGACATTATTACCAGAAACATTCCATCAAACAACAATCGTTATGTCAGATCGTGGAATTCCAGCATCATATCGTCATATGCATGGATTTGGAGAACATACATTTAGTTTCTACAATGCAAAAAACGAACGAGTTTGGTGTAAATTCCATTTAAAGACACAACAAGGAATTAAGAACTTGAGTGATGAAGAAGCTGAAGTATTGGTTGGAAAAGATCGTGAGAGTCATGGACGTGACTTATTTGAAGCTATCGAACGTAAAGACTTCCCACGTTGGACAATGTATGTTCAAATCATGAGTGAAGAACAAGCAAGAAAGCATTATGAGAATCCATTTGATATTACAAAAATATGGAAACATTCTGAATTTCCACTAATTGAAGTTGGAGTACTAGAATTAAACAAAAATCCAGAAAACTATTTCGCTGATGTAGAACAAGCTGCTTTCTCACCTGCTCATGTTGTACCAGGTATTGGTTTCTCACCTGATAAGTTCTTACAAGGACGTTTATTCTCTTATGGAGATGCACAACGTTATCGTTTAGGGGTTAACCATAACTCTATTCCTGTAAACAAAGCAAGATGTGAAGTAAATGATTACCATCGTGATGGTGCCATGAGAGTTGATGGAAACTATGGTGGTACACCTGCATATTCTCCTAATAGTGCTGGTGCTTGGTCACCACAGCCAGAAGTATTAGAACCACCATTAGACTTAGAAGGTGCTATGTACCAGTATGATTATAAAGACGACCCAACAGATGATAACTTCAAAGCTGGAGGAGATTTATATCGCATCATGAGTGAAGAACAAAAAGCGATTTTAATTGATAACACAGCAAGAAATATTGCACCAGTTACCAACAATATTAAATATCGTCATGCTGTTCACTGCTACTTAGCAGATAGTGATTATGGTACACGTATGACAAGTGCTTTAGGTCTTGATTTAAATACAGTAATGAAACTTTCAACATTACCAAACAATGAATTAAATCTTGCTACATTGAAAGAGATGTAAGCTTATGAACAAGAGAATTGAAGTTCGTGACATTATGGAAACGGTGTTCGATATTGTTTATTTAAGCATCGTAATTGGTCTTGGAATCTACTTTTTAAGCCAAGCAAAGACCGTAGAACATCCAACAACTTTGATTCTTTATGGAAGCATGACATTAATTTTGGGAATCGGTGATTCATTTCATTTGATTCCCAGAATTTTTTCTAATCTTTCTAAATATCCATCAAAGTGGAATTCTTATTTAGGGCTAGGTAAAATGATAACTTCTATTACCATGACAATCTTCTATGTTGTTTTATTTTGGGTATGGAAATATATTTATCCAACCAACCATGTTCCAGTATTCTTAGACTATATTGTAAGCGGTGTTGCTCTTCTGCGTATTTTCTTATGTCTCTTACCCCAAAATAAATGGGCAGAGAACAAAGATGAAGCACCATGGCCAACTATCCGTAATCTTCCGTTTTATATCTTAGGAAGCATTGTTGTTATCTTGTACGCATATTCAGCGTTAAAGATGCATGATGGCTTTCGTTTTATGCCAATAGCAATTACCTTAAGCTTTTTATTTTATATTCCAGTAACTATATATGCAAAACGTTATCCTAAAGTAGGAATGTTAATGATTTGTAAAACAATTATGTATATTTGGATTGTTACAATGGGGTTTAATTTGCTATAAAAAAGCAATTCTATTAAGAGTTATGGTATGATAGATACAAATTTAGGAGGTGTCTTGTATGACAAAACAACAAGCACTAGTTTTAAGTATTGTACTAGACGAAATGACACACTTAAGTGCTGAAGACATTTTTTTAATTGCGAAAGAAAAAATGCCGTCTATTGCTATGGGCACAGTGTATCGGACCTTAAATATCTTAGTGAAGAAAAATCGAATAAGACGTGTTGAAATTGCGGGTTATCCCGATAAATTTGATAGTAATATCGATCCACATGATCATTTAATTTGTACAAACTGTGGCGATATTCAAGATATTAAAATAACAAACTTAAAGAACTATTTAGAGGAACAAGTTTGTGTTGATATTTCATCATTTAATCTATGTATTAACTATGTATGTCCAAAATGTGAAAACAAATAAATATAAAATGTAAGATATCGAAATCATGATGTCTTACATTTTTTTTGTTATATAAGCAGATTGTTTAAGTAGAATATGTATACTATCGTTTTTGTGTAGTTAATAGGAATTGCTAGTTATCATACCGTAAGAATATTGTAGTAGAGGTGAAGAATATGGAAATTAAAAAATTATATGCATTGCTAGAACAAGACGATAAAGAAGGGTATTTAGGAGAGAAGGTATATTGGACAACCCTATGGGAGAAGTACATAGAAGAAAAGAGTGAAGACTACCAAGCATTAGAAGTAAAAGAAGCAATACCTAGATTGGTATCTGATTTGAACTTACGTACTCGACGTTTAGCGAACAATTGTGGTGAATTAGGGGTTGATATTCGAGTGGGAGATATTTGTTATATTGACTTTGGCGAGGCCTACATAAACGAAATTGGTTACCAACATTTTGGGCTAATTGTATCTATCTTTCATAATAAAGTGTTTGTTGTTCCAATGAGTGGGAATCATAATGCATATGTGCAGGCTTATGGTAAAGATAATGTGGAAGGAAAATGCCATTTGATGCGTTTAGGTAAGATCAAAGGAATGAATAAAGAGTCAGTTCTTTTTATCAATGATGCTAAGTTTATTAATTCAGCAAGAATTATTGATGTGAAGGCCCATCTAGATCGTCATGGAGAGTTATTTAAAGCTATCAAAGAGCGTGTTATGAAATGCATTGATTAATTGATTTATGATTCCTTTGTGCTTCTTGAATGCATAAATATTGAACATTATAAATGGAGATATACATAATTAAGCTATTCATAATGTTTTGTGCCTAGGGGTTGTTACACGAAAATTAAGATTAGTTCCAATCAACCTATTTATAAATTGTATCTTGATGAAAATAAGCAATAAAAATAATGGACGTTGACAAAAGCTGACAGAATTTCTTTCTATCCTTCTTTACAATAGGATAAGAAAGAGGTGGTTTCGTTTGGAAAAAACCATAAGCAGGAAACTTAGGAGCCGTTATTTCATACAAGTGAATGATATAATATGTGCGGGATGTGCGATTCTACTAGGTTCAATTGCTTCGCCAATTGCGTATGTGTTTACATTTATATATGTTAGTTATAGCTATTTCCGAAGTACTAGAGAGGCGTTTGTAAGCATCTTCTTTATATTGTTATGTGCATTAGGAAGAGGGATCGTACCGGCATATTTTTATGCATTAGGATTAACATCCTATTTTCTTGTCATTTACATTATAAAGGCATGCAATAAGAATGTATATCAATGGATGCCCTACATAGTAACAATAATAGCAATTATATTTTGTGCACAGACATATGGACTGGAAGCAAAAAGTGTTGTGTTACCAATTGCAAGTTTTCTAATGATGCAAGAAATGTTTCGCGATTTTGATTGGATTAAACAAGACTATGTTTTTACAAAGTGCATATTTGGATTGTTGGTGTTTTCGATAGGTGTATTAGGAAGCGAGCTATTTCCTTTATATACTCATATTATCTTGATGTTAACACTACTTGCGATTGCGTATGGGACGGATGAAAAAATAACCTTTATTCTCACCATGGTGGGAACATACTTTATCCAAAATGTAGGGTTTGAAATACTCATATTTGTGATGCTAATTTCCATTCTAAAAGCAGATAAGAAAGCGTTATTTTTATGTATGGTAGGAAGCTATTTTATCATAGAAGGAACACTACTTAATTATGGGTATATAAGTTTAGCGTTGATGGGTGTTTTTTTAGTGAAAGAACACGATAAAACGATTGAAAAACCAATGCTAGAAGAAAGATATTCACAACAAAGTGTATTGAAAAGACAGATGCAAAACTATGCAAACATCTTTCAAACATTAGCGGAATATTATACACATATCAATGATGTACAAGCTGACATTTTAGCAAATATGGCAACGGCTTTACAATATAATGCAGATGTTGTTAGAAAGATAGATGGGATTCAAAAGGATGTATCAAGATTACAAAAAGCATTAGAGGGGTATCAATATGATGTTAAAGAATTAGCGATAGAAGAACCTAGGGAAGGCTGCATTCAAATAACGCTACGAATTACAAATATTAGAAGAGGAGAAATAAGAACAACTTTATTGCCTCTATTAGAAGTATTGTTGCATCGTAATTTAAGAGTAGAAGAAATTCAAAGCAAACGTTTTATGAAAGGTTATCATCATATTTGTATTGCTGATTATGTGCCATTTGAAATACATTCTTATGCAGATAGTATTAAGAACTCTTATACGAGTAGCGGAGATACATTTTCAATCTTTAAATTTCGCCAAAGCGATGTTTGCATGATTAGTGATGGCATGGGGAATGGGGCAAGAGCATTACAAAGTTCTCGTTTAATTACCAATATATTTCAAAGAATGATGGTCAGTGGCATACCACAAGACGCTGCTATCAAATGCATTAATAAATTAGTACAAAGCGATACGTACGCAACCCTTGACGTAGTGTGCTTTAATCGTGCCCAAGGTGTAGCATACATATCTAAATCAGCAGCTTGTCCAACATTTTTATTGCGACAAGGGGAAATTCATGAGATAAATGGAAATGCATTACCAGTAGGGATTGTGTCACAAATGCAACCGGATTGTTTTCAAATAGATTTAAAAGCTGGAGATGAATATTTAATGGTCAGCGATGGGGTGACTCGTAATGAAATATATGATTGGTTGAAAAAACGGAAAAAACATTCCATTAAAGAAGATGTAGAAATATTTGCTGAAATACTTCAAACAAAACAAAGAATGGATGATTCTACCGTTGTTTTAGCAAGCGTTGATGAAATAAAGTAAAAGACAGGTTGAAATAGCCTGTCTTGTTTTGTATAATACGCATATGGAAAACTTTAAGTTAGAAACAAATGAAAAATATATTATTGGTGTCAGTGGAGGTCCAGACTCTATGGCACTTTTAAATATGTGTAGAGAACAAGGGATACGAGTGATTGTTGTTCATATGAATTATCAGAAAAGAGTGAGTGCGCAGCGAGATATGGATATTGTTCAAGCGTATTGTGAAAGATATGATATACCTTTTGAATGTCGAAAACAAAACAAAGTATGCAAGGGGAATTTTCAAGCATTTGCTCGAGAAGAACGTTATGCATTTTATAAAGAGATATTAGAAAAGTATCAGGCGAAGGGTGTACTATTAGCTCATCATTTAGATGATCATTTAGAAACTTATCTTATGCAAAAACAACGTCATAGTATAGGCGAATATTTAGGTATTCAAGAAGAAACAAGAATTATGGGTTGTTTGATTATTCGTGTATTACTAGATCAAACAAAAGCTGAATTAGAAGCATATTGTTATGAAAAAAGTGTTCCTTTTGGAGTTGATGAAAGTAATTTAAGTAATGATTATACAAGAAATAAGATACGACACACGATCATTGACCAGATGAGTATGAAGGAAAAACAAGTATTAAAAGCTAAGATAGAAGAAGAAAATGCAGCATTAAAAGTGCAACGTGAAGGCGCTAAACGCTTTTTAGAAAGCTGGGATAACAGTATAGCAGATTTACAAAAGTTATCACTAGATAAACTAGAACAAGTGTTGGTACAATATATTAAACGAGAATGTAACTGTTATCTTTCTTATGCTCAGATTAAAGAGTTACGTGAACTCATATTACATAGTGCACATAAATGGACAAAAGATATTAAAACAACGTATGATATCTATAGCGAATATGGAAAACTTTGTATAGATACAAAAGCAAAGATATCATATGCGTATACATATGATAAGGTGGAGGTAACACAGACGCCATACTTTGCAATTTCGTTAACAGGAGATTCAACAAGTGCGCTTAGCTTACAGTCAAGTGATTATCCAATAACGATAAGAAATGTAAGAGAAAACGATGAAATACGCTTACGCTTTGGGAAGAAAAAGATTAATCGATGGTTCATTGATCGCAAAATTCCCAAAAAAGAACGAAAAAGTTGGCCAGTTGTTGTGAATGCTGTGGGAAATGTTATTTTAGTACCGAAAATAGGGTGCGATATTGAACATTTTTCTAACAATCCAACACTATTTGTGTTAAAATAGATTATAGCTGTATTTAGGAGGATTTAGTATGTACGATGTAGTAGAAAAAGTACTCGTAACACAAGAGGAAATTGTCGCTAGATGTAAAGAATTAGGAAAGCAGATAACACAAGATTACAAAGAAAAAGGTGAAGTACCTTTATTAGTAGCATTATTAAAAGGAAGTGTTCCTTTTTTAGCAGAAATTATTAAACATATCGATTTAGAAATCGAATTTGATTTTATGGATGTTTCAAGTTATCAAGGAACGCGTTCGATAGGTGATATAAAAATTGTTAAGGATTTAGATTGTTCTGTAAAAGATGTATCAATTCTATTAGTAGAAGATATTGTGGATACAGGAAGAACTTTAAAAGAAGTAACTCGACTATTAAAAAATAAAGGAGCAAAAGAAGTAAAAGTTGTCTCCTTGCTAGATAAACCAGAGTGTCGCGTGGCAGATATTAAACCAGAATATATAGGATTTCGAATTCCTAATGAATTTGTTATCGGATTTGGTTTAGACTATAATCAGAAGTACCGTAATTATCCATTTGTAGGCGTATTAAAACCTGAAATATATGAATAAGAAAAAGGAGGGTGAATCTTATGAACAGTAAGAAAATTGTAAGCTATCTACCTTATGTTGCTGTTATTGGAATGATGTTGCTATTACTTTCATCTAGTCTTGGAGGCTCTACAAAAAGCTTCAACTACAATGAATTTATGGCAAAATCAGAAGAAATGGAATTTAAAAAAGTTGACATGGCTATGGGGAACACTGTAATTGATGTTACAGGTACCTATGTAGAAAAAGGAAAAGATACTGCGTTTGTTGTTCGTGTACCATTTACAGAGGACAATGTAAAAGAGTTAACAACAATTTTTAAGAAAGATGAAAAAGTTAAATTAGAAATAAGCGATCCAAATAAAGAAAGTTTATTTGTAAAGTTTTTAATGAATGTATTCCCATTCATCTTAATTGCTGGTGTTGCATTCTTTATGTTTTCTAAAATGAATTCAGGAGGCAACAACAAAGCCTTTGAATTTAGTAAATCAAAAGCAAAAATTGAAGGCAATATCAAAGTACGCTTTAAAGATGTTGCTGGTTGTGATGAAGAAAAAGAAGAAGTAAAAGAGATTATCGATTATCTTAAAGACTCTAAACGATTTACAGATATGGGCGCACGTATTCCTAAGGGAATGCTAATGGTAGGTCCTCCAGGTACTGGTAAGACACTACTAGCAAAAGCCGTAGCTGGAGAAGCTGATGTACCATTCTTCTCTATTAGTGGATCAGACTTCGTAGAAATGTTTGTAGGTACTGGGGCAAGTCGTGTACGTGATATGTTTAAAAAAGCGCAACAGACTGCACCTTGTATTGTATTTATTGATGAAATTGATGCTGTTGGTAGACAACGTGGAGCTGGTATGGGTGGAGGAAACGATGAACGTGAACAAACACTTAACCAGTTATTAGTTGAAATGGATGGTATGGGTGAAAATAAGGGAATCGTTATTATTGCTGCTACAAACCGACCAGATGTATTAGACCCAGCATTGTTACGTAGTGGACGTTTCGATCGTCAGATAACAGTAAGTTTACCAGACAAACGAGGACGTTTTGAAATATTAAAAGTTCATGCAAGAAACAAGAAATTATCCGATGGACTTAATTTAGAATCATTAGCAAAACGCACACCAGGTTTTTCAGGAGCAGACTTAGAGAATGTATTAAATGAAGGTGCTATCTTAGCAGTTCGTGATCATCGTAAGACAATTACGATGGATGACTTAGATGAAGCAATTGACCGTGTTATGATGGGACCTGCTAAAAAATCTAAGAAATACACTGATAAAGAAAAACGTTTAGTTGCTTATCATGAAGCAGGACATGCTGTTTTAGGCTTAAAACTAGAAGATGCTGATAAAGTAGAAAAAGTAACGATTATTCCACGTGGAGATGCTGGTGGATATAACTTGATGACGCCAAAAGAAGAAAAATTATTCCCTACAAAAGCTGACTTTATGGCACAGATTACCGGTTTAATGGGTGGTCGTGTAGCAGAAGAAGTTATGTTTGATGAAGTATCTGCAGGAGCAAGTAATGATATTCAAAAGGCTACTAAGATTGCGAAAGCAATGGTAAGAAGTTGGGGAATGTCAAGTCTTGGACCTATTCAATATGATGATGGTTCCGGAAATGTATTCTTAGGAAGAGATTACGGAAGTGGTAGTAATTATTCTGGCGAAATTGCTTATGAAATAGATAAAGAGATTCGTAAGATTATTAATGATTGTTTTGATAAAGCAAAAACAATTATTGAAGCTAATAAAGATTTATTAACATTGATTGCGGATAACTTGATAGAAGAAGAAACACTTACAAGTGAACAAATCAATAACTTAATGAACTTTGGTGCTTTAAAATCACCTGAAGAAATTAAGAAAGCTGCAGAAGCAAAAATAATTGCTGAGGAAGCTGCTAAAAAATTAGCAGATGAAAAAGCAGCTAGAATACTTGCAGGAGTTGAAGAACCTATAGATGAAACGGCTCCAAAAACTGATCAAAAAATAGATTTTGATGATGCTTTAAAAGAATTAACAAAGAATGATGATTACGATGAGAATAAAGAATAGAGGCGAATAGCCTCTATTTTAGATGGTAAAGCATATACGAAAAGAGGATTTGTTATGAAACAAAAACAACCTTGGACAAAAGAATATATCTCAAAGCTAACAGTATTTGGAATACCATTCATACATATTCATATAGGAAGACAAGCAAAAGCATTAGGTATTATAGCGATAGGAAACCGTGCTATTGGTGTAATTTCGATTGGTTTTATAAGCGCTGGTGTAATAAGTGTTGGACTTCTATCACTTGGTCTATTTGTATCTATAGGATTGTTAGCACTTGGCACGTATGCAATAGGTTTTTTAGCAATTGGGTATGCAAGTATTGGTATTATTGCAATTGGTATGTATAGTGTTGGTTGTTTAGCGATTGGCTTTGATTTAGGAATTGGAATGCTTGCTTATGGAGAACGTGCTATCGGAAATAGTGCCTTTGGAAATCAAGTCTATTCTAGTTTGCATGAAGTTCCTATGGAACATCTTCCTTATATTATTCGTTTACTTATTCATGCCTTATAAAGTTAGGAAAGTATCCTAGCTTTTTTA
>JAVWIF010000061.1:0-9808 GCA_036639635.1 Longicatena sp.
GCCATTAAGATTCCAACAACAACTAATGCTGGTGCAGTTACTGCATTTGTTACTGCTGATAATACAAGGGGAGCAAACAAGATAGAAATAAAGAATAACACTCCAGTTGTACAAGCTGTTAAACCAGTCTTTCCTCCAACTTCTACTCCTGATGTTGATTCTACGAAAGATGTAACTGTAGAAGTACCTAAAGCAGCTCCTGCAACAGTACCTACAGCATCTGCTAATAAGGCACGTTCTACATTCTCTAATTCACCTTTTTCATTTACTAATCCAATACGACTAGCAACAGCTACTAAAGTTCCTGCAGTATCAAAGAAGTCTACGAATAAGAATGAGAATATAACAATGAATGCTTTCATTGGATCTGCGAATAATTGTTCAAATCCATCCATAAAAGAACCTACTGTTTTCATATCAAATTGCATTTCAAAGATATTAGCTGGCATTGTAGGCATTCCTTTCATTCCAAAAGCCATCCCACAAATCATACCAATTACAGCTGTTATTACCATTCCAACAAACACTGCTGCTGGAACTTTTTTAATGACCAAATAGATTGTTAACAAAATACCAAAGACTGCTAATAATATAGTTGGTTCTCCTAAGTTTCCTAAGGTTACAAACGTTGCATCACTTCCTGCAATAATACCTGCATTCTTTAATCCAACAAAAGCAATAAAGAAACCAATACCAGCTCCTATTGCCATTTTTAATTGTTTTGGTATCGCATTAATAATAACTTTACGAATTCCTGTTACAGAAATTACTACGAAGATTATTCCAGATACAAATACACCTGCTAAAGCTGCTTGCCAACTGAAACCCATTTGTCCACAAATAGTATAAGCAAATAATGCATTTACTCCCATACCGGCAGCAAGTGCTACTGGATAGTTAGCGATTAATCCCATTAAGATTGAAGCAAATCCTGCAGATATAGCAGTTGCCATAAATACAGAAGGAATATCCATTCCAGCATCTCCTAAGATTACTGGGTTTACTCCAAGAATATAAGCCATTGCCAAGAACGTTGTAAGACCTGCTATTACTTCTGTCTTTACACTTGTTTGTTTCGCTTTTAGTTTAAATAATTTTTCTAACATAAACTCCCTCTTTTCTTTTTATATTTTTTCCTCAAAAAAAAGTCACATGTTATTGTCTTGTGATTTTCCCAAGAAAATGGTATTTTACCATTTATTTAAGAAATTCTCAATAATTTATGACTTTTTAATTAATATTATTTGTTTTTTTATGATTTTTGGAAAATATTACAACATTTCATGGAATCTAATGCTTTTTGAATGATTTCATCACTCTGTACGAGTGCAATTCGAACAAATCCTTCACCATAGCTACCAAAAGAACTTCCAGGTGTTACTAATATCCCTGTCTCTTGAAGTAAGTCTAGTGCAAACTCTTCACTTGATGTATATGTGGAAGGAATCTTAGCCCACATAAACATGGTACTTTTAGGAGCATCTACCACCCAATGTGCTTCTTTAAATCCTTTCACTAGCGTATCTCTTCGTCTTTGATATGTATCTCTTGTTTCTTTTACAACACTTTGATCTTGCGTTAATGCTGCTATGGCTGCTTTTTGAATGGGTAAGAACATTCCATAATCAATATTACTCTTTAAAGTTCTTAGTACTTTCACAATTTCTTTATTTCCAACACAAACACCAATACGTGCTCCTGCCATTCCATATGTTTTACTAAAGGAATTAAATTCAATTCCAATATCTTTTGCCCCTTCATAAAACAAGAAGCTTTTTCCTTCCTCGCCATCAAAGACCAATTCACTATAGGCACTGTCATGTAACACGATAATGTCATTCTTTTTCGCAAAGGCAATACATTCTTGATAAAAGGAATCAGGCGCTGTTGCACCTGTTGGATTATTAGGATATGAAATAATCATCATCTTTGCTTTTTTGGCTATTTCTTCAGGTATCTCATCAAAACGAATTAAGTAATCATGTTCTCTTTTCATTGGCATTTCGTATATTTTAGCCCCTGCAATTTTTGGTCCATTCGCAAAGATTGGATAGCAAGGCCCAGGTATCAACACAATATCTCCTTCATCACAAAGGGCAAGAGCAATATGTGCTAATCCTTCTTGTGAGCCTTGCAGTGATAATACCTCAGTGTTAGCATCAAGTTCTACTTGATAACGCTTTGCATACCATGCACAAATAGTATTACGAAATTCCTCACTATCATGAATGGCATACATATAGCTTTTAGGATCACTAGCAGCCTGTAGTAAGGCTTCTAGTATTTCTTTAGAAGGAGCAATATTAGGAGAACCAATTGTAAAATCATATACTTCTTTACCTTGTTTTATCATGTTTTGTTTTTCTTCATCTAACTGCGTGAAAACGGATGTCGATAATTGTTCCATTCGTTTTGAGAATTTCATTGTATCACCTTTTTCTTTTATTTATTTATTAAATAATGTTCCATCCAATTCGTAATTTCAAGTAATCTTTTTAATCGATGTTTAGGTTTCCCACTCCTTGATAACTCATGGTTTTCACCTTTAAACATACATAAACGTGCCTCTACACCACTTGCTACTAATGCACTATACATTTGTAACCCTTCACTTAAAGGACAACGATAATCTTCATTACTATGTATAAACAGCGTTGGTGTTGTAACATTCTTTGCGTATTTTAAAGGAGAGTGCCACCAAAGTTTATCATGATCATCCCATATATTTCCATCTTGTTGATCATTAGCAAATATTTCTCCAATATCTGAAGTATAGGCAAAACCAATCCAGTTCGCAATAGAACGTTGTGTTGCAGCTGCGCAAAAACGGTTGGTATGTCCAATGATCCAGTTGGTCATAAACCCTCCATAACTTCCTCCAGTGACTCCTAATCGTTTTTTATCTATCATAGGGTACTGCACTAACACGTTATCTGTAAACCGCATTAAATCCTCGTAATCAATCGTTCCATATTTCCCACGAATATCCGCAAAACTATTTCCACGTCCATCTCCACCACGTGGATTGGTAAAGAAAACAAAGTATCCTTTATTCGCCCAAACTTGCATTTCATGATAGTATACTTCTCCATATACCGTTTTAGGTCCTCCATGAATATCAAGAATCGCTGGATATGTTTTATTGCAATCAAAATTTGATGGTTCTAATACCCACCCATATAATGTCATCCCATCACTTTCATAGTTACATGGTTTACAAGGACGAATATCTTTTTGTTCATAATAAGCTTGGTTATATTGTGAGCATTGTGTGAGTTCTGTACTTGTTAATGAATACGTATAAAGTTCTTGTAAATGCATCTGTTGTAATCCAACAAACGTTAGTTTTCCATTTCTTATATCAAAACAATCCACACTACCTTCTTGATCATATACTTTACTTATATTAGCTTGGGTATCTAATGCCATTAGTACACTACGATTAAATAGTGTTGTTATAAAGTAAAATTTATCTTGATAAAGTTTTGTACTTCTTCCTCCACCATAGCGTACATCACTTCCAACACTAGAACCGATTGCTTCTTCATAAGCTTTAAATAAATGCATTTCTTTTGTCTTGATATCTAACATATAAAACTGTTTGTTTTCATTTAATCCATAACGCTTTTGATCACTTGCTAAAACTAATAGTTTTTGATTCCAAGGTTGAATTTTAGCAATCGAATAAGTATTAGCATCCCACACTACTTCATTCTTTTTTTCATTTCGATCATATGCATAAATATTTTCTATATACGTCGGTTTTTGCCTATATGATTCACCAACATAATAAATTATGTCCTGTGTTTCACTTAGTTCATAATTTTCTACATCACAAAACTTTTCACTAATGCGTGTAATCTCACTTGTTCTAGTATCATACGTAAACAAAGTATGACGTATCTTATTTGTAAAGCCTTGTCCATTTCCATAGAATGGTAGTTCATCTAGTATTTCATAATCTTGATTTTCTTGTTTTTCTAACAATCGTGCTGCTTTTAGTTTTTCTTCTCGCGTATTATATTCTGAATAGTATATATGATAATCAGCACAAAACACATACTGATCTTTATGAATTACCTTAAAAGACGATACATTATAAGGTAATGTAAACAGCTTACGAACGATTCCTTCATGAATAGAAACACGATAAAAATCCGTTTTTTCTGCTTCTATTTTTGTTTCATCATCTTTATCATCACTCATATTTAATACAATAAGATGTTCATTATCTTCCCATACAAATGTTGTATCTTTAACAAACGTAAGGAGTTGTTTACTACTCCCACCATCGTATACTTCTAACGTAGAAGTATACGTGTTTGTCGCTTCTTGACAAACGCTTCGAATAAATGCACAGTGCTTTCCATCAGGTGCATAACAAACATTCGATAAATATTTAAAATCTAAAAAATCGCTTACTTCTATTTTTTCTACCATGAAAGGTTCCTTCTACTTTCTTTACTTACGTTGCCTCATTTCAAGAAAAATGATTTTTTTTAGATTGGCAAAAAACTGCTTTCGCAGTTTTCCTATTTGTTATATTTTTCCCATACATATTCACAAAGTTTTAATAAGTTCGCATCATTATCTAAGGTAATTACTTTTTTTAATCCTGTTAGATTTAATGTTGCGGATAAAAATTCATCTTGCTTCATGCGAAAATTAAATGTTCCATAATATGTTTCATAAGAAACTTCAAATGTATAGGTAACATCAGAACTACCTTCCGCTTTATTTTTAAAATTAAATTCAAATGCTTCTTTGTTCTTCCAGATAATTTTAACTGCATTTGCTCCACTGTTTGGAATTGACTTATTCATGATTACACCACCTTATTTTATAGCTAGATTATATCACAGTTTTTAAGTAATTTAGCGATAATATGATAGAAATGTTAAGGCTGTATCTGAAACATATTTATCTTTCATTGTTATCATCATAAGTTGTGTCATTAATCGTTTTTCTTTGATTTCAAGAACGCTTAGATTTTTTGTATCAATTAAAGACAAAGCACTCTGGGGAACTATCCCTATACCCATCTTAGCATTTGCCCATAAAAGCGTTGTTCTAGCATCTTGATTGCGACATACAACATGTGGATGAAAACCTGCTTCTACAAACAATTGCGATAAAAGAGCTTCATAGCGCTCATAATATAATAAAGGTTGATTGTTCAAATCATCTATGGTAATCGATGTTGTTGAAAATGGATTTTCTTCTTTATGAACAACTGCAACCATTGCTTCTTGTGCTAAGGAAACACAATTTACAAGCGTATTAGAGAAAGGTGTACGAACAATCCCTATTTCTACAATTCCCTTACTCAACATATCCATGACCTCAAACGTATTTCCTTCTTTTAAGATAAAATCAGTGTTTGGATAGTCAGCATGAAAGGCTTGTACACCATGATTTAAAAATACATTATGAGAACTTGATACAATACCAATCGTTAAGGTCTTTTTAGTATTTCTTTTCGCATCAATCACTTCTTTTTTTGTACTTTCACAAAGTTGGATAATTTGTTGTGAACGCGTTTTCAAGAGTTCTCCTGCATCGCTTAATTGAATACTTCGATTTCCACGTTTTAATAAGCTAACACCCAATTCATCCTCTAAGGCTTTGAGTTGTTGAGACAAAGGAGGTTGTGCCATGTGTAGTTTTCTAGCAGCTGCACTAATTTGTCCTTCTTCACAGATTGTTAAAAAATATCGCAATTGTCGAATATCCATATATATCACTCCTATACTTTTATCATATAGTTACTATATTAAACCAATATTATACATATAGCAATATTCGAGTTATAATAAAGAACATAAAGGAGATTTCTATGCATACTCTACTACCTTATTTAAAACCTTTTAAAAAACAATGTATCATAGGTCCTTTCGCAAAGCTAAGTGAAGCGATTTTAGAAGTAATACTACCTACCATCATGGCCTTTGTGATTGATGAAGGTGTTATGAAGCATGACTTTCAGCTTGTGTTAGCGTATGGAGGACTGATGATTTTTATGGTCTTTATCGGTTTTGGTTTTTCTATTACTTGTCAATATAATGCAGCGAAAGCTTCTCAAGGCTTTGGTACTAACTTACGCAATGCCCTATTTGAACATATTACAACATTTTCTTATCAAGATATTGATCATTTTTCAACTTCTGCTTTAACCAATCGTTTAACCAACGATGTTAACCAACTACAAATAGGTGTAGCCATGTTAATACGACTCGTCGTGCGTTCGCCTTTTATTGTCATAGGCGCATTAATGATGGCTTTTTTCTTAGATTATGAATGTGCCTTGATTCTACTAGGCAGCGTTCCATTTATCATCATTGTTTTATTTCTATTTATAAAATACAGTTCACCTATTTACATTTGGTATCAAAAAAAACTAGATGCTTTTGCGAATTTATTAGATGATAACTTTGCGGGAATACGTGTCATTCGTGCTTTTGTAAGCCAACGATTAGAAAAACGGCGCGTAGATGATGCAGCTTTTGATTTACAACAACAAATGATGAAAGTATCTAAACTGTCTGCTTTATTAAATCCTGTGAATGCACTCATTGTCAATGGCGCCATTCTAGTCTTGTTGTATATAAGCCCACTACGTCTAGAAAGTGGTTCACTAGCTCCAGGTGTTATTATTGCAATGATTAATTATGCTAGTCAAATATTAGTAGCATTAATTGCGGTAAGTAATATGATTGTAATTTTTACAAAAGCCAACGCCAGTATACCTCGAATTGTAGAAGTATTAGAGTACAACCCTACTTTTCAAGAAGGTAATAAAAGTACCCCAAAATATACAAAAGAAACCTTAAACTTCTCTCATGTATCATTCTCTTATGGTCAAGGAGAAGAAGCTTTAAGTGATATTTCCTTTATCATGCATGAAGGAGAGCGTATTGGTATTATTGGTGGAACAGGTTGCGGTAAATCAACCCTAGCTTATTTAATGTGCCATCTATATGAACCAACAAAGGGTTCTATATCACTTTATGAACAACCGATAAATGAATATACGAATGCTGCTCTTTTAGAAAATATAACGATGGTACCACAAACAAATGAACTCTTTAGTGGAACGATTAAAGAGAATTTATGTCATGGCAGTCATACTTGTCAAGAAGATATAAATAAAGCCTTACGTGATGCGCAAGCAATGGAATTTATTGAACAATTGCCGAAAGGATTAGATACGCTATTAGAGCGATCAGCAAGTAATTTAAGTGGTGGTCAAAAACAACGTTTATGTATCGCAAGAGCTTTACTATATCAACCAAAAACTTTAATACTAGATGACTCTTGCAGTGCATTAGACTTTAAAACAGATGCCTTATTACGTGAAGCTTTGCGAACTCGTGCTTCATTAAGTAATCAAATCATCATATCCCAACGTGTTACGACTTTATTAAATTGTGATCGTATTCTTGTGTTACATGATGGAAGGATGGTCGGTTTTGATACGCATAACGCTTTATATGAAACATGTTCCATCTACCAAGAAATATGCAAATCTCAAAACATTGGGAGGTTATCATGAAAACTACTGAAGTAATGATGCGTTTATGGAGTTTTGTTAAAGAATCTCATAGCTTTCTACTCCTTGCTTTTATTGGAGCTGTTTGTAGTGTGCTTTGTAGTCTAGTTGCTCCTCTTAGCATTGGAGCTTTAATCGATGCTTTAAGTAAGCAAGCCTTGCTTAGTGTAGCTATCCCTTATTTATGCATTCTCTTATTCCTATATTTAGGATATTCACTCTTTCAATGGTGCATGATGTACGCTTCTAATAAGATTGCTTTTTCTAGTAGTTATTATTTACGTAAAAAAGTATTTCATAAACTTGATAAATTACCTATTTCTTTTTTTGATACACATGCACGTGGAGATTTAATAAGTCATTTTATAAATGATATTGATTTTATTAGTGATGGTTTATTACAGGGGTTATCAACGATGATTGGTGGTATTGTGACAATTGTTGTCTGCATGAGCATCATGCTTGTATTAAATTGGCAAATGAGTATTGTCGTTATCTTATCAGCTCCATTCACTTACTTTGTAGCAAAAACAATTACCACTCGTACGCATTCATATTTTCGTATCCAAGCAAAAACTTTAGGAGAGTTAAATGGATTTAGTGAAGAAATGATTGCGCAAATAAAAACGATTAAGACATATCATAATGAAGAACACATCGTTGAACAATTTAAACAAATTAACCAAACCCTCTATGCGAATGGAGTAAATTCACAATTCTATGGTTCTTTAGCAAATCCTAGTACACGCTTTGTTAGTAATAGTGCGTATGCGCTAGTTGGTATGATTGGTGCTATCATGGCTTTACAAGGTAGTATTAGCATTGGTAGTATTTCTGTATTTTTAATGTATGCAACAATGTTTTCAAAGCCCTTTAATGAAATTACAGGGGTCTTAACACAACTACAAAGTGGTGTTGCTTCAGCAAAAAGAATCTTCACTTTATTAGACCTCGCTGAGGAAAAAAATATAGATAGCTTAGCCTCATTTCAACATGTCTTAGGTGATATTCGCTTTTCCAATGTTAGTTTCTCTTATGATAAAAACAAGCCTCTGATTCAAAACCTTACGCTACACGTACAAGCAGGTTCTAAGGTCGCTATTGTTGGAAAAACAGGTGCTGGTAAAACTACCTTAGTAAATTTACTCATGCGTTTTTATGATATTCAATCAGGTGATATTTATTTGGATGATAAAAGCATTTATGAATGTACGCGTGATAGCTTACGTCAAAATATTGGGTTGGTATTACAAGATACTTATTTATTTGAAGATAGTATTGCTGCTAATATTGCTTATGGTAAAAAAGATGCAACTAGAGAAGATATTATAAAAGCCGCTAAGAAAAGTGGTGCACATGATTTTATACGACGCTTAGAACAAGGTTATGATACCTTATTACATGCAAATAGTAATAGCTTGTCTAAAGGACAATGCCAACTATTAAGTATTACTAGAGTACTTTTAATGGATCCCTCTATTCTTATTTTAGATGAGGCAACAAGTTCAATTGATACTTGTAGTGAACAACATATTAATAAAGCAATGTTTACGCTAATGGAAGGTAAAACAAGCTTTGTAATTGCCCATCGTTTATCAACCATCATTCATTCTGATATTATTTTAGCAATGGATCACGGTGATATTGTAGAACAAGGTAGCCATGAAGCATTATTAGCTAAGAATGGTTATTATGCACAATTATATCAAAGTCAATTTATGTAATAGAAAAGATGCGATTACTCGCATCTTTTCTAAGCTTGATTGATATCTTTTATCTTGATTAATTTTGTTCCTACTTTTTTAGCAAACACTTCATCATGGGTAATTAGCAAAATAGCCATATCCTTACTTAAGTCCTTAATAATTTCAATTACTTGATCAATTGATTGTGCATCAAGTGCACTTGTAGGTTCATCAAAGCAAAGGATTGATGGTTGTAAAATACAAGCACGAGCAATTGCCACACGTTGTTTCTGCCCTCCACTTAATGTATTGGGATAGCTATCTTTTTTATCGGCAATTTGTAATTTCTCCAATAAAACATTGGCTTGTTGAATTGCTTCTTCCTTATTCATTAATTTATGATATATAGGAGCATCAATTAAGTTTTGTAAAACACTGCGATGAGGAAATAATTGATAGTTCTGAAAAACAAGCCCAATTTCTTTACGAATTAGTAGTTTTTCTTGTTTACTAGCATGAATTACTTTTCCATCTTCTTCTTTTACTAGATAGTGTTCATTAATCTTAATTTCAC
>JAVWIF010000062.1:0-5049 GCA_036639635.1 Longicatena sp.
GCCCGCTTTTACGTTCTTTGCCATTATTTAATTTCCTCCTATCGTCCTATTTCTTTTTGTTTGCTACTGTACGAACTGGACCTTTACGTGTACGAGCATTTGTTTTTGTACGTTGTCCACGAACTGGTAATCCTTTTCTGTGACGGACTCCACGGTAACAACCGATTTCCATTAAACGTTTGATGTTTAATGATACTTCACGACGTAAATCACCTTCAACCTTGATTGCGTCGATTTCAACACGAATATCGTTAATTTGTTCTTCTGTTAAATCTTTTACACGGATATCTTCACTAATCCCTGTTTTTGCTAAAATTTGTTCCGCTTTTGTGCGGCCAATTCCATAAATATACGTCAATGACACTACAACACGCTTGTCGCGTGGTAAGTCAATACCTGCAATACGAGCCATTTTACATTACACCTCCATTAGTTTCCTTGTCTTTGTTTGTGTTTAGGATTTTCGCAAATCACCATGACACGGCCTTTACGTTTGATAATGCGGCACTTATCGCATATTGGTTTGACAGATGGTCTTACTTTCATGCGTTTTCCTCCTTATTCACGACTTATTTGTGTCGGAATGTAATACGCCCACGTGTTAAATCATAGGGTGAAATCTCAACAGTTACACGATCCCCTGGTAAAATGCGAATGTAATGCATACGGATTTTACCAGAAACGTGAGCCAATATTTCGTGTCCGTTGGCTAGTTTCACCTTGAACATTGCATTTGGTAGAGTGTCTACGACAACTCCATCAATTTCAATAACATCTTGTTTACCCATTATTTGGACGTTCCTCCTTATTCATAGTAGTGAGTATTTCATACCCATCTTTTGTAATAACAATCGTGTGTTCATAGTGGGCTGCCAAACTTCCATCTTTGGTAACGACACCCCATCCATCAGACAACACTCTTGTTTGTGGTCTACCTGCATGAACCATAGGTTCTATAGCCAATGTCATCCCTTCTTTCAAAAGAATTCCATGACCAGCAAGACCGAAATTTGGAACAGTCGGATCTTCATGGACTGAAGTTCCAATACCATGTCCTGCGAAATCTCTTGGCACAGAGTATCCATGTGAAAACACAAATTCTCCGATTGCATGAGAAATATCAGTTAAATGATTCCCAACTTTTGCATATTTTAAACCTTCAAATAAAGATAGCTCACTAATTTGCATTAAGTTTCTTGCTTCTTCACTGATGTCTCCAACTGCATAAGTCCAAGCAGAATCACCATGATACCCATGATAACTAGCACCAATATCTACTGAAACAATGTCACCATTGTGTAACACACTATCATCAGGGATACCATGTACAACAATGGAATTTATAGATAC
This sequence comes from Longicatena sp., assembly GCA_036639635.1. Lineage (GTDB taxonomy): Bacteria > Bacillota_I > Bacilli_A > Erysipelotrichales > Erysipelotrichaceae > JAVWIF01. Next base: position 1,351 of record JAVWIF010000062.1, read on the forward strand.
ACAGGTAGCAGCTGGAAATCCATACAAACCTTTAAAAGACGGCTTTCCGCCGTTCTTTTTGATAACATCTTCAACGATTTTATCAAGTTCTTTTGTAGTTATTCCAGGTTGCATTGCTGAGCTCACAGCGCAATGTGCGAGCGCAACAATTATACCTGCTTTTCTCATAAATGTCAACTCTTGATTTGACTTGGCTCTCACCATGTTATTTCTCAAGTTCACGTAATGTGTCAGCCCAAACTTTTTCAATTGGTTGACTTGCATCAATCGTTTTAACAATTCCCTTTTGCTCATAATAAGCAAGTACAGGTGCTGTCTGATTGCTGTATTCTTCCAATCTTACACGTAAGCTTTCCACCGTATCATCTTTACGCTGATACAATTCTCCACCACATTTGTCACACACGCCTTCAACTTTTGTAGGATGCGCACTCATATGATAAATTTCTCCGCAATCTTTACATATACGACGTCCAGTAACTCGTCCTGCAAGTTTTGCAAATTCAATCTCTAATGCGATAACATTATCAATTGCTAAGTCACTACCACTCGCTAATGCATCGAATGCTTTAGCTTGGTCTAATGTTCTAGGATATCCATCCAATAAGAAACCATTTTTCTTATCTGATAAGTTTTCCAAATAACTTTTGACCATATTGTTAACTACTTCATCTGGAACTAACATTCCCTTATCCATGAAGCTTTTCGCATGCATGCCAAGTTCTGTTTGGTTACCAATTTCACTACGGAAGATATCTCCAGTAGAGATGTGGTTAACATTAAATTTCTCCACAATTTTAGCTGACATAGTGCCTTTACCAGCACCAGGTCCTCCCATAATTAGGATATTCATAAGGTTCACCTTCTATCGTTCTAAGAATCCTTGATAAGATTTTTGCGTCAATCTTCCTTGAATTTGTTTTACAGTTTCCATAGCAACACCTACAACGATTATGATTCCAGTACCACCTATCCCCATAGAGGCAGGTAAATTAATACTTTTAATCAAAGGAAGTGCATGAGGCAATACCGCAATAAATGCAAGTCCGATGGCTCCTAACACAGTAATTCTACTCAATACTTTATTAATGTAATCTTTTGTTTCACTTCCTGGTCTAATTCCAGGAATATATGTTCCAGACTTACCTAAGTTTTCTGCAATTTTTTCTGGATCTACTTGTAACTTCGTATAGAAGAAAGTAAATAGTAAAATCAAGACAACATAGATAACTAAACTTTCTGCTGTTTGCATTCCCATAAAACGATCAAGCGTTGTAACCCAACTAGCACTTGGCCAAATCATTCGACAGATTTGTAAAGGTGCTACCATAATAGCAGAAGCAAAGATAACAGGAATTACACTTGCTGAATTAATTTTCAGTGGTAAATATGTATTATCTGATTTTCTAGTTGTTAATGTACTTGAAGTATATTGAATCGGAATTTTACGTTCTGCTGTTTGCATCCAAACAACAAAAACGATGATTAACAAATAACAAAATATATATAACACGTAACTAGCAACTCCACCTGCAGCAACTTCACTACCTACCATTGTATTCCAAGCACTCATAAATTGATGAGGAAGTCTTGCAATGATACCAGCTCCAATTAACATTGAAACTCCATTTCCAATCCCCTTCATAGAGATACGATCTCCAATCCAAAGTAAGAACATAGAACCAGCTGTTAAAAGCGTTGTTACATATAAAATAGAAGCCCATGTATTTCCACCAACTAATAAGGTTGTATATTGTTGAGAGAATCCATACACTAATGTTGTTGCTTGGAAAAAGCTCAATACAACTGCCAAATATCTAGTATAGCGATCGATCTGTTTTTTTCCAGTAGCGCCACCCTTAGCAAGCTCTGTTAAAGAAGGAATTACATCCATTGACAATAACTGAATAATGATGGAAGCCGTAATATACGGCCCAACACCCATCGCAAAGACAGATAATTGTTCCAGGCCTCCACCACCAAGTAGATTGATCATATTAAACAGAGAATTATTCTCTATACCTTTTGTTAGTTCAGTTATATCAACGCCTGGAACTGTGATTGCAGATCCAAAACGAAAAATAAACAGCATGGCAAGAGTAAAGAATATTCTGTTACGAATATCTTTATTCTTAAACATATCCACAAAAGTTCTAAACATGTTAGATAACCTCTGCTTTTCCGCCTGCTTGCTCGATAGTACTTTGTGCAGTTTTAGAGAATTTATTAGCTTTAACAGTTAACTTCTTTTCTAAAGTTCCAACACCTAAGATTTTAATACCATCTAATTCTTTTTTAACTAATCCGCATTCAATCAACAATTCTGGAGTTACTTCAACACCATCTTCAAAAGCATTTAGTGAAGCAACATTAACAATTGCATATTCTCTACGTGCAAAGTTTGTAAATCCACGTTTTGGTAAACGTCTAGCCAAAGGTGTTTGACCACCTTCAAAACCTAAGCGAACTCCTCCACCAGATCTTGCGTTTTGTCCTTTATGCCCTTTACCAGCTGTTTTACCATTTCCAGATCCATGACCACGACCTTTACGGTAGTTGTCTTTTCTAGAACCTTCTGTATATTTCATTTCATGTAATTTCATGTTCTTATCCTCCTATTAACTACGAATTTCTTGCAGTTTTTTACCACGGAGACGAGCTACTTCTTCTATCGTTTTCAATTCTTTTAATGCTGTAATTGTAGCACGAACCATGTTAATTTTCGTACGACTACCTAAACATTTAGAAAGAATATCATTGATACCAGCAAGTTCTAGTACAGCACGAACTGGTCCACCGGCAATAACTCCAGTACCTTCTGCAGCTGGACGAAGGAATATTTCACCTGCGCCATATCTTCCAGTAATTGCATGAGGAATTGTTGTTCCTACTACAGGTACTCTGAAGACATTTTTCTTAGCATCTTCGATGGCTTTTTTAATAGCATCTGGAACTTCATTAGCTTTTCCAGTACCAAAGCCAACGCGTCCTTTTTTATCTCCAATAACGACAAGAGCTGCAAAGCGGAAACGACGTCCACCTTTTACTACTTTCGTTACACGGTTAATGGCAACAACACGTTCTTCAAATTCTTTATCGCGTTCGCGGTCTCTTCTTGGTTTACGTTCCATTCGCATAACCTCCTAAAATTTCAATCCAGCAACTCTTGCTGCTTCAGCTAACGCTTTTACACGTCCTGTATAAACATATCCACCACGGTCAAATACAACTGCTTCAATCTTTTTAGCAGTAGCACGTTTAGCAATTTCAGTTCCTACAGTTTTAGCGGCTTCAAGGTTACCACCGTTTTCTAATTTTAATTCTACACTGCTAGCTGATACTAATGTAGTACCATTAACATCGTCGATGATTTGTGCGTGAATGTTACCGTTTGAACGGAATACGTTCAAGCGAGGGCATTCAGGAGTACCACTGATTTTGGTACGAACACGCACGTGACGGCGTAAACGCTCGTCATTTCTATTAACTTTTTTAAGCATTGTTCAATTTCTCCTTTCGCACTATTTCTTACCTGCTGTCTTACCTTCCTTACGACGAACGTATTCACCTTTGTAGCGAATACCTTTTCCTTTGTAAGGTTCTGGTTTTCTAACAGCACGTACATTTGCAGCGAATTCACCAACACGTTGTTTGTCAATTCCTGATACTTTGATTTCTGTAGTTGAAGTACATTCAACT
>JAVWIF010000062.1:5149-9538 GCA_036639635.1 Longicatena sp.
ATTAATTCAGGGTTAAATTGACGAGTTAAAGTTCCTTTAGTACCTTTAACAGTCACCTCATTCCCACTAGCGATACTTACTTCAACGCCTGCTGGAATGGTAATCGCTTTATTACCGATACGTGACATTTTCTTACCTCCGTATAAGCTCTAGCTTACCACACGTAGGCGATTACTTCGCCACCAACGTGTTTAGCTTTTGCTTCTTTATCTGTCATTAATCCATGAGATGTAGAGATAATTGCAATACCAAGACCGTTTAATACACGAGGGATAGCATCCACTTTCGCATAAGCACGTAAACCTGGTTTTGAAATTCTTCTTAATCCATTGATTACTTTTTCGTTGTTAGGACCATATTTTAATGTAATGTTAATTGTTTTCTTAACATCCCCACTAACACTATAGTCTGTAATAAATCCTTCGTTCTTTAAAATCTTTGCGATTTCTTTTTTCTCTTTATTAGCAGGAACTTCTACAACTTCGTGACGAGCTTGTACTCCATTACGAATTCTAGTAAGCATATCTGCAATCGGATCTGTCATAATCATGACTGTATTCCTCCTATCTGACTACCAACTAGCCTTTTTTACACCCGGGATCTGACCTTTATAAGCAAGTTCACGGAAGCAAATACGGCAAAGTTTGTATTTTCTTAAAACTGAGTGAGGACGGCCACAACGTTCACAACGTGTGTACTCACGCACTTGGAACTTTTGAGGACGTTTTGATTTGTTAACCATTGATTTTTTAGCCATAGTATAAGTCCTCCTATTTCTTGAAAGGCATACCTAATTCTTCAAGTAGTGCCTTACCTTCTTCGTTTGTTTTAGCTGTTGTAACGATAACAATATCCATACCACGTACTTTATTCACTTTATCATAGTTGATTTCAGGGAAAATAAGTTGTTCTTTAACTCCTAATGTATAGTTTCCACGTCCATCAAATGCTGAAGCAGAAACTCCACGGAAGTCACGAACACGTGGTAAAGAAATATTCATAAGCTTATCTAAGAAATCATATAATTTTTCTTTTCTTAAAGTAACCTTACAACCAATTGGCATTCCTTCACGTAATTTGAAGTTTGCGATTGATTTTTTAGCTTTTGTGACAACAGGAGCTTGTCCAGTTATCTGAGCAAGTTCAGCGACTGCTTCATCCAAAACTTTAGGATTTGCGATTGCTTCACCAATACCCATGTTAATTACAATTTTCTCGACAGTAGGTACTTCCATAACAGATTTATAACCAAATTTCTTCATCATGTTAGGTACTACTACCTCTGTATACTTTTCACTTAGGCGGTTCATCCTTTAACCTCCCCTACTTAAGAGCTGCGCCAGATTTTTTATAAACGCGCACTTTTTCTTTGTTGCCTTTTTTATCTTCTTTTACTTCTGAGCCTAATCTGCTAGCTTTTTTTGCTTTTGCATCATATGCCATTACGTTTGAAACGTGGATAGGAGCTTCTTTCTCAATAATTCCTCCATCAGGATTTTGTTGAGTAGGTTTTTGGTGTTTCTTCACCATGTTAACTCCTTCTACGATTACTTTGTCTTCTTTAGGGAAAACTTTGGTTACATCAGCGATTGTGCCCTTGTAAGCACCGGTAATCACTTGAACCTTATCACCTTTTTTGATTTTCACAAAGACACCTCCTTAAAGCACTTCGGGAGCCAAAGACACAATTTTCATAAAGTCCTTGTCACGAAGTTCTCTTGCCACTGGTCCAAAGATTCTGGTTCCACGTGGTGTGTTGTCATCCTTAATTAGAACAACAGCGTTATCATCAAATTTGATATAAGTTCCATTGTTACGACGAACCCCACGTCTTGTACGTACGATTACACCTTTAACAACTTCACCTTTTTTTACAGTTCCACCAGGAGCAGCCTGCTTAACAGCACAGACAACGATATCTCCGATGTTTGAAAACTTACGAACGCTTCCACCTAAACAACGGATAACTAAAACTTCTTTAGCACCTGTGTTATCAGCGACGCGTAATCTACTTTCATTCTGGATCATGAATGTCTACCTCCTAGCGCCTTACAGCTGTATAGCTTTTTCAACAATTTTCACTAAACGGAAACGTTTTGTAGCAGATAATGGACGAGTTTCCATAATTGTTACAACATCTCCTGTTTTAGCTTCATTATTTTCGTCATGAGCTTTAAATTTCTTTGAATATTTTACACGTTTTCCATATAATGGGTGTGTTTTTTTTGTTTCAACGATTACAGTAATCGTTTTGTCCATTTTGTCGGAAACAACAGTTCCACGATATACTTTACGGTTAGATCTTTCCATAACTTAATGATCCTCCTTAATCTTGATTACTAAGCTCGCGCTCAGTCATCACTGTTTTAATACGGGCAATAGTTTTCTTTACTGTCTTTAAACGAGCAGTATTAGTTAATTCACCAGTAGCCTGTTGGAAACGAAGATTAAAAAGTTCATCTTTAAGCGTGTCGATCTCTTGTAATAATTCTGTATTGCTTTTTTCTCTGATCTCTTTCGCTGTCATAATTACTTCTCTCCTTTTCTAACAATAAATTTTGTTTTAACTGGTAATTTGTTTGCAGCTAAACGGAATGCTTCACGTGCTACATCTTCTGGTACACCAGCGATTTCGAACATTACACGTCCGGCTTTAACGACTGCTACCCAACCTTCAGGTGCACCCTTACCAGAACCCATACGTACTTCAAGAGGTTTTTTCGTTCTTGCCATATGTGGGAAGATACGAATCCAAACTTGACCACCACGTTTCATATAACGTGTCATGGCAATACGTGCTGCTTCAATCTGACGGTTACTAATGTAAGCACCAGTATCTGCGATTAATCCATATTCACCAAACGCAACATCACGTCCAGCTTTTGCGCGTCCCTCGTAGCTTAAACGGTGAGGACGTCTATATTTAGTTCTCTTAGGCATTAACATAAATTAGTTCCCTCCTTCTTCCGCTTTCTTAGGAGCTGCTGAAGCAGTTGCAGTTCTCGCTGCTCCTGCGTTGTTTCTGTTGTTACTATTTCCACCACGGTTGTTATTAGGGCGGCGGTTGTTACGACGACGATCGTTCATTGGGTTTTTAGGAGCTTCTGGTTCTTGAACCATTTGTCCAGGCAATACTTCTCCACGACAAATCCAAACCTTAACACCTAAACGACCATACGTAGTACTTGCTTCTTCCCAAGCGTAGTCGATGTCTGCACGAAGTGTATGTAAAGGTACATTACCTTCAGAATATCCTTCAGTACGAGCCATATCAGCTCCACCTAAACGTCCAGAAACTGCTGTCTTGATTCCCTTAGCTCCAGCGCGCATTGTTCTTTGAATAGCTTTTTTCTGAGCTGTACGGAAACTTGCACGTGCTTCTAATTGATCAGCAATCCCACGAGCTACTAAACGAGCATCTAAATCTGGGTTTGCAATTTCTAATACTTTTAAGTAGATGTTCTTTCCACTTGTAAGTTTTTCTAATTTTTTCTTTAAAATTTCCACGTTTTCACCGTTTGTTCCAATGATTACACCAGGACGAGCTGTACGAATCATAATTTCAACACGGTTTTTTGAACGTTCGATTTCAATTCTTGAAACTGAAGCAGCTTTCAATTCTTTGAAAACAAACTCACGGATTTTAATATCTTCTAATAATAGATCGGCATAATCTTTGTCAGCGTACCATCTTGATTCCCAATCGCGAATAACACCAACACGTAATCCGATCGGACTAACTTTCTGTCCCATGGGCTACCTCCTTAATCACGCTCATCAACCACAATAGTAATGTGGCTGGTGCGTTTGTGGATTGCACTTGCAGATCCTTTAGCACGTGGCATAAAACGTTTAAGAGTAACACCCTCATTTGCATAACATGCTTTCACGTATAATTTTTCTTCGTCCAAATCATTGTTGTTAACTGCATTAGCTACTGCAGACTTTAATACTTTACCAACGGCTTCAGAAGCAACATTTGGTGTAAATTTCAAGATTGCTGCAGCTTCTGCAACATCTTTCCCACGAACTAAATCAATAACAATACGAGCTTTTCTAGGTGGGATACGTAATGTTTTTGCGGTTGCTTTAACTTCCATTTTAACGTTCCTCCTTATCGTTTAGCTTTCTTATCATCATCGCCATGCCCACCGTATTTACGAGTTGGCACGAATTCACCAAGTTTATGACCTACCATATCTTCTGTAACGAATACAGGTAAGTGTTCTTTACCATTGTAAACAGCAAATGTATGTTCCACAAACTGAGGGAATATAGTTGAACGACGTGACCATGTTTTAATAACTTGTTTCTTTTCGACAGCATTCAATGCCTCCACTTTTTTCATTAAGTGGTCATCACAGAATGGGCCTTTTTTTAGACTACGAC
>JAVWIF010000063.1:0-9390 GCA_036639635.1 Longicatena sp.
GATTTAACAAAGAACTTTCCATTACCAAACGATAAATAATAAATGAAAAGAATCCGATTGGATTCTTTTTTGTTTATACAATGATAAGTTATGGATAAATATGAGTCGGACAAGAGATAAGATAAGTCATAAGAATGCTGTTGTTTTATAAAGAATAGATGAATTATAATGAATACAAAAACTTTGTATAAAACAATAAAAATATAATGAAATCGTGATATAATAAAATCAGTGTGAATAGCTTTATTTTCAACAAGCAATTTAGCACAAAATATATAAGGAGAAAATTGTTTATGTTAAAAGTATTAGAACACCCTTTAATTATTCATAAGTTAACACAAATGCGTAAAAAAACTACAGGAACTAAAGATTTTCGTCAAAACTTAGATGAAATAGCAGGTCTTATGGCTTATGAAATCTCTAGAGATTTACCTTTAAAAAGCGTAGAAATAGAAACACCAGTGGCAGTTTGCAATACCTTTGAATTACGAAAAGAAATTATTTTAGTACCTATCTTAAGAGCAGGATTGGGTATGGTAAATGGAATTTGTAATTTAATACCTACCGTTAAGATTGCCCATGTTGGTTTGTATCGTGATGAAGAAACATTAGAACCACATACATATTTTGAAAAATATCCAAAAGAAATTAATGAAGCAACTGTTATGGTAGTTGACCCAATGTTAGCTACTGGTGGTAGTGCGATTGCGGCCATTAACATGGTAAAAGCACAAGGTGCTAAGAATATTCGTTTGGTTTGTTTAGTTGGAGCTCCTGAAGGTGTAAAAGCAGTAGAAAAAGCCCATCCAGAAGTTGATATCTATTTAGCTGCTTTAGATGAAAAACTAAATGAAAAAGGTTATATTATCCCAGGATTGGGTGATGCAGGAGATCGTATTTTCGGAACGAAATAATGAAAGAGTTTTATAAGGCTATTCGTTTTATGGCAACAATGACATTCAGTTGTGTACTAAGTGTATTTCTAGGAATGTGGTTAGATGATGTATTTCATTGCTCTCCAATTCTTCTGTTAATCCTCTTACTATATGCAATATGTGCTAATTTATATCTCTTAATGAAAGGTATGTGAAGGCTAAATCATGGATGAGACAACAAGAATGAGCCAAGATATACGTAAGATAACGCTTATCTTGACAACCATTGTCACAGCTATTTCACTAGTGCTATTTCAAGGAAAGATGAAAACAATTGGTGTTGGCATTGTAATTGGAGCATGTTGTGGAATTATTGGTTTTCAAATGATTGCAAATTTAGGCAATCGTTTGGAAGAGTACGACAATGCAAGAAATAAAGCTATCCAAAGCTATACTCGTAGGTATGCTATGTATACATTAATATTTGCACTTAGTGCAAGTGTGGGTGTCCATATTATTGCCTTACTAGTTGGAATGCTTTGTCATAAAGCTTCTATAGGAATTTATGTATTTTTACACAGAAAGGAGGATTGATTTGTGGATATCGTAATCAAGATTGGTGAATATTCATTCTTGATTCATCAATCAATTGTGAACTGGATTGGACTTTGTGTCATACTTTCTATCTTCTTTATTGTTGCCGGTAGAAAAGTTGCGAAAGCGGATCCCACACAACCACCAAAAGGATTTGTGTTAGGTTGTGAAATCATTGCAAAACTTGGAACAGGAATCATATCGGATAACTTAAAAGAACGTACAAAGAGTTATTTGCCGTTCTTTGGCACCCTTATCTTTATGATGGCACCATGTAATCTAATGGGCTTAATTGGACTACAACCACCAACATCAAATTTAAGTGTAAACGTAACTTTAGCGGTGATGATGTTTCTATTAATTCAATTTACAAGTATTTATGAAAAAGGATTGCTTCCAAGGCTTAAAGAATTAACAGAACCAATTTGGTTTTTAGCACCTTTGAATGTGTTAGGAGATTTAGCTTTACCAATCTCTTTATCGTTACGTTTGTTTGGTAACTTGTTAGCAGGAACGATTATTGTTGGATTGTTTTATACAATGATGAGAAGTCTTGGTGTGTTTGGCGTATTTGGATATTCCTTTACACCATTTCTACACGCGTATTTTGATATCTTCTCAGGCTTGATACAAACGTATATCTTCTTTACTTTAGCTAGTTTCTTCCTTAGTGAAGCACAAGTTGGAGATGAAGAATAATAAAAAGATTATAAGCTTTAAAGGTAGTATCGTAGTGAATCTAATAATTTGAATCACTCATAAAAAAATTAGGAGGAAATAAAAATGGAATTTAATGAATATTTTGTACAAGGTATGGCTTTATTAGGTGCTGGTATCGCAATGATTGCTGGTTTAGGACCTGGTATTGGACAAGGAATTGCTGCTAGTAAAGGTGCAGAATCTGTAGGAAGAAACCCAGAGGCTGCAGGTAAAATACGTTCTATCATGGTATTAGGAATTGCCATGGCCGAAACAACTGGTATTTATGCATTAATTATCGCTTTATTATTGATCTTCTTAAAGGGATAAAAACAAATGAAAAGTAATACCATAAGGAGGGACTAGGCAGATGAATATAGATATAACAAATTACCTGCGAATAGATCTTGTTGATATGGTTCTTGTTTGTATTTCTACACTGATTATTTGTTTGATAGCAAAACATTATTTTTGGAATGTCGTATTGGATTACTTTCAAAAACGTCATGATGCAATTGAAGCCGATATAGAAGCTGGTACAAGTGCACGTGCGCTTGGTGAAGATTATAAAACACAATATGAAACACAAATGGCCAATGCTAAAGGTGAAGCCCACGAAATATTAGAAAGTGCGAAACGTAATGCGAACTTAGAAAAGAAAGAAATTTTAAGTAAAGCAAGAAATGAAGCAGAAAGCGTAAAGACAAAAGCGTTAGAAGATATTGAACGTGAAAAAGTGCAAGCGCAAAAAGAAATGAAACAGACAATTAGCGATGTTGCATTTGTTGCGGCTAGTAAAATTATTGGCAAAGAGTTGGACGCAAAAGACCAACAAAAATATGTTGATGAATTTATTGAACATGCTGGTGATGACACATGGCAGGCGTAATTGCGAAAAGTTATTGTGAGGCAATTTTTACATTAGCAAAAGAAAATCAAAAGCTCGATATGTATAAAGAACAACTATGTATTGTTCGTGATACATTAAAAGCAGATGATAAATATCGTGTCGTGATGAATCATCCAAAAATCAGTAAGGAACAGAAAAAAGAACTATTAACTAGTGTTTATGAAGAGAATATTGATCATATGTTATTAAATTTTTTAAAGTTATTAGTAGACAAAGGACGCTTTCGTGATGTTGAAGATATAACGAAAGAGTTTATGAAATGCTACAACATTGAAAATAATATACAGGTGATCTATGTAGAAAGTGCAACAGAACTAACAAAAGAAGAAATTGCACGACTACAAACAACATTAGAAAATAAATTAGCAAAAAAAGTGGAACTTGTAATCAGCGTTCAAAGTGAACTGATGGCAGGAATTCGCATGAAAATAAACGACCAGATGATTGACAACAGTGCGTTACAAAGACTACATAATTTAAAAAAGCATGTTGCCATCACAAAAAGCTAAGTAAGTGAGGTGAATACGGTGAGTTTAAGACCAGAAGAAATAAGTAAACTAATTAAAGAACAGATATTACGTTATGATGATGAACTAGAAGTAGGGGAAACAGGAACCGTTATTACAATAGGTGATGGAATTGCCCTTGTTCATGGATTACAAAATGCAATGTCTGGAGAATTGTTATTATTTCCACATGATATATATGGAATGGTATTGAACCTTGAAGAGGAACACGTTGGAGCCGTACTTATGGGTGATGATAGTGGAATCAAAGAAGGCGATGAAGTAAAACGAACAGGAAAGATTGTAGAAGTACCTGTTGGTGATGGAATGTTAGGCCGCGTTGTCAATGCGTTAGGACAAGCAATAGATGGCGGAGATGCTATTATAAGTAATAAGTTTAGACCAGTAGAAAGAGTTGCTCCTGGAGTTATGACACGTAAAAGTGTACACCAACCAATTCAAACGGGATTAAAAGTAATTGATTCAATGATTCCTATTGGGAAAGGTCAACGTGAGTTAATCATTGGAGATCGACAAACAGGAAAAACGGCCATTGCAGTAGATACTATCATTAATCAAAAAGGGAACCATGTGAAATGTATTTATGTTGCGATTGGACAAAAAGCAAGTACGGTTGCACAAATCGTAGAGAAACTAAGAAGCCATGATGCTATGGGATATACAACAATTGTATCTTCTACAGCAAGTGAACCGGCTCCTTTACAGTTTATTGCACCATATGCTGGTTGTGCAATTGGTGAAGAATGGATGGAAAACGGTGATGATGTTTTAATCATTTATGATGATTTAAGTAAACATGCCGTTGCTTATCGTACCATGTCTTTATTATTAAAAAGACCACCAGGACGTGAAGCATATCCTGGAGATGTATTCTATTTGCACTCTAGATTATTAGAGCGTGCAGCTAAGTTAAATGACGAATTAGGAGCAGGTAGTTTAACAGCCTTGCCAATAATTGAAACCCAAGCAGGAGATATTGCTGCTTATATTCCAACCAATGTAATTTCAATTACAGATGGACAAATATTCTTACAAACGGAATTGTTTAATAGTGGTGTAAGACCAGCGGTTGATAGTGGACTTTCAGTATCACGTGTTGGTAGTGCAGCTCAAATTAAAGCAATGAAACAAGTAAGTGGTTCTTTAAAGTTAGAATTAGCACAATTTAGAGAGATGCAAGCATTTGCTAAATTTGGTAGTGATTTAGATGCAACAACAGCACAAACACTAGCACATGGAGAACGTTTAACTCAATTATTAATTCAAAACCAATATGATCCAATGCCAGTAACACATCAAGTATTATCTTTATTTGCTGCAAAGAACAAGTTCTTAAAAACAGTAAAAACAGAAGATGTAAAAGTCTATGAAAAAGAAATGCTAAAGTTTATGGAACGTGAACATATGGATATTATTCAAGAAATAGCTGAAAAACAAGCACTTGATGATACGCTTAATCAAAAAATTAAAGACGCTTTAATAATATTTGAAAAAGAATTTAAAAATATGATTGAAGGCTGAGTATGGCAGCTGGAAAATTAGCCATAAAGGCACGCATACGCTCTGTAGATTCAACAAAAAAGATTACCAAAGCGATGCAATTAGTAGCGAGTAGTAAATTAAAGCGTCAAAAGAAATTCATGGAAGAAAACCGTGAATATGCGTATTATTTAAAAGAAACTGTACAAGAAATTCTATCTACAATTGAACATAGTGATCATCCTTATTTACAAAAAAATGAGGGAAAATCATTAACGATAGTGTTTACAAGTGATATGGGATTATGTGGAGGCTATAATGCGAATGTTTTCCGTATGCTACAAAGTGAATTTGATAATGATGAAGACATTGTAATGCTTGGAAGTCGAGGATGTGCTTGGATTCATAACAAAGACTTCCATGTAGTAGATGCACAAACAGATTTTGAAGATGACTGTTATAGTGAACTTGTCAGTATTGCGGATCAAGCATTGGCGCAATACGCAAATCATGAAATATCACAGATTAGAATTTTATATACGAAGTTTGTTAACTCGGTAACCTTTCATCCAGAGCTTGTAACACTATTGCCAGTGGAGAAAGAAGATCGTGAAGTGATTATCGGAGGAGCACAAACTATATTTGAGCCAGCAGGTGATAAAATATTAGATACGCTAGTTCCAATGTATGTTAGAAGTCTGCTTTATAGCTACTTCTTAGAAACAAAAACAAGTGAGCAAGCAAGTCGTCGTATGGCGATGGAAAGTGCTACAGATAATGCCGAAGACTTAAAAGAAACCTTAGAATTACAATTCAATCAAGCAAGACAAGCCGCAATTACCCAAGAAATTACTGAAATTGTTGGTGGCGTCAATGCGATGGAATGAAAGGAGTAAGCATGAGTAAAAATACAGGAAAAATTGTGCAAGTTATTGGACCGGTTGTTGATATTGCGTTTGAAGATGGACAACTACCTTCTCTTTTAACAGCCATTGATATTCCTTTAAAGAATAATGAAACATTGGTGGTTGAAGTTGCTGCGCACACTGGAGATGATCGTGTACGTTGTATATCCATGGGTGGAACTGATGGTTTAGTTCGTGGTATGGAAGCAATTGATACAGGTGCCCCAATTAGTGTACCAGTAGGTAAAGAAGTCTTAGGAAGAATGTTTAATGTTTTAGGAAAAGAAATAGATGGATTAGGAGCAGTCAAAACAGATAGACGTTTACCAATTCATCGCAGTGCACCAACATTTGATGAACAACAAACTTCTGCAGAAATGTTAGAAACGGGTATTAAAGTTATTGACTTATTATGTCCATATTCTAAAGGTGGTAAGATTGGATTGTTTGGAGGAGCTGGTGTTGGTAAAACGGTTCTAATTCAAGAATTAATTCATAATATTGCGAAAGAACATGGTGGTATGAGTGTTGTTACTGGAGTTGGAGAACGTACGCGTGAAGGTAACGATATGTACCATGAAATGAAAGATAGTGGTGTATTAGATAAAACAGTTTTAGTATATGGTCAAATGAATGAATCACCAGGAGCGCGTATGCGTGTAGGTCTAACAGGACTTACCATGGCTGAATATTTCCGTGATCAAGATCACCAAGATGTTTTATTATTTATTGATAACATCTTCCGTTTTACCCAAGCAGGTTCTGAAGTTAGTGCCTTATTAGGTAGAATGCCTAGTGCTGTTGGTTATCAACCAACACTAGCAACCGAGATGGGACAACTACAAGAACGAATCACTTCTACTAAGAATGGTTCTATAACTTCTGTACAAGCTATCTATGTACCAGCAGATGACTTAACTGACCCAGCTCCAGCTACTGCTTTTACGCACTTAGATGCAAAAACGGTACTAGATCGTGATATCGCTGCATTGGGAATTTACCCTGCAGTTGATCCACTTGAATCAAGTTCAAGAATATTAGATCCACTCGTTGTTGGAGATGAGCATTATGCTGTTGCTCGTGGTGTTCAAGAAATATTACAACGCTATAAAGAATTACAAGATATTATCGCAATTCTTGGTATGGATGAATTAAGTGAAGAAGATAAAATTGTTGTTAACAGAGCAAGACGTGTTCGTAATTTCTTATCACAACCTTTCAATGTAGCTGAAGTATTCTCAGGAATTAAAGGATGTTATGTCTCAAGAGAAGATACAATTCGTAGCTTTTCAGAACTATTAGAAGGAAAATATGATACTTTACCTGAACAAGCATTCATGTTTGCTTCTACCATTGAAGATGTAGTGGAAAAAGCTAAAGCTTTGGAAGAATAAGCTATGATTAAAGTTAAAATCATAACTCCTGTAGGCTTATATATGGATGAAGAAGTAGAAGCTATCAATGTTCGAACGATAGATGGGGAAACAACGATTTTAAGTCATCATATGCCGATTGTGGCAATGTTACAAACATGTAAATGTTCTCTTAAAATTAAAGGAGAATACAAACCATATGCATTAGCTGGTGGTTTGCTTCAATACCGTGAAGATGAAATGCATATTTTAACAGATGCCATTGAAGGTAAAGAAGAAATAGATATAGAACGCGCTAAACGTGCTAAAGAACGTGCAGAGAATCGTTTAGCAAAAACAGATGCAAAAAATACGCAAAGAGCTGAAGCAGCACTTGCGAAAGCAATGAATCGTATTAATGTATACCAAGAGTAAACATCGAATAATATTCGGTGTTTTTTCTTTTGTGGCGATAAAGTGACAATAACATATTTTAGGTGTTGATAAAGTGCTGATAAAGTGGTATTCTACAATCATAAGAGGTGATATAATATGTTTGATTTAAAAGAATTAAGCAGTATAAAAGAAAAAGATATATTTGAAGGAAAGAAAGCAAAACGAGAATTACCGAACGCTATATGGGAAACGTATTCATCTTTTGCAAATTCATCTGGAGGAACTATTGTATTGGGAATAGAAGAACTGAAAAATGGATGTTTTCAAATTTGTGGCGTTGAACAAAGTGATAAGATAGTTAAAGACTTTTGGAATACCATAAATAATAAAAAGAAAGTAAATTTGAATATATTATGTAATCAAGATGTTAGAATTGAAACCATCGAAAACAAAACAATTATTATCATAGAAATACCTAGAGCAGCACGTGAACAAAAGCCAATTTATCTTAATAATGATTTGTTTGGAGGTACCTATCGACGAAATGGAGAAGGGGATTATCATTGTAGCATAATAGAGATTAAGAATATGCTGCGAGACCAGCCCGAAAGAACTAATGACTTTAAAATCGTGGAACAATTTGATATATCGGTACTTGATAAAGAGACGATTCGTTCTTATCGAAACTTATTTAGTGTTAATAAACCTGGACATACTTGGAATACTTTGGAAGATTCAGAATTTTTATATCGTATTAGTGCAATTGAAAAAACGCATGAAAAAACATTTCGTCCGACAATCGCTGGTCTGCTTATGTTTGGTTACGATTATGATATTGAACGAATATTTCCAAATTACTTTTTAGATTATCAAGAAAAATTTGATAATCTTACACGTTGGACTAGTAGGCTGCATAGCGATCAAGGAGACTGGACAGGGAATTTATTTGATTACTTTTTTAGAGTGTATCAATATTTTTCTGCTTCTATAAAAACTCCATTTTTACTTGAAAATAATCTTTATAGAAAAGATGACTCGAATTTACATATTGCACTCAGAGAAGCATTATTGAATTGTATTGGAAATGCAGATTTTTATAACTCTAAAGGAATTTTGATAAACTATACACCATCTGGTATTCGATTTGAAAATCCTGGAGCTATGAGAATAAGCATACAAAAAGCTATTGAAGGTGGTACCTCAGATGCTAGAAATAAAGCAATCATGAAAATGTTCGGACTTATTGGACTAGGGGAAAAAGCAGGGAGTGGTGTGCCAGATATATTTGCTATATGTAATGATTTGAACTTGCCAAAACCATATTTGCATGAGGAATATAATCCAGATAGAACATATTTAGAAATCTATATTAGGCGAGGCAACATGCACTTATTAGAGCGGCAAAGCTTGCTCATATCAAATCAAGAAAAATTAGTAATGACTTATGTAGAAGATAAAGGTAGTTGTATATGCAAAGAAATAGAGGATCTATTGCATATAAAAGGAACACGAGCGCGAGTTATATTATCGCAAATGGTAAAAAAAGATTTATTAATAGCAAGAGGTGCTAATAGAAATAGAACATATATATGTAATCATAATTTATAGAAACATTAACATATAAAGTGGAAAACAAGTGACTTTAGAATTGGC
>JAVWIF010000064.1:0-9282 GCA_036639635.1 Longicatena sp.
TATAGTTCATATAATGTAGTGTACTTTTGTTTAAGGTAAGAAATATAATAGTTTACATTGAATGCTTCATGTGTTGTCTTAGCTATGATTTCATCTGCGCTAAGAAATGCTCCATATTGATGAATGTTTTCTCTTAGCCAAGCATATAAGTCTTCAAAGCGGCCTTCTTCTAATAGTTTATCAATATCTATATCTTGTTGTAGTTGATGATAGAATTGAGCAGCATATGCACTTCCTAAAGCATAGGTAGGGAAGTAACCAATGTTTCCTGCTCCCCAATGCATATCTTGTAAAATACCTTCACTATCATTCTTTGGACGTATTCCTAAATAGGCTTCATATTTATCATTCCATAAAGTATTTAATTGTTCAAAGTCAACATTTCCGTTCATGATTTCTTTTTCTAATTCATAACGAATTAGGACATGGATAGGATATGTTAATTCATCTGCTTCTGTTCGTATAAAGGAAGGTCGAGTAACATTGATCATTTTTATAAAAGAATCCAATGATACACTTCCTAGCTGTTCTGAAAATATAGACTGTAATTTAGGATAAATAGGTTTCCAAAAAGATTTACTACGAGCTATATGATTCTCCATAAAGCGTGATTGTGATTCATGCATAGCAAAACCTATTTCTGACTTTAAACTAGTTCCATCATAGTCTTCATTTACTTGTAAAATGTATTTAGCATGTCCGTATTCATGGATGGTGGAAAGAATTGCGGACATGACATTGTGTTCATAATAATGCGTGGTAATACGAGTTTCATGAGCTGAAAAGAATTCTGTAAAAGGATGCTCACTAATTCCAATATAACATTCTTCAGAATCTACCTTTAAATAGGCACATAATTCTTTCATAAAAGCTTTTTGCTTAGTAACATCAAAGCTTTCAAACAGTATGCTATCATCAATTGCATGGCCCTTTTCTTGAATTTTTTTAATCAATGGTAAAAGCTCTTCTTTTATAGTATTAAAGAAGGTATCATATCGTGCACTATCCATTCCAAATTGATACTTGTCTAATAAGTAATCATAATCAGATTTGTCTGAATTGAAATAGGTTAGTACTTCTTTTTGTTTTGCGATTACTTTTTCTAAATGTGGTTTAAAGAATGCATAATCATTTGTATTTTTTGCTTGTTCCCAAGCTGTTTGGCTATCTGCTATAATTCTAACAAAATCAATATACTCATTTTTAGGTAGTAAGCGAATATCTTGTAAACTACGTAAGTATAAAGCAAGTTCTTTTTGTAATGTTTCATCAAGGTTTGATTGTTTTGCTAGTGCTTCAATCTTTGCTAAACTTTCTGTGTCAGTCATACGAGAAAATGCTTCGCCAGATAGAATCGAAAACATCTTATTACGATATGCTTTACCTTTTGTAGGAGCAACGGTAGCCATATCAAACGATAACGTACCTAATGCTATATCGTATGCACTATTTTTATCTTTATATTCCTTAAAAAAAGCTTCTAAATCATGTTTCATAAAATCACCTCTGCAAATATTGTATCATACTTAAAGAAATATATCTTGTATTTTTGTGGCTATATATGATTGACGCTTATGTGTAAAAATGCTATGATAAATTCAGTCATAAAGGGAGCTTGTGAAACAGGCTGAGAGGAAGTTTATTAACTTCGACCTATCACCTGATTTGGATAATGCCAACGTAGGGAACATATACTTCGAACTTTAAGGAATATGCGCTTACTTTGGGCTATTCCTTTTTTTGGTATAAGGAGATGAATGCATGACATTGATGGAAGAAACACTAGAAGATAGTTGGGATATTTGGCAACAATATATGAAACATCCTTTTATTGAAGATATTAGAAAAAATAAAATGGATGAAGAAATGTTTTGTCATTATTTAGTAGAAGATACGATTTATTTAAAAGCATATGCAAGAGTTTTTGGCATGGGCATATACAAAAGTAAAACAATGGAAGAAATACGGTTGTTTTACGATATGTTAAAGTTTGTAGAAAGTGATGAAAATGTTGCTCGTGTGAAATTATTAGCTACTATGGGGATTGATGTAAAAGACATCGAAAATAGAGAACCAACAGCAGAAAACAAAGCGTATACAGACTTTATGTTAAAAATAGCACAAGAAGAAGGGCCACTAGAAATGATCTTTGCGACACTTCCTTGTATGCTTTCATATGCATATATCGGAGAAGAATTAGTAAAAGAAAATCCCTCCATTGTGGAAGAAAATACATATGGTACATGGATACAAGAGTATGTAGCAAAAGAGTATATAGATAAGTGTGATGAATGGGCAAGTATTGCACTTGATATGAGTGAAAGTATATCTAAAGAAAAGAAGAAACACTTAAAAGATATCTTTCGTACAGCGAGTGAACATGAATTATCTTTTTGGAATATGAGTTATAAAAAAAATGAAAGCAGAGGAAAACAAAATGTTTAAAACAATGATAGAAAATGTAGAAGAAAAGACACCACTAGTACATTGTATTACTAATTATGTAACAGTAAATGATTGCGCAAATGCATTATTAGCAGTAAAAGGAAGTCCAATTATGGCAGATGATGAAGATGAAGTAGAAGATATTACGAGTATTTGTAATGCCTTGGTTATTAACATAGGGACACTTAATAAAAGAACGCTAGGCTCTATGATAAAAGCAGGAAAGAAAGCCAATGCATTAGGACATCAAGTGATTTTAGATCCAGTTGGTGCAGGAGCAAGTCCTTTACGTACCAATGCAACATTTCAATTATTAAAAGAAGTAAAGTTTAGTGTAATTCGTGGGAATATTTCAGAGATTAAAACCGTCTACCAAGGAAGTGGAACAACAAAAGGTGTGGATGCAGATGTAAACGATGTTGTTACTAAAGACAATCTACAAGAAAGTGTAGCATTTGCGAAAGCTCTAAGTAAAAATAGCGGTGCTGTTATTGCGATAACAGGAGCTATTGATATTGTAGCAAATGAAAAAAGTGCTTATGCAATTTATAATGGGCATAAAGATATGTCTAAGATTAGTGGGACGGGTTGTATGTTGTCCGCTATCTTAGGTGCATATGCTGCTGCAAACCCAACACAATTATTAGAAGCAAGTGTATGTGGTGTTGCCCATATGGGATATAGTGGAGAACTTGCACAAGCACGTGTACAAAAAGAAAATGGTGGAAATGGAAGTTTCCATATGTATATCATAGATGAACTAAGCAAAATGACCCCATCTTCTTTACTTGGAGGAATGAAAGTTGAAGTTCAATAGACACAGTATACGCAGAGAGTTAGAATTATATTTGGTTAGTGATCGTTGTTGGCTAAATGGAAAAGAATTAAGCGAAGATATAGAGAAGGCCATACAAGGCGGCGTCACATTTGTGCAAATTCGTGAAAAAGATTTATCTACAGAAAACTTTATTGAAGAGGCGTTAAAACTAAAGAAACTTTGTGAACATTATGAAATACCGTTTGTTATCAATGATAACGTAGAAGTCGCAAAAGCTATTGATGCAGATGGAATACACGTTGGACAAGATGATTTAGATGTTGAAAGTGTTCGAAAAATTTTAGGTGAAGATAAAATTATAGGAGTATCTGCACAAAACGTAGAAGAAGCGAAAAAAGCACAAGAAGGTGGCGCAGACTACTTAGGCGTAGGTGCAATCTTTTCAACAACAACGAAACTAGATGCAGATGATGTAAGTTATGAAACTTTAAAAGCGATAGTACAAGCTGTAGATATTCCTGTTATTGCTATAGGAGGAATTAGTAAAGATAATATATTAAAATTAAAAGGTACAAAAATTGATGGAGTAGCGCTTATATCTGCTATTATGGCTAAAGATGATGTATTTCAAGCGAGTAAAGAATTAAAAAAATTAAGCGAGGAACTAGTAAAATGATTCGCGGTTATATTTTAGATTTAGATGGTACTGTTTTAGATTCTATGAATGTTTGGGAAGATGTCGCACAACGCTATTTGGCTAGCAAAGGAATACAAGCAAAAGCCAATCTAACGAAAGTATTGGCACCAATGTCACTAAATCAATCTTCTAAATATTTAAAAAAAGAGTATGGATTAAGTGAAAGTTCTACACAGATTATAAAAGAAATAAATGCAACAATAGCAAAACAATATAAAGAAGAATTACCATTAAAGTATGGGGTTAAAGAATTTATAGAACGTTGTTGTGAACAACACATAAAGATAGCGATATTAACAGCTAGTAATATAGAACTAACAAGTGCTGCACTTAAGCGTTGTGGTATCTATGAACAATTTTCTTTTATTATGACATGTGAAGAAATGAAAATGGATAAAACAAATCCAAACATATATGAAGCGGCTTTAAAAAAATTAGCCTTGGAAAAAGAAGATTGTATCTTTATAGAAGATTCTTACCATGCAATCGCTTGTTTAAAAAGTATAGGTTGTCGTTGCATTGCTGTATACGACAAAGCAAATGAAAAGAATTGGATAAAGATTAAACAATGCAGTGATGTTTCTGTATTAGATTTATCAAAATGGGAGGTTTCATAATGAAAACAGTTTTAACAATTGCAGGTACCGATCCCTCAGGTGGTGCTGGAGCACAAGCAGATTTAAAGACATTTATGGCACATAAAGTATATGGAATGAGTATTATTAGTGCCCTAGTTGCTCAAAATACAACTGGTGTACGTGATATTATGAATGTTGATCCTGGCTTTTTAGAAGAACAATTTGATTGTGTTTTTGAAGATATATTTCCTGATGCGATTAAGATTGGAATGGTATCAGAACCACAACTTATTGCGGTCATCGTAAAAAAGCTTAAACAATATCAACCTAAAAACATTGTTGTAGATCCAGTTATGGTTTCAACTAGTGGTTCACGCCTACTTGCTGACAGTGCTCTTACAGCTTTAAAAGAAGAATTAATTCCGATGGCTAGTATTATCACACCCAATTTACCAGAAGCAGAAGTTCTTTGTAATATGAAAATTACAAGCAAAGAAGATATGCTTAAAGCGGCTAAACTAATTGCATTAACTTATGATGGTTATATCTTAATTAAAGGAGGACATTTTGAAAAACGCGCAGATGATTTATTGTACTTTC
Source organism: Longicatena sp. (assembly GCA_036639635.1). Classification (GTDB taxonomy): domain Bacteria; phylum Bacillota_I; class Bacilli_A; order Erysipelotrichales; family Erysipelotrichaceae; genus JAVWIF01. Next base: position 5,099 of record JAVWIF010000064.1, read on the forward strand.
AAGAGTGTGCAACTTGGCTAACTTCAGAAAAAATAAATAATCCTAACACGCATGGAACAGGATGTACGTTATCAAGTGCAATTGCAAGCAACTTAGCTTGTGGTTATGATATGGTAACAAGTGTTAAAAAGGCCAAAGAGTATATAAGTGGAGCATTACGTTCAAACCTAGATTTAGGTAAAGGAAGTGGACCATTAAACCACTGTTGGAATATGTAAATTCAGTAATTAAGAAATGAAAGTTTATGATGTCATTTCTTTTTTGCTTTTTCCAATCTTTCGACCTTTAAAAAAAACAGGTTTATGTTATAATGTTTAAGCGTATTCATTCGCATAGTAAATTAGTTGGTATAGGTCACCCTTTTTTATTTATATTGTATGATGAATAAGAAAGAGCAATGCTTGATAAAATAAATGCTATACAACTAGTCTTGCAGTGTAAGCGATATACCATAGCTTTCCTAAGCTAGAAGTGGGTTAAGACCTAAGCATTAAAACATTAAATACGTCCCCGTACCTCATCGGGATAGAGGGTCCGCCTCCTAAGGGGGAAGCGAGTTAAGACCTTTATGTGGGCAAATCTTAAAAATTAAATACGTCCCTGTACCTCATTAGGATTAGAGGGTCCGCCTCCTAAGGGGGAAGCGAGTTAAGACCTTTATGTGGGCAAATCTTAAAAATTAAATACGTCCCTGTACCTCATTAGGATTAGAGGGTCCGCCTCCTAAGCGGAATGCAGTTGGTTCGAATCCAATCAGGGACGCCAGTAAAACATGATAAAATAGGCACTTTAGCGATGTATGAAATTTCGAGTGTTTATTTTTTTTATCAAAAAAATGTGGGCATGTGGGCAATTTCGTTTTTTGAGTTATAAAATATTACTCTTTAATTCTGTTTAATGACGATGTCGGAATCGAACTAGAGGGTTAATCTTGCCCACATTTTTGCCTGTTTTGCCCACATCATATTTATTGAATGTTTATACTTTCCAAAATAAAACCTAAGGACTGTCATGTTCTTAGGCTTTTAGCGCATCCAAAAGTTGATTGAGTAGTTCTGGGTTTTTACTTATCTCTCCAACAAGTAAATCTACGTCAATTGTATTTGGGATGCGTTCACTATTCTCTTTTGATAAGATATCATCATTATAAAATGTTTCATCAAATCTTTGTGCATTGATTTTACGATCCTCATCAAGGATATGACTATACACATCTGTAATCATATCTGCTTGAGAATGTCCCGTATCGCCCTGTGTTGCTTTAATATCGCCATGATTGAGTTTCAACTTATAAGTGGTACTAGAATGCCTTAAAGAATGAAAAACTACTTTAGGTAACTCCGCTTCATAAGTGATTCTATCAAAACCTTTTCTAATAATTGAATGACTGCATTGTTTACCATCTTCAAGACATACAACAAGGTCATAATCATAATATTCATTTCCGAAGTATTCCTTATATGCATCTTGTTCTTTTTTCCATTCCCTCAAAATCAATGCGAGTGTTTTAGGCAACCAAATTCTTCTTATACTACTTTCGGTCTTAGGCTTTTTCAAAACAACTTTTGTTTTACGGTCGTTTTTTAACAAAGCACAAGGAAATTCAAAAATAACATCTTTGCTATCTAGTATTTCTAGTGCTCTTGTACTTGCAGTACATAATTCTTGCACTACATCAATATATGCATTATCTACAGCAATATCTTTGTCCGTTATATGAACGTTATTCCATTGAAGCCCTAGAACCTCTCCTAAGCGAAGAGAACAAGCAAAGGATAAATGTATTGCAATAGCTAGTTTGGGGTCATCACATACCTTTAGAGCCTTCAAAATCATATCGGATGTCCATATTTCTCGTTTCTTATATACATGTTTAGGTGGTTCTACTCTTTCAAGAGGATTCGACATCACAATATTCCACTTAACTGCAATTCCAAATGCACAATGAAGAATTTTATGAACACTTTTGATAGTACCAGTAGAAACTGTTTTTTCTGACTTCCTTGACTCATTTGCGACAGAAGGTTTCTTTTTTAAATCGGCATAGTAACGTTCGATGAGTAATGGTGTTAATGTTTGTACCTTAAGCTTTCCTATATAAGGAATAATATAATTCGATATTGTTTTATTCGATTTTTCATAAGTAGATAGCGCCCATTTTTTTGTACCATATAATTCCACAAACAATGCTAAAAACTCCTCAACAGTCTGTACACTTGGAGGTATAAACGTATTATCTGATTTCTCTTTTTCAATTTCTATTTTCCTTTTTTTTGCTTCAGCAAAAGATTTATAGGAGTCAGATTTTTGCTTACGATTTCCTTCATTATCGTAATAATCATATACAACATTGTACTTATCATTCCTTTTTCGTATTGTTGCCATAACTACCACCTCATCTCTCAATAATGGCTATCTTAATACCACACCATTTTAATATTTTTATATACAATAGGCGAATGTGCGATGAAAAAGCAGGATCACTTTCCTGCTTTCAACTTGCTCAATATCTGTTGCTTAATTGTTTCATCTGACTTTATTAGTTCAATAAAGGTCTTAACCTTTTGTACTTCTTTCTCATCTGGAAGCAAATTACGTATATCGACATGTTCCATATATGCTCTCGCTTGATGATAACGGTAAACACTATTTGAGCGAGCATTTGGAATTTCAAGTAGCTGTATTGTGTTCTCATAATAATGGGTAACATTTTTGATTCCATCTTCATTCACTTTTTCTGCGAAATGTTTAAGTTTCACTAATGAATAATCATCCAACATACATTCATGTTTTAATTTTTTAAACTCTTTCCTCATGTTATCAAAATCATATGGTCTGGCATTATCTAATGTCATTACAAGATTATATGGATTCGATGTCAACCTTTTACTTTGTACTTTTTTCCATTCAGATATTAAAGTGGCAATTTTTAAAGGAATCTTAAGTTCCTTATGATTTTTTTCTCTGCGAAGGAGTACAAGTGATGTATTACTATCTACGCTAGCATAATTCGGAAACTTTTCTAAAATAAGCTCTTGGTCTAAATCTTGTAAGAACACCTTGTTTTGTCTTCTCAAGATTTTATCAGATGTTATCTCAAATATCCCATTGCTTTCATCAATCACAACGTTATCCCAAGTTAATGCAAGCACTTCTGTTATATCTAGTTGTAATGAGAAATATAGGTGTAAGAATATAAACAGCTTCTCATTTTTGCAGTTATCAAATAAGTTCACAACATCTTTCATTTCCCATACTGGACTAGGCTTCTTTTTCGCATTTTTTACTGTGATCTCTATATCATGAAAAGGATTGCAGTCTATTACTTTCGTAATGACTAGGTAATCAAAAGATTGTCGTAACAATGTAACACATAGCTTTAAAACGCTATAAGGTATTTGACAGTTATGTTCTTTGAATTTTCCACCAATCGCTTTACATTTCTGTAATTTATAAATAAATCTTTGCGCATTTTCACATGATATATCTTTGATTCTTTTTTTTCCAAATATTGATTTCAAATAGGTACTCGTTAATCTCGACATAGATTCATATTTAGTTGATGACCATATTCTTGATCCTCGTAAGCGACAAAATTTAGATATATATGGAATAACTAAACTATCTAATGCAACTTTGATTTCCTCATTAGTTGCACGCGATTCTAAATCATTTTTTCTTTCTAATGCATCTTCATAATTATAGAATATATCTCTTGTTTGTACTTTTTTACTACTTTCGTTGGTTACATAATTAATAACTGTGAATGTTTTTCTTTGCTTCGTAATGATTGCCATGGCTTCGCCCTCCTTTATAAACTGTTTTCCAACCAATCATCAAATGATTGCTTGGAAATACGAATAGATGATCCTATGCGAATAGATTTGAATTTCTTTTCAGCTACTAATGCATATGCAGCATTCTTACCAATACCTAATATATTCCTTATTTCTTCTACAGTATAAGTTCTCTTTTCACAAATAACAGGTTTCATCGTACTCTCCTTTCTTATCATAAGTTAAATAATTTACTTTTGCGAATGTGCGATTTACCATGGCGAATTTTTTATAGACTATATTTATCAATACCCAAACTTACAATCAATTTTCGTTCAATCTGCTTCATATCATTGTTTCCTATTTCTCCTATATAATCACGTAATCTTGCCTTATCAATTGTTCTGA
>JAVWIF010000065.1:0-9196 GCA_036639635.1 Longicatena sp.
TTAGACTTAGAGGGCAATAAAAAAAATCGCTTAGCGATTTTTTTTACAGTTTAGAATTTATAACAGCAGCAATTTGTGCTTTTGGTTGAAATCCTTGAATTTTTTCTACAGCTTCACCATTCTTGAAAAGAATCATAGTAGGAACAGACATAATACCAAATTTCATAGCTAATTCTTGCTCTTGGTCAACATCTACTTTAACTACCTTTGCTTTCCCTTCAAAGTCTGTAGCTAGTTCTTCTAACACTGGTGCTAACATTTTACAAGGTCCACACCAAGTAGCGAAAAAGTCTACTAATACAGTTCCACTTTTTGTAATTTCATCAAACTCATTTTTGTTTATAATTTTCATAATATTACCTCCAACTACCTAGAGTATAGCATAAAGTTTTTAATACATACATTAACTTGCTCAAATTTTAAAATGTTTTTTTAATGCGTTTGCAATTCCATTATCTTGATTGCTCTGTGTACATTCATTTGCCTTTGTTTTTACACTATCCATAGCATTTCCCATAGCAATACCTACACGTACTGCTTGTAGCATAGCGATATCATTCTCTCCATCTCCAAACGCCATCATTTCATCTAATGAAATGCCACTGCGCTGTGCAATATCTTCTAGTCCACTGGCTTTCGTTATTCCTGGTAACATAATTTCTAACCATTTAGGACTAGTTTTACCGATCCAATATTTCTTTCCTAGCTCTTGTTTAGCTTGGATGCTTATCTTTTCAATGATTTCTTCATGATAGGTAACTGATATTTTATTTAGCTCTTCTACAATCTCATCAGCATTATTTATGTACGTAAGACGAGGATACCCTTTACGATTATCCGCAATAAAATGAAAAGCTCCACCAGTTAATGGATAGTCATCACTCAGATGATGGGCTTTTTTATAAATCTTTTTTTCATTCAAAATCGCTGGTGGATTATAGTCATACATGCCATCGTCAACATGTCCGATAATCTCTACATCCCATTGTCTAAAATAAGCAAATATTTCATGGATTTGTTGCGCATTTAATAACTTTTTAACATACCGCTTATTTTCTTGTAAATCATAGATAGCAGTACCATTGATTTCAATTAAATAACCTGCATAGCGATCCATTTCTAATTCTTTAGCATATTCCATTAACTTCGTGTAACTTCTTCCACTTGCAAGTACAAGACGTACACCTGTTGCCTGTATTGCTAGTAATGCTGCTTTAGTTTCAGGAAGAATTTTATTATCGCTTGTTAAAAGTGTGCCATCCATATCCATTGCTATTAGTTTTATTGTCATTGCGTAATCCTCCAAATGCATTATACAACATCGCCACGTTTCTGTAAAACTTTCAAGACTTGAAAATAACGACATAATAGTGCTATACTTCTATAATTGAGGTGAAGTTATGAAAATTCAGAAAACCAATGCAATGCGTATTTTAGATAAAGCAGCAATTCCTTATGATGTTCATACTTATGAACATGGGGAAGATGCTGTTGATGGTTTACAAGTCGCTAATTTATTACACCAAGACCCAAACACTGTATTTAAAACACTTGTTTGTAGAGCAAATACAAAAGACTATTTTGTCTTCGTTGTTCCCGTGGCTCATGAACTTGATTTGAAAAAATGTGCAAAAGCCGTACGTGTAAAAAGTATCGAAATGATTCATGTAAAAGATATTACTAACCTTACGGGCTACGTACGTGGAGGATGTTCTCCGATTGGTATGAAAAAACAATTTACCACTTGCCTACACAACAGTTGTTTAGATATTGATACCATCATATTTAGCGGTGGTAAAATTGGATTACAAATACAAATGTTACCACAAGCTTTTATTCATTTATTGAACCCAATAGTTGCAGATATTGTAAAATAAGGAATACTCGTATACACAAGTACTCCTTATTTTTTTATTTGTTTTCTCTAACTACTTGACAAGGATTACCATAGGCAATTACATTTGATGGTATATCTTTGGTAACTACACTCCCTGCACCGATTACAACATTATCTCCAATATGTACACCTGGTAGAAGAATAGAGCCTCCTCCAATCCACGTGTAATTTCCAACAATTACAGGCGCTGTTATCGTTTTACAAAATTCAAAGGATCCATCTTCTGATACAACACCAAAACGATCACTTGCATTCGTTGGATGAAATGCCGTATAAATTTTTACATCAGGAGCGATTAAGGCATAATCACCTATTTCAATACGATTATCATCTAAAAATGTACAGTTCATATTCACTTCACAATTATTTCCAAAATAAATATTTTCTCCATAATCTACGTAAAACGGAGGAGTAATCCATAAGTTTTTTCCTTTACCGCCTAACAAATTCGCAAGAATTTCATCCTTTTTCTTTGCATCTAAACTATCACATTGGTTATAGTCACGTGCTAAATCTTTAGCTTGATGCCAACGTGTTAACAGTTCTGCATCATTCGGTTCATATAGCAGTCCTGCCAACATTTTTTCTTTTTCACTCATTTATTGCTCCTCTTTATGGAATATATATTTATCCAAAGCTTTCGCTATACCTTGACAATCGTTTGTATCCGTTACATCATACGCAGCTTCTTTTAAAGAGTCCATGGCATTCCCCATAGCAATACCATACTTTACCGTTTTGATCATCTCTAAATCGTTTTCAGCATCTCCAAAGGCCATCATTTCATCTGTAGAAATACCTTCAGCTTTCCCAATACGTAATAGTGCACTTCCTTTGCTCACACCTTTTGGCATGATTTCAACCCAAGCAGGACCTACTTCTAAAATATCGTATTCACTAAGTTCTTTACGTAACGCTGGTAAATTCTTTTTAAAGAAAGAAGCCGTTTGAATCATTACAAACTTATTGATATCCTGCGTGATTTCAAACTCTTCGCTATCAATAGGAATAAAGTTTCTTTTTCCTTGATTAAAACCATAATCCATCGGTTTTCCAAATACTAAACTTCTTAATTTTTTTAAAGTTTTTAAACTCGTACTAATAAAATCATAATTATCATATCCACAACAACTAATATTTTCAAAATTGTATTTTTTTGCTAAACGATTTACTTTTTTAGCATCTTCCCCATTTAATACTTTATCAACAAAATACTCTTTTCTATGAAAGTCATAAATAACTTGACCATTTACACCAGCAACATAGTTTCTTCCATGATGTTCTAATTCTAATGGTTCATAAACAAAATCAATACCACCCTTATCTCGTCCAGTAGCTATTGTAATACTAATACCAAGTTTCGCCGCTTCAATGAGTTTCTTTTTTGTTTCTTCATCGATTGTTTTATCACTTGTTAATAACGTCCCATCTAAATCTAATGCTATTAATTTTATCGTCATCTAATCCCTCTTTCTCTGTACTTTTTCTAATTATAACCAAAAACAAAAAGAAGGCAAACCCAAAAGGCTCACCCAAATTTTGTTATTTTAATTTTGCTGCAGCTGCTTCATCAACAATCACAACAACATCTGCGTGGTTTTGTAATACTGATGCAGGACAAGATGTACTAGGAGTAGCCTTCACCATGTTATATACTGCATCTGCTTTGTTTGCTCCACTAGCTACTAATAAAATTTTCTTAGCTTTCATAATAGTAGCAATTCCCATTGTAATGGCATGTGTTGGTACTTTATTAATATCATCTTCAAAGAAACGTGCATTATCTTGACGTGTTTTCTCTGTTAATTCAACAATGTGTGTTTCTTCAGTAAATGGAGTTCCTGGTTCATTAAATCCAATATGACCATTTCCACCAATTCCTAACACTTGTACATCAACACTTACATTTTCCATTGCTTTTTCATAAGCAGCACAATCTTCTTTAGTGCTACCAAATGGTACATGGATTTTATCTTCTGGTAAATCAATTCCATGGAATAAATTTTCATGCATAAATGTCCAGTATGATTGAGAATGATTACGATCAATTCCTACATATTCATCCAAGTTGAATGATTGACAAGCAGCATAGCTTGTTTTGTTTTCTTTGTGATCTTTAATCATATTTTCGTAAAGACCAATAGGGCTAGATCCAGTAGCCAATCCTAGAACAGCATCTTTCTTATTTGTAACGACTTCTTTCATTACATTAAAAGCTTCTTTACTAATTTCCTCATAATTTTTTACAACAATTACTTTCATATTAAGTCTCCTCCTACGTTTATCATGTTTATGATACCACTTTATCTATTGTTAAGCAACGTTCCAAGCAAAGAAAAAAAGACCAAATTCTTGATCTTTTCATTTTATACGCTCTAGAATACTTCAATACTATAGGAAGTCGTAAATGTTTTATTAGGTGATAATATCATTGTTCCTTCACGATGATAGAAGTCTTCTTCAACTTTCGAAAAATCTCCATGACCATACCAAGGTTCAATACAAATAAATGGAGCACCTTGTGAAGCAGTCCAAATAGCCAATAAAGGATAACCTGTTAATGATACATTAACGCCATGTTCCCCTTTTCCTTGTAATGTAATATATGCACTTCTAGGATTTTTATAAATCAATGTAGCATAATCTTCAATCATTTTATAGTTACAAGGAATTTCTTGTAGCTGTATAGGTTTTAATTCATATGGTTTCTCTTTTTTTGGATCAAATACTAATTGTTCAAAGTTTTCTTTATTAGAAAATTTTAAAGTATAGTCTTCAAAGTTTTCCCCTGCTTCAATTGGACAATTAAAACCTGGGTGTAAACCAAATGTAAATGGCATTTCTTCTGTACCCGTATTGCGAATATGATATGTAATCGTAAGTTTATTGTTGTCTAAGGTATAACACACTTCATAATGAAAAGGAAATGGATATTGAGATAGTGTATTCTCATCACTCGCAAGTTCCATAATCACTGTATTTTCGTCTGCTTGTTTTGTTGAAAGCGTAGCATGGCGAATTAAACCATGGTTTTTCATACTATATTCTTTACCATTAATTTCATAAGAATTTGTATATGTATTTCCAATCAATGGAAATAGTGTTGGGTTCTTCCCTGACCAATGCGCTTGATCACCTTGCCACATATATTGAATATTTGTTTTCGTATCAAGAAAGCTTTCAATTTCTCCACCTTTTTGTGTAAAGGTTACAACATAACGTTCATTTTTTAGTTCCATTAGAATTCTCCTTTTGTCTTTACGCTTATCATATCACTGTTTCTTATACTTTTAAAGCAAATTTAACTCTTTGCAGATAAGATACACACCATCTTCATCAATATGTCCACATACACGATCAGCGGCTTTTTTAGCTTTTTCATTTGCATTGCCTAAAGCAATTCCTAATCCTGCTTCTTGCAGCATAATAACATCATTTGCCCCATCACCAAAACAAATCACTTCACTCATATCAATTCCCCATTTATTTGTTAACGTCTTAACACCAATACTCTTATCAATCCCTTTAGCAGTGATTTCTAGAGTTGCTGCGTGATGAACAATTGAACATTGGTCTAGAAGTGTTTCTACTTGCAATTGTTGAGCGTGAGAGGTAGGATACGCTAATAAATTAAATACTTCTTCTCCTTCATAATCTTTAATAATTGGCATATTTAAATAGAGTTTAAAAAACTCATCTTTAATACGCGGAGAACATTTTTCAATAATACAATCATTATCAAATGTAGAATACCGCACTGGAAACTTTTCTTGTTTGGCATAGTTTATTAATTTTGCTGTCTGTTCTTCGTGAATTAAAGATTTTGCTATGACTTGTCCATGTTCCATCACAAGTGCTCCACCATCGTAAATAGCACCATCAAAATCAAATTCATGGAAGAAAGAAGGCAAGTTTTTCATTTCATAGCGACAACGACTTGTCGCAATTCCTATTTTATATCCATTTGCTTTTAAAGTTTGTAAGGTTTCTTTTGTAGATGTTGGAAAATCATGAATACGGTGAGAATATATGGTTGAGTCTACATCAAAAAATATTGCTTTCGTGTTTTTCATTGGGTTACCTATTTACTTTCTTATTCCGAATTATTTTTATTATAACGTATATTTGGTTTTAAACAAAAGAAATCGAATCATATCTTCGATTTCTTTCATTATTTTCGATTAAAATGCTTGTTTTCCTTTTAAATAAGTCATCTCTACAGTATAGTCATCATTCAACACAACAACATCTGCATCATATCCTGCAACAAGCTTTCCTTTACGATCATCAACACCAATTAAACGTGCTGGATTAATAGTACAAGAATTAATTGCATAATCCCATGGAATCATGGCTTTTTCGACCAATACTTTTAAACCCATGTTTACATTTAAAGTAGACCCTGCTAAACTCTTTGTATCTGTTAAGTGTGCACTACCATCTGGATATAATTCAATTTCATTTCCACCAAATAATACTTTTGTACCAACTGGTAAGCCTTTTACCATTAACGCATCAGTAATCATAACTGTATAATCGCGTCCTTTAGACATAAACAAATCATTTAATGCTTCAGGAGTTGAGTGGTTACCATCACAGATAACTTCTCCAAATACATCTCTAAAACGCATTGCTGCACCCACTAATCCTGGTTTACGATGATGAAATGGTGTCATTCCATTAAAGATATGTGTCATAGAAGTAGCTCCATTAGCAACTGCCATACTTGCTTCTTCATAAGTAGCTGCAGAGTGACCAATACTTACTGCTACTCCTGTTTTAACACAGTGTTTAGTTAAGGCAAAGTCTTTATCTTGTTCAGTTGCTAGAGTAATAATTTTAATCATATTATTTGATGCTGCTTGGTAACGTTTAAATTGTTCAACATCTGGTTTTCTAATATGTTGTTCTGGTTGTGCTCCTTTATAAACCATATCTAAATAAGGTCCTTCAAAGTGAACTCCTAATATTTCAGCACCTTCGTAACCTTCTTCAACTACTTTTGCGACATTCTTAAGTGCAGCAGTTAAAACCTCTTCACTTTGTGTAATTGTAGTAGGTAAAATACCTGTTACTCCTTCTTCAGGAATATGTTTCATCCAGTTACGTAAACCTTCTTCTTTCGCATCATTTGTATCAAATCCATAGGCTCCGTGTGTGTGTACATCAAGAAAACCTGGAACAATACGTCTATCACCATAGTCCTTATCTACGCTTTTTTCACCATAGTTAAGAATACTTTGAATCTTACCATCTTCCATTACTATTTGGGCTGCTAAGAATTGTCCTAATACCCAAACTCTTTTACTTTGAATTATCATATATGTAAGTCCTCCTATATTCTATATTATACTACCCCTATTCGATTTTTCAAACGCTAATAACCAAGAATTTTTAATTCGTATACGCTTTTCACTAAAAACTACAAAAGATTAACCAAAAACAATCAAATAAGTGGACATACTAGTCTTATCCATTTAGAATAAAGGGTAGAGGTGATTGTTATGAAACAAGCAATACAAATTAAGCCTAATATTTATTGGGTCGGCGTACATGACTTTAACTGTCGTCATTTTCATGGGGATTTATTTCCTATTTCAGAAGGGACTACCTATAATTCCTATTTAATTGTTGATGAGGAAATTACGTTGATTGATACGGTTGAAGAAGAATTTTTTGATGTTATGATGGAACGTATTCATAGTGTTATTGGAGATAAAAAGATTGATAATGTTATCGTACAACATGCGGAGCCAGACCATTCTAGTGGTTTTACTAAATTCATGGAATGTTATCCTAACGCAAAACCATTTGCTAGTAACGCTAGTATTCTAATCATGTTAAAACAGTATTTTAAAGATTATAATTTCACAAAGGTAAAAACTGGTGACACGCTATGTAGTGGTAAATTAACGTTAACCTTTATTGAAATGCCAATGATTCATTGGCCAGACAATATGTTAACCTATGTTGAAAAAGAAAAGATTGCCTTTTCTAATGATGCCTTTGGACAACATATTGCAAGTTATGATATCTTTGATGATGCGCATGGTCTTTCAAAGTGTATTGATCAAGCCAAGAACTATTATGCCAACATTGTTATGCCCTATGGTACACAAGTTGCCAATAAATTAAAACAGATACAAGACATGGATTTAGATATTGATATGATTGCTCCAGCTCATGGAATTATTTGGAGAACTTATATTCCAGAATTACTTAGTGCTTATCAAGACTTTGCTACCTTTAAAGCTAGCGATAAAGCTGTTATTGTCTATGAAAGTATTTGGAAACATACCCAAATGATGGCAGAAGCACTTGCTGAGGGTATGGGTAGAAATGGAATATGTGTTAAAATATATAAATGTTCAGCCACTTCACCTGAAATCATTATGAAAGAATTATTAGATGCCAAAGTAATTATGGTTGGTAGTGGAAATTACAACAATGCAATGGCTGGTAGTATTGCAGCCTTCTTAGAAAAATTGGGTAGTTGTAAAGTAAAAGGCAAAAAAGCGTTAGGATTTGGATCTTATGGTTGGTTTAATGGTATTACAAAACAAATCAATGAGCGTTTAGTCAAAGGTGGAATCCCTTTACTCAACGACCAAATACTTGCCCAAAACTATACACCAACCACTACAGACTTAGACAGCCTTCATGAAATTGGTAAAGCAATCGCACAAGAAATCAAAAATATGTAAACAAAATAACTGGAAGTTAAAAGATGGTATATTTCTTTAAGTTATTTCATCGCTCCTTTGATAATAATTTAATAGATAATGCAAAATGCTTACCTAATAAATAGGCACACAAATATAATATAATATAAAGTGTAAAACCCAGCGGTATAAGGAAATTTATATATTCAAATAATTCAAAAAGCGCAACTATATTTGTAATCATCTGATAATATATATAACTAATAAATAAAAGAGTAATGAAAATAATACTTAAATACATCTTTTTATGAGCTTTAATGTTTTCTTTAATAATCCTTTTTTTGTTTTTTATAAACGATATTACAAATAGTATATATGGGATCAAATAATACGTAATTAATATGAAAGATGGAGTCAATAAAATCTGCCAAGGTATATCTTGATTTGATAAATCATTGCTAGCGTTGCTCAATTCATTCATTTCTTCATACTTTCTGGTTAATGATATCTTTATATTATAACCATTCACAATATTTATAATCACCCATATAAAAATTAATGTAAAAAGTGCAAGAATCAATATATATCACAATCATTTAAAAAATTAGGTATATGACAGAATGCTATTTAAGCATAG
>JAVWIF010000066.1:0-8773 GCA_036639635.1 Longicatena sp.
AAAAAATGGTTCATTTGCAGAAAAAATTTCCAATGATAGAAGAAAAGTAACAAGCGTAATACTGAATAATATAGGAAAAAAACAAGTGTAAAATAGCACTTGTTTTTTTGTGACGAAACTAAATAGGTTTATTTGAATATGTTACAATGAAGAAAGAATACTAAAAGCATGTTGTTTCATAGAAGCATTTAGTAGAAAAATCGGTATTAAGCTAAAAATTGCATGTTCAAATGAAATATGTAATCTTTTAAAAAAGATGAAACAAATTTATACTTACAATGTAAGCGATACCGATGAAAGGAGAATCTGTATGAGGATATATCAAATACTTGTAGATTTAATGGAAGCGAATGAATATTTAAATTTAACATATTTTATGAAAAAATATGAAGTATCAAGAAGAACAATACAAAATGATCTTTCTTATTTAATACAGATGTCTTCTAAAAAAGGTTATCAAATACATATGACACGAGGCAGTGGTTATCTGTTAGAAGTGATAGATGTGGCCTTATTAGAAGCATTTAAGGCAACATTAGTTGGAAATCAAGGTGTGGATATAAAAGATAGAGCACAAAGCATTCTTGCTTATCTAGCACTACAGAACGATTATATAGCAATGGATAGCATTGCTGAACAATTCGATATGAGTAAAACAACGATTAAAAACAATATGGAAGATGTTGAAGAATTAGCGAAAATATATGGTTTAAAGTTGGAACGAAGAAGTCATTATGGTATTAAACTCCATAAAAATGATAAAGGATGTAAACAATTTTTGGTTGATTTATATGTAAGCCAAAATGTGTTGTTGATACAAGTGATGAAAGAACAAATTGCTAGTTTTGAAAAAGTAAAAGAATTTTTGCTGAAACAATTTGAAATTCATCAATTAAATATTAATTATCATGAATTGAACAATGTAATTGTATGGTTAGAAATTACTGTATATTATGCGATGGTAAAAAAAGAAGTTCATGAAAATATAAGTAAAAATGGAAACTCAATTATCAACACACTTGTTGAAATGATTGAATCCACATATGATGTGCAAATAAATGAAACAAGCAAAGAAATAATGGAAGAAGTATTACAAGCAAATGTACGTAAAAAAATACCTAGTATATCTTTTAGCGATCAATTAGAAGAAGATATAACGATGTTCCTACTTGAAATAGATGAACTCTATGATACTAGTTTTACTCAAGATAACGAGTTTAAAGTATCCTTAATTACGCATGTAAGTTTGTTGATCGATAGATTACATCAAAAGATATCTTATAAAAACACGTTAATAGATGAATTGTCCATTCGTTATCCAATGATATTTAATATTGCTATTCGTTTTGGAGATATGTTAAAGGATAAGTATGGCGTAGTAGTAACACGAGATGAAACAGGCTTTGTCGCTACGCATTTTGCTGTTCATATGGAAAAAGAACGAAAGTTAAAAGCGCCACAATTCCATAACATAGCAGTTATTTGTAGCTCAGGTGGTGGAAGTGCTTATTTGATTAAGCTACAAATGGAATCCTTATTTCCTTCTTCCAAAGTAGAAACATTTAGTATGTTACAAATGGATGATGTAAAAAACTTTGCTCCTGATTTAATTTTTACGATTATGCCATTAAGTCAAGAGTTTAAGGTTCCTGTTATTTTAATAAAAGAGTTATTAGATGATGATGATTTGAAGAGAATACGACAAGTATTGCAATATGATCATTATGATAGTCTTACGATAGATAATTCTAATCCTTATCTATATGCAATTTTCCATCGTGACTTCTTTGAAGTAAAAAAGGCAGACGATTGTACTAGTTTAATTACCAAGATGGCTGAAAAATTAGAGCAAGCAGGAATTGGTGGGGAACATTTTTGTGAGTATGTCTTAGAACGAGAAAGTTATATGGAAACGATTTATTTAAATGGAGTAGCAATTCCACATCCAATGCAAATGAGTGGAGTACGAAATATGATATCGGTTTGTATCCTAGATAAACCAATATATTACCATAAAAAAGATGTAAAAATTGTGTTCTTAATTTCTTTAACGAAAGAAGATTATGAGGTTCATAAAGATATTACAAAAATATTGTATATGTTAATGAAAGATGAAAAACGACTATCACGAATCTTAACTACACGAACATTTGAGGAATTAATGATTGTTATAAAGGAATTGGATGGAGGTCTAAGATGAACGCTGAATTATTGATGAAGCTAAGCGATGCGGATGCTGTTGCATCCAAGGAAGATGAAGTACGTTCCATATTATATGAAGAATTACATACATATTGTGATGATATTTCTTATGATATGCTAGGTAGTATGATTTTTCATAAAAAAGGGGCTGCAAAAAATCCGCTGAAAATTATGTTTTGTGCACACATGGATGAAGTAGGGTTTCTTGTTCGCCATATATCAGATATTGGATTTGTTTACTTGGTAGCACTGGGAGGGGTTTTAGCAAAAAGCAAAGAAATGCAAAAGGTAAATATTACAACATCACAACAAAAAAAGATTGTTGGTTTATTAAACATTACCAAAGATGAAAAAGGGAATGTGAAAGATATGTACGTGGATGTCGGTTGTGATACACGTGAAGAAGTTGAGGCTTTAGGCATTGAGATTGGAAATATGGTTTGTTTTGCTAGTATAGCGCAACAGATGAGCAACAGAAACGTTTATATGGGAAAGGCAATGGATGATCGTAGTGGTTGTTATGTTCTAGCTGAAGCCTTAAAACAAATGCAAAATGAAACATATGAAAATGATATTTATATGGTAGCGACAAGTAGTGAAGAAGTGGGGGTACGTGGAGGAAAACTTGCAACGTATCAGGTGAACCCAGATATTGTATTTGCGATTGATGTAGCAAATAATCCTGAATTAAATAAAAATTACACGAACCATCGTTTGATTGGTAAAGGATGCATGCTTGTTCATTATGACAAAACATTAGCACCTAATGAAAAGTTATTGAACTTTGTGAAACAATGCGCAAAGCGCAATGATTTACCTTATCAATGCGATATGTTTGGTGGAGGTGGAACGGATGCAGGAAATGCAAGTCTTTCTAGAAATGGAAAATTAGCACTTGTGATTGGTATTCCATTACGTTATTGTCATGGATCATATTCATTAGTACATCAAGATGATTTAGAACATACAATTCAATTAGTAAAACATTTGGCAACAGATTTAACAACAGAAAAATATAAATCTTTTATAGATTTTAATGGAGGAAAATAAAATGACGGAAATAGAACAACAAGTGATGGGAATTATATCTGCTGCAGGAGATAGTAAAGCGAAAGCTTTTGAAGCTTTAAAACTAGTGAAAATAAGTGATTATGATGGAGCAAGAAAGCTATTAGATGAAGCAAGAGAGTTAGACTTATCCGCACACAAGATTCAGACACAATTAATTACTGCAGAATTGTCTGAAGGTGGGGATAAACCAGAAATTGGGTTATTAATGGTTCATGCGCAGGATCATTATATGACTTCTCAATTAGCAAGGGATCTAATTGAAGAAATGATAAATGTATTTGAAGCAAAGGAGGCTAAATGATGAAAATTGTATTATGTTGTGCTGGTGGTTTCTCTACCACAATGTTAATGGATTCTATGAAAAAGACAGTAAAAGACAGTGCAAAACTTAACATCGATGACTTTAAATTTGTAGCAATCCCAGTTGATACGTTACAAAGCGAAGTTGAGGATTGTGATGTATTAGTAATTGGACCACAGATTGCCCACAAGTTAGATTACATCAAACCAATTATTGATCCATACAAAGTTCCTTATGTACTTGTTGATAAAGATACATATGGACAAATGGATGGAGCAACTGTCATGAAAATGGCGTTAATTGCAAGAAGAAAAGCAGATTTACAAAAATAAGTTTGATTTAAAAAGAAAGAGAGAAAACCACATGTTCGATAAATTTGAAAATTTTATGAATAAATATTTAACACCAATTGCGAACAAAATGGATAAACAAGTTCATTTAAGTGCAATTAAAAAAGCCATGGTAGCAATGACACCATTGTTAATTATTGGTAGTTTCTGTTTGATTCCAGATGCAATTCCAAATATGATTGGATTAGAAAATCCAATTTCAGTATGGATCTTAGCAAATATTGATATTATCTATATTCCTTACAATGTAGGTATGGGATTGATGTCAATTTATGTTACCGCAATTATTGCCTATCATCTAGCAACTTCTTATAAGCTAGATATTCCAGGTAGTATGAGTATGGCCATTATTGCCTTCTTAATGATGGCAGTAGAATATACAAAAGATGGCGGAATTTCAAGTAAATTTTTAGGAACAAAAGGATTGTTTGCGGCTATGTTTGCGACAATCATAGCTGTTGAATTATACAGATGGTGTAAGAAAAAGAACTTTACCATTAAGATGCCAGAAACTGTACCTGATTTTGTTTCAAGATCATTTGAAATGATTCCAGTATCAGTTATCGTTATTGGTTTCTTCTTAATTATTCGTGTTGTATGTACAAACGTATTTAATACAGTACCTCCAATGATTTTTACAAATATGTTAGCACCACTAGTTGGTTCTATGGACAACCCACTTGCGTTTACATTCTTACAAATGGTTAGTTGTTTATTATTCTTCTTTGGAATTCACCCTTCTGTATTAAGTCCAATCACTAGTCCTATTTCAACTCAGTTCTTAGCTGAAAACATTGCCAATTATAAGGCACATTTACCATTAGAGCATTTCTATACAGGTGGAGCAATTTCAGCATTCGCTAACTTCACTGGTACTGGAGTTACCTTTGGTTTAGTATTCTGGTGTTTATTATCAAAATCTGTTGCCCAAAAGAAAATTGGTCGTGTTGCTTTAATTCCAGCATTATTTGGAATTAATGAACCAATTCTATTTGGAGCTCCTATTGTATTGAACCCAATCTTCTTTATTCCTTATGTAATTGGTGGGGCTATTTTAGGAACTTTCCCTCACTGGTTGATGGATATGGGATTATTAAGTATGCCAGTGTTTAATCCTCCTTATGTAGGTGTATTCTTAGAAGGATGGTTGGTAAACCTTGACTGGAGAACAATCGTTGTTAATGCAATGCAACTAGTAGGATCTATTGCATTATGGTATCCATTCTTCAAGTTATATGAAAAACGTGAATTAAACATGGAACGCTCAAATGCAGAAAAAGATTCAGTAATTTCATCAGATGATGAAGCATTATTAAATGATTTAGATTTAGATTTTTAAAAACACATGATAGTCAAAGGCAAGCAAAAGCTTGCCTAAGACTATATTTATGAAAGAAGGAACTGTCAATGGCAAAGAGAATTCATAAGATGCAAGAATTTTTAAAGGCTAATAAACTAGATGCAATCTTATTGACAACAAAAACAATGAAAAAATATATAGATACATTAACTGGCGGTGGCTGTAAGGTTCTGATCACAAAAAGTAATGGATATCTTTTCTTAGATGGTCGTTATATAGCTGATGCACAAGAAAACGAACACGATTTAGAAATTATTCTATATTCTCCACATAAGAGTGGAAGAAGTTATATGGAGAGTGTAGAATCATTATTAAAAAAACATGAATGTAAAACACTAGGGATTGAAAGCTCCGAAATGAAAATAGAAGACTATTTTCAATTGAAAGAACTTGATATTGAACTTCGCTTACTAGGTGAACAAATTGCGATGATTCGTATCCAAAAAGAGGCAGAAGAAATTGCCCTTATGCAGGAAGCTGTAGATATTACAGATAAGATTTATAACAAGGTTGTGAAACAATTGAAAGTCGGTATGAGTGAATATGAAATATCTGCACTTATACAATATTATGCGGTTCATTATGGCGCACAACAAATGTCCTTTGATACGATTGTAGGGAGTGGAGAGCGTAGTGCTTTGCCTCATGGTCGACCAACGTCTCGCAAGATTCAAGCACACGAACCAATTCTAATGGATTTTGGTATTCAATATAAGAACTATCAATCAGATATGACACGTGTTGTTTTTATTGGAAATCCCAAACCTGAAATAGAAAAGATTTATCAGATTGTCTTACAAGCTCAACTTGCAGGAATTAAAGCAATGAAAACAGGTGTTACCGCAAGTGATGTTGATAAAGCGGCTCGCGATATTATTGAGGCACAGGGGTATGGAGCTTACTTTGATCATGGGTTAGGGCATGGATTAGGAATTGGGGATGGATGTGAATATCCGATATTGAATCAAAAAGGTAAGGTTATATTAGCAGAAAATATGATGATGTCTTGTGAACCTGGTATTTATTTGCCTGGTGTCGGCGGTATTCGAATTGAAGATGATGTAGTAATTCGAAACGGCGTTGGAGTTCCTATGAATAAAACAACCAAAGAAATAGTTATCCTAGCAGAAAGGTAAAGAAGAAAATGAACATTAATTTTGATGAAGTAATTGATCGTAAAGGTACATATTGTACACAATGGGATTATATAGAGGATCGTTTTGGTGAAAAAGACTTATTACCATTTTCTATATCTGATACTGATTTTAGAATTCCTAAGGCTATTAGCGATAAAATAACAGAAGTCGCAAAACACGAAATATATGGATATACAAGATGGAATCATCATGATTTCAAAAACAGTATAACTAGCTTTTACAAAAGACGTTTCGATTGTTCAATGGATGAAGATTGGATCCTTTACAGCCCTTCTGTTATGTATTCTGTATCGTTATTAATACGTTTGTTATCAAATGAAGGAGATAAAGTATTAACCTTTAATCCGATGTACGATAGTTTCTTTACGGTTATTGAAGATCAAAATAGAATTCTAGTTAGTCATAACTTAGTGCATCAAAATGATAGCTTTGCTATCGATTTTGAGAACTTAGAACAACAACTAAAAACTTGTACTATTTTATTGTTATGTTCACCACATAATCCAACAGGAAGAGTATGGACACAAGCGGAAATGGAAAAGATGGTTACGCTATGTAAAAAGTACAAAGTGAAGATGATATCTGATGAAATACATATGGATATCCAACTAAGAGAGAATAAACACTTACCTTTATTAAATTATATTTCGTTGTACGATGAACTTTATACAGCTTCTTCTTGTAGTAAAACATTAAATGTACCTGGGTTGATTGGCTCTTATGTAATCATACCCAAGATTAAAATTAGAAATTTATTTTTAGAACAAACAAGAAGAAAAGACTTTTTAAATTCAGTGAGTATATTTGGAATGTATGCAACAATGGTAGGGTATACAAAATGTGATGATTTTATTGACCAATTGTCAAGCTATATTAAAGAAAATATGAAACTAGTTGAAGACTTTGTAAAAGAAAGTTTACCAGATGCTCGCTTCCAAATGCCAGAAGCTACTTATTTGGCATGGATTGATATGCGCGGTGTTCCATTTAGTTCACAAGCAATACAAGATGCGTTGGTGCATATTGGAAAAGTTGCGATTATGAAAGGTGAAGTTTATGGAATCAATGGAGAAAAATATTTACGCATGAATTGTGGATGTCCAAAAGTAAAACTTGTGGAAGGTCTGAAACGTTTCAAGATAGCAATGGATGCGTTATACAACAAATAAGGAGAATACAATGATGAAACTTAATGTAGGAAGCTTTTATACCAAACTATATGATATTACAGATCATACGCCTTGCAAGGTAGATACACCCCCACGCTTAGGTGCTTATATTATCGATTGGGTGGTTGGTGGAATCTTTACTGGTTTACCAGCGGTCTTTATTTATAGTGGAATAGCTAAAAAAACAGATTTCTTTAGTGATTTATATGTTTTTGAATCCTTAGGTATGGAAAGCTATTGGGGATTTCTTACAGGTTTCTTGTGTCTTTTATTTGCATTGTTTTATTATGTCTTTGTTCCTTTAAAGATATATCGTGGACAAACATTTGGAAAACGTATGGCAGGCTTTAAGATAGTAAAAACAAATGGTGATGAAGTAGATTTAAAATCTTTATTAATTCGTCAAATTTTAGGAATCTTTATTTTAGAAAGTGCTGCTTTTATTATTTCAAATTACTTGCGTCAATTAACAACGTTGTCCTTACACTTTTATGTTGACTATGTCTGGTCACTTGCAGGAATGATTATCACTTTACTTTCGTTTATTCTTGTATTAAGAACAGACTCTCATCGAGCAATTCATGACTACTTAGCAAATACTTGTGTGGTACCCTTACATAAAGAAGATGAAGAAACAAAACCAAATAAACAAGCAACAACCAAGGCAAACACAGTAAAAAATTCACAAAAAAAGAAACGCAAATAAAAACAAGTATTGAGTACTTGTTTTTGTTTTTCGATAAAGCCTATTCGTTTAATGAAACATTATAGAATAAACCACCTAATTCAGGTACTGTTTTAAGTTTGTCTTTTACGAGACGTAGATCTTGTTTTTCATTTTCACTTTCACAAGAGAAAATCATATTAAGACCTTTTTTTCCTTCATATGTGAAAGAAAGTTCTTTCATGTCTAATATTGTAGCTTTTATAATATCAGCTTTCATAACACTCCCTACTAAAATTTTCATAATTGCAAAATCCTCCTTTGTTTACGATAATTATATTATATCAGTTTTGAAGGAACATAATTCAGTCGACTTTTGCATCGTATGATGCAAAAAGTAGAAGGTTAGGTTTAATGATTGTTGTGATTACTATAAGGAGCAGAACTTCTTGCATAATCAACAACAATAATACTAATCATTACAAATTTGGAAAAATTG
>JAVWIF010000067.1:0-8768 GCA_036639635.1 Longicatena sp.
CAAGAATCCTCCTCTTATTTTTTTTGTCCAGTACATATATTGTACGCCTAAACTAAACATGATTTTAATTAACGTTGCGACTAGACAGAAATCTTACAAAAAATAAAAATCGCTAATTTTGGCAGAGAGCTTTTCAAATATTTGATTCTCTGCCACTAAAACCTCCCATTTACAAACAGTACAGTTTTTTGTTATGCCGTACTTCTAACAATGATAACATTTCATCATCATAGGCTACCTTTGTCAATTCGTGAAATAATAAAAAGCAATTCCAGTATCTTCAATCCTCGTAATAGCTTCACATTAACACACAAATATCGTCTGATAATCCTTCTGTTTTTCCTGTTTTATAGCAAAATATAATCCCATATTTCATCATTTCCTCTTTTATTCTTCTCTAATTTTACCATAAAGCAATACCATCTTCCGCTCATTAGACCAATTGATTGTAAGAGCTCTAACCTTTAGACGTTTTTGTCCTTGTTCGCTTATAATTTCAAGATTATCTACATCTCCTTGTCTAATCTTTTCTATAATGCAACTTTCACAAGGAGCTTCTTGGCCACCTCTTAAATTTGTAAAACAATATTGTCCAGGCTTTACGGATGGGAACAATTCCTGCATTACATTATTTGAATATTCAATGGTATGTGTCTCTGGATTTACTACACAAATATAATCTGGTAATACATCTAATATTTTTAGGCGTGTATGTAAATTTTCAATTAGATTTGCTTCTGTTTTTTTCTTAAACAAGAAAACACTAACAATTTTTGCTAGATAGGATAATTTATCTATTTCTTCTGATGTCCATATACGATTTTCACCACATTCATCAAATCCAATAAATCCATAGGTACGATCATCGTTTACAATCGTTACTTGTAATGTTGACATAATTCCTTGTGATTTAAATAAATTTCTTATATAAGAAGGCAAATCATCAACATTATTGCAATACAACAATCCTTTCGAATCAAAACTATCCATAATATACTGTTCACCAAAAGACAGATCAATATCTTGTAATTGCTTAATAAATGAAGGTATTTCTGTATTACACCATTCAAAAATATTTGTTGTTTTTTTCATTTCATCATCATTTTCAAAAATAGAAACTCTACTTACATGAAAGTATTGACCAATTGCTGCTAATGCCATATTAATACTAACCTGAAAATCTTTTGTAGCATATAACAATTCGAAAATATATTCTTCGATATTATGTTCTGATTTGATATTCTGTAATTCTTCTTCTCTCGTTTTATTATTGGATATTGGATAATTTTTTGCATTGTTTTCTTGATATAATACAAACTGATCTTTTCCACTCTCTTTTGATTGATAAAGAGCCGCATCACTTTTACGATAAAGCACTTCAAAAGGTTCATCATCTGTTTCAATCATTAAAATTCCCATACTACATGATATTTTATACTCTGCCTTATCTCCTGTATATGTTTGTCTAAATGCATTGCTTAATTCAGTTGCTTTTTTTAATACCATGCTTGTATCAGGCACATTTCTCATCACGATGGCAAATTCATCGCCACCCATTCGAGCAATAATATCATCGCTTCTAAATAGTGTCTTTAATTTTTCAGCAACATCTATCAAAACAACATCACCAAAAGCATGTCCTAAAGTATCGTTAATACCTTTAAAGTTATCAATATCAATTACAATCAGTGCATGTAATTTATCTGCATCACTTTCCAAAATATCATTTACTAATGACTCCATCGCTACCTTATTAAATAAACCTGTCATTGCGTCTTTTTGTAATCGTTTCTCTAGAACTTCCGTTTTCTTTTTAATGTCATCTATATCACTCATATATCCTATCAATCGTAATGGTCTATGATATTTATCAATCATCATACTTAAATCAATATGTGCCCAAATATAAACATTGTCAAAACGACGTAACCTTGCTTCAAAACTAACTTTACATTGCAGCCTTAATTCTTCCATCTTAATATTTACTAATTTATAATCATCTTCATGGAAAAAATATGTGCTAATTGCTTTCACATACTCCTCGTATGGTAATGATGCAAATACATTTGTCGCTTCTAATAGCTTATCACTTCCCACGCCGAACATACGCTCTGCATTTTCAAAATGCGTATACGTTTTATGTGTTAAATCTATTTCAAATAATGTTCCACTTGATGCATTAATTGCAATGGAAAAACGATTCTCACTTAAACGTAATTCTTGTTCCTGCTTTTTCATAGCTGTAATATCTGAAATAATACTATGATTGTTTAACTTATCTTTTTCACCAACTAAATATCCATTATCCATTACCCAAATGTAATTTCCATCTTTCTTTTTAATTCGATAAGAAACATGATAATTAGAACCTTTTTCTATTTGTGTTAAATACATGCTAAATGCTTCTTCACGATCTTCTTCATGCATTAATTGAAAATAATGCCCACCATAAATCATTGCAATATCATCTAATGTATAGCCAGTCATTTTTGTGAATTCATCACTTACATAAGAGACCATTAAATCTTCTGAATTTTTAGCATGACTAGCAATTACTAGACCTGCATTAATGTTATCTAATAAAGATTGATATCGTTGGTTAGCTTTGGTAATCATTTGGTTATGCCGTTTCATATGAATAGCAAAATATACTCCAATGAAGAAAGCTATTATAATTAACTTTCCTATCATAGATACAACAATACGATTGGTATCCGCTTCTTGTTGTACCATAAGTTTATCTGATGCTACACTAAAAGTATACCAATCATTTATTTTAGACGGCATTACGCTAACAAAACGTGTATTCCCTTTGTACTTATAGGTAAAACTCTTTTGCTCTCCTTTTTGCATGATTTGCTTTATTTCATTAATAGAAATATCTTGTAATTGTGTTTGTGATAAAAAATGGAACATGTTGTCTTCTTTAATCAGCTTGTCTTCATGTCCATTTGTTATTAAAAGAGAACCATCATTTGCCACAATAAAACCATATTCATGACTTCTATAGCTTGTATCTAATAGCTCTTTTCCAGCAGTTGCTGTAGGATACACACCAAATAACACCCCTGTGTTTTCTTGATTTTGCTTTAATGGAACAGAAATAACAATAACCTTTTCATCTTCTACTAAACTTGTAATAGGACCACTTATCGTAGATTCTCCAGCCAATCCTTTTATAAAATAATCGCGTTGTGATATATTGGCAGTTTTACCTGTATTCGAAAAACTATTACCTTCTTTATCACTTACAACAATTTTTTCAAAGCCTCCATCAAGAACAGCTTTCTTTAAAATTCCAATTACCTCTTCTTTTGTCCAAGTATTCTTACTTTCTAAACTTCCTGCTAACACCTCTAATGTTTTTTGATTATAATGTATACGATCACTAAAAACCTCATTGTAGTGAAGTGAAGCATCTACTAGTGTGCGATATGTTTCTTTTGTTAATGAATTTTTTAATTGAAATGAAAAATCCCGCATTGTAAGAAACGTAGCACTCACAATACCAATTATAAATATTATTACTAATGTTGCTTTTTTCACTTTCATAAAGAAACTCCTCTTTTGATTATCTATATCAATTGTATGCTATTTATCGTTAAATTTCAACAAATAATCACAGATATATCACATTATATTTTATAAATATAGTATTAAAAAACTCTTCTTCAGCAAAGAGTTTCTAATTATTATAAATTTTGTAACATTATATTACAACCATCAACGACACAGTTTAAAGCATTTTCAGCAACATAAACAGGTATCTTTAACTCATCACGTAATAATTGATCTAAATTTTTTAACAAAGCGCCTCCACCCGTTAACACAAGACCATGTTGCACAATATCTGATGCTAGTTCTGGTGGTGTAACTTCAAGTATCGTTTTCGTAGCATGAACAATTTCAGCTAAACTTGCTTTGATATAAGACTGTACCTCATTACTTGTTATTGTAATCGCATGTGGCAAGCCAGTTTCTACATCACGTCCACTAACACTAATTGATTCTGGTCGTGTAGCAACCACAGCATTTCCTATTTGTTGTTTAATTTCATCAGCAGTCTGTTCTCCAATGTACATTTTCTTATCTAATCGTACACCTTCAATAATATCTTGTGTAATTCTATTTCCAGCTACTTTAATAGATGTCGAACATACAATTTCACCTAATGATAAAACAGCAATATCCGTTGTTCCTCCACCCATATCGAGTACCATATTTCCGCTTGGTTTACCAATATCTAAACCAGCTCCAATTGCAGAAACTTTAGGTTCTTCTTCTAGATATACTTTCTTAGCTCCTGCACGATATGCGCAATCACGAATTGCATTTTTTTCTACAGATGTAATTTTAGTTGGATGACAAATCAAAATAATGTTCTTTTGGAACATTCCTTTTAAATCACATTTCTTTAAGAAATAATTTAACATCATATCCGTTGCTTCAAAATCAGCAACTACACCATCTTTAAGTGGACGAATACAAATCATATTTTTTGGTGTTCGTCCCAACATCTCTCTCGCATCACTTCCTGCAGCGATACATTTTTTTGTTGCCGCATCTACTGTAATAATAGATGGTTCATTTATAAGTACTCCTTTATTGTCGACACAGATTAATAAATTTGTAGTACCCAAGTCAATTCCTATTCTTCTTACCATGATCTTCCTTCTTTCAGTAATTGTTTTTTCACTGTACTTATTAAATATATCATATTTAAGGATTAAAAATCAAAACTTCTTGGAATAATTTACATTTATTTAAATATTTTTACATTTTCTTCGATTAAACCTAAAAAAAAGATAACATATTCGTTATCTTTTAGTTAATGCTTATTTGTTTAAAGCTTCGGAAATTGCAACAGCAACAGCAACGCTTGCGCCTACCATTGGGTTGTTACCCATTCCAATAAGACCCATCATCTCAACGTGAGCAGGAACTGAAGAAGATCCAGCAAATTGAGCATCAGAGTGCATACGTCCCATTGTGTCTGTCATACCATAAGAAGCAGGTCCTGCAGCCATGTTATCTGGGTGAAGAGTACGTCCCGTACCACCACCTGAAGCAACTGAGAAGTATTTTTTACCTTGTTCAATACATTCTTTTTTATAAGTTCCAGCAACTGGGTGTTGGAAACGTGTTGGGTTTGTTGAGTTACCAGTAATAGAAACATCAACACCTTCTGAATGCATAATAGATACACCTTCACGAACATCGTCAGCACCATAACAGTTAACAGCAGCTCTTTCTCCATCAGAATATGGAGTTCTTGAAACAACTTCTAAATTACTAGTAAAGTAATCAAATTTAGTTTCAACATATGTAAATCCATTAATACGAGAAATGATTTTAGCAGCATCTTTTCCTAATCCATTTAAGATTACTCTTAATGGTTCTTTACGTGCTTTGTTAGCATTACGAGCAATACCAATTGCCCCTTCAGCAGCAGCGAAACTTTCATGTCCAGCTAAGAAAGCAAAACATTTTGTTTCTTCTGACAATAACATTGCAGCTAAGTTTCCATGTCCAATACCAACTTTACGATCGTCAGCAACAGAACCAGGAATACAGAATGCTTGTAAACCTTCACCAAGTGATTTCGCTACTTCATAAGCAGTTTTGTCACCATTTTTAATAGCAATAGCAGCACCTACTGTATAAGCCCAACATGCGTTATCAAAACAAATTGGTTGAATGCCTTTTACAATACTAGCTACATCAACACCAAGATTATCACATAGTGTTTTACATTCTTCAACAGAAGAGATCCCATGAGATTTTAATACTTTGTTAAGTGTATCAATACGTCTTTCGTAACTTTCAAATAAAGCCATGTTATTTCCCTCCTATTCCTTTCTTGGATCAATGTATTTCACAGCATCTGCGAAACGACCATAAGATCCTTTGTTATCTGCGATAGCTTTTGCTGGATCTACATTGTTTTTAATAGCATCCATAAATTTACCCATGTTTACATATTCATAACCAATGATTTCGCCATCTTTATCTAATCCAATTTGTGTAATGTATCCTTCTGCTAATTCAAGGTAACGAGGTCCTTTTAATTTTGTAGAGAAAATCGTACCTACTTGAGAACGAAGACCTTTTCCTAAATCCTCTAAACCAGCTCCAATAGGAAGCCCTCCTTCAGAGAATGCAGATTGACTACGTCCATACGCAATTTGTAAGAACAATTCACGCATAGCAGTGTTGATAGCATCACAAACTAAGTCTGTATTTAATGCCTCTAATAATGTTTTTCCAACGATTGCCTCAGATGCCATAGCAGCAGAGTGAGTCATACCTGAACAACCTAATGTTTCAATCAATGCCTCTTCAATAATACCTTCTTTGATATTAAGTGTTAGTTTACAAGCACCTTGTTGAGGAGCACACCAACCAATACCGTGTGTCAAACCAGAAATATCTTTAATTTCTTTTGAGTTTACCCATTTTCCTTCTTCAGGAATAGGCGCACAACCATGGCTTGCACCACATTTTACTGTGCACATGTTTTCTACTTCTTTTGAATAAATCATGTAAATTCTCCTTTCTCGCATAATCCATAACAGATTTACTTATCACTTTTTATAAAGTAATAGCTTTGCTTTTGCAATGTTTTATCATCGCTTCAGGGGTTTTGTAGCCTCTTTTATTGTATTTGTAAAATATTTCACAAGAAATGGCATCCCACTCCATTATTTTAATTCTTTTCCCCATTTATGTCAATCCTTAACGAAGGCTTTTTCATCTACTTTACGCCGTAAAAAAGGCAACTTTCGTCGCCTTCATCATCTACTTAAATTTTTTACCTGTCATATGTGATACCTCACAATTTCCTAATAAATATTCATGCAAGTCTTTTTTATGATCATATCCTTCAAAATAACAACGATAAGGAATACTAACTCCACCATGAGCAACTATTAAAATATTTGTGTGTTGCGCGTCTTCAATAATTTCATCCAGAAACGATTCTACTCGTTTGTAAAATGAAATACTATCTTCCCCTTCTTTAAATGGAGAAACATTACTATAAGACCATAATTTTTTAAAGTTCACTCCATCTATTGTATTTCCTTCATATGTACCAAAACTCCGTTCAATTAGTCGATCTTCTTGTTGAATCGCTAAACCCCAATTCTGATTTATAATTTCTGCGGTTTCAAAAGCACGATCTAAAGGAGAACTATATATTTTATCAATTGTAATATGTTCTAGTTTCTTTTTCGTTTCTAATGCTTGCATTCTTCCAGTTTCATTTAAAGGAACATTACCTCTTCCTTGCATTTTTCCTTCTTTATTCCAATCAGTTTGTCCATGCCTTACAAAATAAATACTCATCTTACTATCCTCCTATGACGTGATAAAAAAGATTTCTAATAAGAAACCTTATATTTTTTTACTTACTTCTTTTATATACATACCAACATGTTCTGGCAAGTGAGCATCACTTGCGCTCATTATCTTGACACCATGTTTCTTTAATATATCTAAAAAGTCTTGGTTAGTTCCTAAATCAGCATGTTTATAACGATAGTAACAGCCTGTGTTGGTTTCCATAAATACATCATGTTCTTTTGCTAAGATTGCCAAATGTTCATAGGTTGGTTTTAAATCATAAGTTGGTTCATAATGAAAAATCTTTAATTGATCAGGATGTCCTATTTGCGTAAATAAATCTGAACAAATCATATCTTCCATAATTTCATAGTAACGTTTATATATATCATTTGTATCGTATTTATCCCATAATATTTCTCTTGAAAAAGCATTCATATCATAGAGCAACCCATCAATTGAATGAATACTACCAATTAAAAAGTCATAAGGATATTCCTTTAATATTTTACGTAAGAAATCTTTATCCTCGGGCGCATAACATACTTCTAATCCAAATTTAACTTCCAGCGGTAATTCCATTTTTTTAACTGCTTCTATTACATCAAAATAAGCACGTAAAGGTTCTAAATTTTTCTTTTCTAACCACTCTTTTTGTTGAGGACAAGCTTCTTTTAGTCTTGTATAAAGTGGCTGAAATTCAATAAAGCGATGGGTATGGTCTAATATATGAATGGTATCCAAACCCATTTTAACTCCAGCCTCTACAAATTCCATAACATAATCAACACTTAATTCACCGTTTTCTAAATGCATGTGTCCATCGATCATATTGCTCACCTCTTCATTTTATTATACGCTATTTTCAAAAAGGATTGCAAACAGTTTACACCCTATAGCATAAACCCTGCAGGTTTTCTTGGTAGCATAACAAGAGGATTTTCCATTTCACTAAACTCTTCGTAAGCAATCATTTCTTCTTTTACCTCTTCCCTAATTTCAAGAGGTTGCGTTAATCTCGCCTCTTGAAGTTCACATATTAAATCTGAAAATGCTATAACATCTTTATAACTTGTGCGAATATTTCCTTCTTTATCCTGCAGCATACTAACGCGAATCTTATTTTCAAATTGTCCATTCGCAACAGTAATTAATAAGTCCCCAACTCTTTTACAATACCGCATAAAGCCATCACTGGTATTTTCCTCACAAACAAATCCAAAATTACGAAGATGTACCAAACAATCATCGTGTTTAATTTTCATTTTTTAACCTCCATTATGTTATATTGAAAATTCTTTTTACTAGTATATGTTTTCTTTTTACTATTATGTAACAAAACAATCCAATTTCTTTGTAACAACATTATATTCTTGTATTCACTATACCTCATTTTTTATAACTTCTCAAGAATATTTCTCTTA
>JAVWIF010000068.1:0-8560 GCA_036639635.1 Longicatena sp.
GGAGGAAAGAATGATATGTGCTTAACATTTGGTTGTATAGGACAAGTAAACAGTATTAAGAAAGTAACAGGAAAAGATGAAATCCGACAACATTTAACAGAATTAGGTTTTGTAGTTGGTGGAGAAGTTGTGATTGTCTCTAAGATAGGAAAGAATATGATTTTATCTGTTAAGGATAGTCGAATTGCCATTGATGAAACTATGGCAAATAGAATTATGATATGAATGAGGAGAAAATAAAATGTACACATTAAAAGATGTAAAAATCGGAGAGTATGTAGAAGTTTTAAAGCTACATGGAGAAGGCGCTGTTAAAAGAAGAATTATGGATATGGGTCTTACAAAGGGTATTAAAGTTTTTGTACGTAAAGTAGCACCGCTTGGAGATCCTATTGAAATCACACTACGTGATTATGAATTGACACTACGCAAAAGTGATGCAGAACAAATAGAAGTTAGGTAACACAAATTTTTTTAAATATAAAGTTAGCCGTAACTAACTAAAGGAGGAAATAAAATGAATATAAAAATAGCATTGGCTGGAAATCCAAACAGTGGCAAAACAAGTATGTTTAATGAATTAACGCAAAGTGCTCAATATGTTGGGAATTGGCCAGGAGTAACAGTTGAAAAAAAAGAAGGGAAATTAATAGGACACCAAAACGTTATAATACAAGATTTACCAGGAATTTATTCGTTATCGCCTTATACACTTGAAGAAGTTGTTGCTAGGGAATATTTAATAAACGAAAAACCCAATGTGATCTTAAATATCATAGATGGGACAAATATTGAGAGAAATTTATATCTAACAACGCAACTTATAGAGTTAGGGATACCAATAATTATAGCAATCAATATGATTGATATTGTCAGAAAGAATGGAGATACAATTGAACTTGAGAAACTAGGTGCTGCATTAGGATGTGAAGTGGTTGAAACTTCCGCACTTAAAGGAATTGGGATGAAAGAGGTAGCGCAAAAAGCAATTGCTTTAGCACAAAATAAGCACAATCAAGAAATAGTTCATACCTTTGAAACATCCTTAGAACATGCAATTGTTGCTATTGAAGAATCTATTCAGGATAAAATAAAAGAACGAGAACTACGTTGGTATGCCATTAAATTATTCGAACGTGATAAAAAAGTTGAAAAAGAACTAGCCTTAAACAAAGAAACACAAGCACATATTGAAACATATATTATAGCTTGTGAACAAGAGAATGATGATGATAGTGAAAGTATTATAACGAACCAAAGATATCATTATATTCATGAAATAGTAAAGCGTTGTGTATCTAAAAAAGAACGGACAAAAGGAAGCGTTTCAGATCGCATTGATCGCATAATTACAAATCGGTTACTAGCACTTCCGATTTTTGCTATAGTGATGTTTTTTGTGTACTATATCTCGGTGACGAGCCTTGGTGCATTTGTTACAGACTGGACAAATGATGTCTTATTTGGTGAAATGATTCTACCAAATGTAGCTAGTTGGTTAGAAAACATTGCATTAGCTCCATGGCTACGTGGACTTATTGTAGAAGGAATTTTAGGAGGAGTAGGAGCTGTATTAGGATTTGTTCCACAGATGTTAATTTTATTTATGTTGTTGTCGATGTTAGAAGATTGTGGCTATATGAGTAGAGTTGCATTTATTATGGA
Organism: Longicatena sp.; assembly: GCA_036639635.1. Taxonomy (GTDB): domain Bacteria; phylum Bacillota_I; class Bacilli_A; order Erysipelotrichales; family Erysipelotrichaceae; genus JAVWIF01. Next base: position 1,666 of record JAVWIF010000068.1, read on the forward strand.
TCGTATATTTCGTAAATTTGGATTATCAGGAAAGAGCTTCATACCAATGCTCATTGGCTCAGGGTGTTCAGTACCAGGAATTATGGCAAGTCGTACAATTGAACAAGAAAGAGATCGAAAAATGACCATAATGACAACATCCTTTATTCCCTGTGGTGCGAAAATGCCTATTATTGGATTAATAGCAGGAGCTTTATTTGGAGGTGCTTGGTGGATGGCACCTACTGCTTATTTTATTGGCGTAGGCGCAGTTATCATTTCAGGGATTTTATTAAAAAAGACGAAAGCATTTGCTGGGAAAGCCGCACCTTTTGTTATGGAACTACCTGCATACCATGTTCCAACACTTAAAAACATCACACGCAGTACTTGGGAAAGAGGTTGGAGTTTTATTAAAAGAGCAGGAACGATCATTTTATTATCATCAGTTGTTTTATGGTTTCTACAAGCATTTGGTATGGTAGACGGTAGTTTAGAAATGGTAGAAAATAATAATCATAGTTTATTAGCTACCATAGGGCATATGATAGCACCAATATTTGCTCCATTAGGCTTTGGTACTTGGCAAGCATCTGTTGGTACATTTACAGGACTTATCGCTAAAGAAAACGTCGTAGGAACCTTTGGTGTATTATATGGATTTGGTGAAGTTGCAGAAAATGGAGCTGAATACTGGGGGATGATGGCAAGAGACTTTACAGCTCTATCGGCTTTCTCCTTTATGATATTTAACTTATTATGTGCGCCTTGTTTTGCTGCCATGGGAGCAATTAAAAGAGAAATGAACAATTCTAAATGGACATGGTTTGCGATTGGTTATCTTTGCGTATTTGCTTATATCATATCCTATATTGTGTATCAGGTTGGTTTATTAATTATAGAAGGTAATTTTACAATCCTTACAGGAATCGCATTTGTGTTATTGGCAGGATTGTTATATTTAATGTTTAGAAAAAATAAGTATGAAAATATTTAGGAAGGAGCTTACATAAAATGGAAGTAGTCATGAATAATATTTCAACGATTATCGTAGGATTATTTGTAGCGTTTGTATTAATAGGAATTATATTTAAAATGAGGAAAGATAAAAAGGAAGGAAAATCTTCTTGTGGGTGTAAATGTGGGGATTGCCCTAGTGGTGGAATATGCCATGAAACACATAAATAATTGTTAAGAAAAAGTAGATAGTGTGGTACAATATCATAGAAATGGCAGGTGTTAAATATGCTAAATGATACAATTGTCGCAATATCAACTGCAGCAGTAGATGGTGCTATATCTATTGTTCGAATGAGTGGAGATCAAGCAATTGAAATTGCAGATTCTATATGTAGTACAAACCTATTAGAAAAAGAAAGTCATAGTGTAAGTTATGGTTTTATCATGGATCCTTTGACCAAAGAAGAAGTTGATGAAGTTTTAGTTTCGATTTTTAGGGCACCTAAAACATTCACGAGAGAAGATATTGTGGAAATTAATTGCCATGGTGGTCGTTTTATTACTAAAAAAATATTACGCTTATGTTTAATGCAAGGAGCATCCCTAGCAACGCCTGGTGAATTTACAAAGCGAGCATTTCTTAATGGGAGGATTGATTTAACCCAGGCAGAAGCGATTAATGATATGATTGTAGCTGACTCAAATGAGAATATTAAATTAGCAATGCATGGTATTCGAGGGAGTGTACGTAAATTATTAGAACCTTTATTACAAAATATCTTAGATATTATTGCCAATATTGAAGTGAACATTGACTATCCTGAATATGATGATGTAGAACAACTTACAAATGATCAGATTCTTCCAAAAGCGAATGCATGGCTGGAAAATATTCGCCATATACTTGATACAGCACAAAGCGGTCAAATTATAAAAGAGGGTATTAAAACAGCAATTGTAGGAAAACCAAATGTTGGGAAAAGTAGTTTGTTAAATGCACTACTTGAAGAAGACAAAGCAATTGTCAGTGAAGTAGCTGGAACGACTAGAGATATTGTTGAAGGACATATTCATTTACATGGTCTTACACTAAACTTAATCGATACGGCAGGAATAAGAGAAACGCAAGACATTGTCGAAAAAATAGGAATAAAGAGAAGTTTAAAAGCCATTCAAGAAGCACAACTTAGTATTGTGGTGTTAGATAATAGTCGAGCATTTGATGAACAAGATCAAGAATTATTAGAATTAACGAAAGATAAAACTAGAATTATTGTTCATAATAAAACCGATGTTCTAGAGAATGAAGAAGGTATTGGTATTAGTGCTTCTAAACAAGAAATTAAACCTTTACTAGATGAAATACATCGTTTATTTGATAAACATCAACTTGTTATGAAAGAACCTATTTTAGCAAACGAACGTCAAATATCATTGATGATGAAAGCTGAAAAATGCATGCTACAAGCAATTGAAGCAATGCGTGACGGGATGGAATTAGATGTTGTTGAAATTGATATTCAAGAAGCTTATACGGCTTTAAAAGAAATATTAGGAGAGGTACATCGAGAAGATTTATTAGATACTTTATTTGCTAACTTTTGTTTAGGAAAATAAAACAAGGAAGGCTAACGCTCTTCCTTGTTTGTTGCTTATACAAAATGAATATTTTAAGAAAGTCTCAAGAATGGAGAATAAATATGGATGGAATGATTATTGATACACATTGTCATATTACATGTGATGAATTGTTTGAACGAATAGATGAAGTAGTAGAACATGCCTTTGTTAATGATGTAAAGCGAATGTTAATTGTTTGTACTGGATTTAAAGAGTATGAAAGAGCAGTAGAATTAAAAGCTAAGCAAGATATCTTTGATATTGCACTAGGCTTTCATCCAAATGATTTATATTCTTTTACGCAATCTGACTATGAGCGATTAGAAAGTCTGTTAGCAGAAGACAAATTAATTGCTGTAGGTGAAATAGGATTAGATTATCATTGGGATGATGTGAAACGTGAGGATCAAAAAGTAGGATTTATAAGACAAATAGAATTAGCAAAAAAATATCAGAAACCGATTCTTATACATATGCGTGAAGCTACTAAAGATACAATTGATATTATTAGAGAAAATGGACCTATTGAAGGAATTGTACACTGTTATAGTGGTAGTTATGAAAGTGCAGAAATTTTTATGAAACTTGGATTCTATCTTTCTTTTGGTGGACCCATTACATTTAAAAACTCACGTGGTATTCTTGACGTAGTAGAAAAGTTACCACTTGAGCGGGTGTTTGTTGAAAGTGATTGTCCTTACTTAACGCCACATCCATTTCGAGGAAAGCAAAACGAACCAATGTATGTGAAGTATACATTGGACAAAATATGCGAAATCAAAAATATAGATAAAGAAGTAGCACTTAGTATACTTCAAGATAATTATCACAAATTATTTAAACTTAACACAAAAATATAACATATAATAACAAAATAACCATAAAAACGTAAACATTCTGCTTTTATAGCTAACTTTATATCCTTCGATGTGATAATATAAATAGAGAAGATTAACTTGCATAGCGAAGAAGGAGTTTTTATGAAAAAGAAAGCAAACCTAAATATTCGACTGTTAGGCGAATTCATGATTGAAAACGAATACAATAAGTTTCCTAAAGATAGAAAGAAGAGCACACAGGTTATTATTCTGTTGGCCTATTTAATTGTTTTCAGAGGAACAATGATTACAAAAAATAGATTGATTGAGGTCTTATGGCCAAATGATGAATCTGATAACCCAGAAGGCGCATTAAGAAATTTAATTTATCGTGCAAGAAAAGAATTGGCATGTTTCTTCCCAAATGATTCTAAAAAGCTTTGTATTATTTCCAAAGGAAATGCATATGCTTGGAATAGTGAATTAGATTGTAATATTGATATTGATAAGTTAAAGGATATTTCAAAAGCAATAGTAGAGGAAAAAGACACAGAACAAATATATAAATATACAATGAGTCTTTTGACAAACTATGGTGATGAATTTCTATATGAATTCTGTAATGAAGAATGGGTAGCATTAGAAAAAGAAAAATATGAAAAAGCAAAATATAAGGCGATTAGCTATGCTTGTCAGAAGTTTATCAATGATAAGAGATTCGAAGATGTCATTGAAATTTGTACATGTATTGACTTTAAACAGTATGCAGATTCTATTTTTTATGAATTTAAACTATATGCATATTATAAGTTGGATCAAATAGCAGCAGGGATGTCTTACTACCATCAAGTATCCGATTTGTATTATAGTAAACTAGGAATTCAAGTATCAGAAGGAATACAAAAAGTTTACAAAAACTTATTGGAGAGTTCTTCTAATAAAGCAATTGATGTTGCGAGCTTAGAAAAAAACCTACAAGAAAACAGAGTCGATGCAGGAACTTTTTATTGTGATTTTGATGTCTTTAAGAATATTTATCAGATTAATGTACGTACTGCGAGAAGATCAACAAGGTCCAAATTTTTAGTCTTATTAACATTGGTTGATGAAAGTAATACGTTAAGTGAAGCAAAAATGACTGAAGAATCAGAAAAATTAAGAACGATACTATATGCAGATTTAAGAAAGAATGATGTTTTTTCAAAATGTAATACAAAACAATATTCTTTAATTGTCGCTACAACAAAAGTAGAAGGATGTCAAAAAGCAATTCAACGTATTTTAAATAAGTTTGATGCGAAAAAGAAGGAACAAAGTATTAAAATTGTTTACGATATTAAAAATATTATCTAAAATATTAAAAAAGGGTGGAGAGTGTGTTTCTCTATCCTTTTATTGTGTTATAATTTACTTAAATTAATAAGGAGACGAAGAATATGAAAATAGCAGTAGCTTGTGATCATGGAGCTTTTGAGTATAAGGAAATTGTAAAAGAAATGATTAGTGAAATGGGGCATGAGGTGCAAGATTTTGGATGTTTCGGATTAGAAAGCGTAGATTATCCAGATTATGCAGGACCTGCTGCAAAATCTGTTGCGGATGGGAAAAACGATCGTGCAATTGTCATTTGTGGAACCGGAATTGGTGTCAGTATTAGTGCAAATAAGATAAAAGGAATACGCTGTGCTCTATGTAGTGATTGTGTATCCGCAAAACTCACTAGAGAACATAACAATTCAAACGTATTAGCTATGGGACAGCGCATTATTGGTGTAGAGCTAATGAAAGAGATTGTTAGGATATGGGTTAATACAGCATTTTCAAATGATCCACGTCATCAAAGAAGAATTGATAAAATTGCAGCATTAGAGGAATAATACAAGGTAGGTATTTATGGGAAATGTAAATGAGAAACTAATAAAGGTCGTCAAGCTTATTGAAATATTTATTGCGGTGTTGCTACTTATTGCTATAATAGCATCCACTTTGCAAGCAACATTTGGTGCAGGGAAGCAATTATTTGAACAGACATTTTCTTTAAGTGCATTACTAGCAAATGTTTTATCGCTTGTGGTGGGTGTAGAATTTGTAAAGATGCTTTTATTACATACACCCGATTCTGTTATTGAAGTGTTGTTATATGCAGTAGCACGACAAATCATTATTTCACACGATAGTGCATTAGAGAATTTGATAGGGGTACTAGCGGTGGCAATTATCTTTATTATCAAGAAGTATTTCTTGGATACCATAATACAGAAAGAAAAAAACTAAATGGAGGTTACTTATGAACGATAAGAAAATTCAAGAAGCAATTGAACAAGAAGCAAAAAGACAGCTTTATAACATCGAATTAATCGCTTCAGAAAACTATGTATCAAAGGATGTATTAGAAGCAGCAGGAAGTATATTAACAAACAAGTATGCAGAAGGATACCCAAGCAAACGCTATTATGGTGGCTGTGTAAATGTTGATGTAGTAGAAGAGTTAGCACGTAATAGAGCAATGGAATTGTTTCATGCTGAACATGCAAATGTACAACCCCATAGTGGATCACAAGCAAATATGGGAGTCTATATGGCATTGTTACAACCAGGAGATACAGTTCTTGGTATGAATTTAACTGCTGGTGGTCATTTAACACATGGACATCCTTTAAACTTTAGTGGAACATTGTATAACTTTGTTGATTATGGTGTAAATGCTGATGATGAACGTATTGATTATGAGGAAGTAAGAAGAGTGGCATTAGAGACTAAACCAAAATTAATAGTAGCGGGAGCAAGTGCATATCCACGTATTATTGATTTTAAGAAATTTAGAGAAATTGCCGATGAAGTTGGTGCTTACTTTATGGTTGATATGGCACATATCGCCGGACTAGTAGCAGCAGACTTACATCCAAGCCCAGTTCCTTATGCCGACTTTGTAACAACTACTACACATAAAACATTAAGAGGTCCTCGAGGCGGCTTAATTCTTTGTAAAAAAGAATATGCAGCCTTGCTTGATAAGAAAGTATTCCCAGGTATGCAAGGTGGTCCTTTAATGCATATTATTGCCGCAAAAGCCGTTTGTTTAGAAGAGGCAGCAAGTAGCGAGTTTAAGGATTATGCAAAACAAATTATCTTAAACTGTAAAGTGATGTCAGATACTTTACAAGAAGAGGGATTTCGTATTGTAAGTGGTGGAACAGATAACCATTTGATTTTAGTAGATGTTAAAAAATCAATTGATATGAGTGGGAAATTAGCTGAAAAACTATTAGATGAAGCAGGTATTACTTGTAATAAGAATACGATTCCTTTTGAAAGTGAAAAACCTTTTGTAACAAGTGGTATACGTTTAGGAAGTGCAGCAATGACTACTCGTGGTTTTAAAGAAGCTGAATTTAAACAAGTTGCACTTTGGATTTCACGTGTTTTAAAACATGCAGATGATGCAAGTGTACGTGAAAGTGTTAAAGCAGAAGTATGCGATTTAACAAAGAACTTTCCATTACCAAACGATAAATAAT
>JAVWIF010000069.1:0-7786 GCA_036639635.1 Longicatena sp.
CTGCAACATTAGATATAATTAATTCTCTTTCTTCCATATCTATTTCTAGGAATCTATCCATAGTTTTCATCTTCTCCTATTCTTTTTAGAATCTCGTAAATCCACGCTGTAACTTATTTTGTGTCTTTCTTTAAATCTTTTTTAATGAAAAACAGGGAGAAGTCCCCCACTTCAAAGCGATATCATCGCATAAGTGGTGGGAGTAGGTCACTATTTTGTTATAAAAACCATATCAACATAATAATGAACGTTACCAAATGTTACTCTTTGCTGCGTTCCTACAAACATGAATCCTTTTCCTAGTTCTAAAAGAAACTTTTTTTGCCTAACAAGAGCTGTTTCAAGATCTGACTCCATCATTGTTGATAAAAATTACTTGATAATTAGTAATTCACTTGTAAAATAACCATTGGTAAAGCCATTAATATTATTCGAAAATGATAATGTATTAATAAAATACTTATCATAGAATGATTTCAATTTATGATATTTCTTACTTCTAGCAAGCCGTTTGAGTTATTAGTGTTAATGTTAGACTTGCTACTCAACTTATATGTGTTTTGTTTAATATTTTAGGTTATCCATCCAACATCGGAAGGGAGTGGTTTTGTAAAAGAAACGTGGCTTTCATCCCCATAGTAAGCTAGGAGATAAAAGCCACGTTCTATAATAGTCACCAACAAGGATTGAAGGTATCATATGAAAAACAAATGCATGTAAATGAGTAATCATTTTTAGGCAATGAGAACAAATTATAGTCTAGCAGTTTCATCGAATAAATAGTTCATAAATTCTTTACGAATATCACTATAAAGCAAACGTGAAACAGGGATTACGTTACCATTTTGGGAGAAAAAAGAATTCGTTGTTAATTCACTCATGTGTGCAAAGTTTACAATGTATGAGCGATGAACTTTCATGAATTCTGGTTGTTCTAGTAGTTGCTTTTCGTATTCAGATAAGGAGGCCGAAAATTCACGAATAGAACCATCTGTTAAATGAAAGTATAAATGTTTATTCATAACTTCTACAAAGATGATTTTATTATAGGCTAGTTGAATTAAAGAAGACTGTGTTTTGATAGATATTGTTGGAATTGCGTTACTTTCTTCTTTGATAAGTGAATCAAGGGTGGAGAAAAGCTTGTTTTTGGATACAGGTTTTAGAATATAATCACGAGCTTTTACACTATAGCTATCAACAGCAAAGTCTGGAGAAGAGGTGAGAAAGACAATGGGAACATCATTTTCTGACGTACGTATTTCTTTCGCAGCTTGAAGTCCATTAAATCCAGGCATAACAATATCTAGGAGTATCAAGTTATAGTGTATAACATTAACTATAGATAATAAATCTGTAGCATTTATAAAAACATCAAAATTCAATTCAATGTTATTTTTTGTTCTATATGTATTTAAAAGGTTAGTGATATGATTGATTTCTTTTTCATCATCGTCACAAATAGCAATTTTCAACGTATAGACCCCCTCTTTAATATGTGATTGATATCTAATATTATATCATAGGCGAAAATTAAAGTTCTATTATATTGTGTCATTTAAAGCAAAAATTTCATACATATCACGCAGTCGAAATTTTAAATGTAAAGTTAATTGTTATAATAACGATGGGATATAGCAATTAAATGCTACATAGAAAGGACTTTATTATGGACAACTCTAAAAGAAAAATTAATAAGAAAATGCAAGATTTTACATCAGAACCAACGAAACGTTCATTTAAAGATTTTATAGGACTAGGAGCTGGCACAGAGAAAGAAGATTTTAAACATGTAGATGAGGTTCGTGTTGAGGAGGATGATAGTGCTTCAATTGAAATATTAGATACAATTGATGAAATTATTGCTTCTCAGGTTGTGAAAGAGAAGGAAGAAGAAATTGTTGAAATCGTTATTGAAAAGCGATCAATATCTACTATTGCTGCTGGAGTAACAATGGAAGGCACATTGCAAACAGAAGGTGATTTAGAATGCCGTGGTGAATTCAAAGGAGATATTATAGCGAGTGGGAACGTTGCAATATTTGGAAAACATGCTGGTAACATTGAAGGATATAAAGTGTCATTTGAGAATGCAACAATCGTGGGAGATGTTGTTGCTAAAGAAAATATTTTAATTGATAGTAAAACTACAATAGAAGGAAACTTGACCTCAGAAAATGTAACACTTGATGGACAAGTACATGGTGATATCCATGCAGAAGGTGTAGTTTGTTTGCATGCGAATGCTATCTTGACTGGTAACATTGAAGCGGCTTCAATTTCAATTGAAAATGGGGCTAAGATATTTGGACAAATTAAAACGAAAGATTCAGACAACTAATCTTTATTACTAATCAATATTATAGGAACAATAAAAACGAAACGACGTTATGCTATAGCTAGTTTCGTTTTTATTTTATGATGTGAAGGAAATAAAATTGTGAAACTAACATAAATAATGTTTAAAAAAAGATATTTATCCCATACTTTAATCATGAGGTGATTAGGATGAAAAAGATGACAATCGTACTATGTGCTTGGTTTATGCTTGTAAGTGTATTAATGACATGTAATGCAAGATCGGAGATAGAATATCAAATAAATTATGATACAAAAACAGTGCAAACATATGAAGCTAAAAGTAAGATACAAGAAATATATAGTGAGTTAGTAAGCGGTGTACACTCACAATCATATATTTTAATGGTATTACATAATCTAGATAAGTTTGAATATAAAAAAAATGTGAAAGCACAATGGAAAGATAATCGATTGCTTATTATAGAAGGTAATGGAAAAGGAGATCATATTCGTGGCACATTACAAAGCGTAAGCGTTTGTGTAGCAAAAGTAGAACCAAGGTCTTTGTTAAAGGAATTATTTGAGTAGTCGCTTAATAAAGCGATTACTTTTCTTTTTTTTCAGATGAAGTATAGATAAGAAGATGATATAATAAACAAGCGTATGATAAAGAGGTAATGATATGAATATAAATCGCAAAGAAATATTATATGAGTTAGCGTGGATACTTGCAGGAAATATTGCATTAGGTATTGCTGTTGCATGGTTTATCTTACCCAATAATGTGCTTACAGGAGGATTACCAGGAGTAGCAATTGCTTTAAAAGAAATTATACATGTGCCTGCACAAATTATTATTAATGTAGGAACGGTTGGATTGTTTCTTTTAGGAGTGTTAGTATTAGGGAAGAAATTTGCTATTAAAACAATCGTTAGTACAATACTATATCCTTTGTTATTATCTTTGTTTACTTATATTGCAAGTACTTATATTGCACCGGATACATTTATTATGGATAAGTATTTAGCAACGATTTATGGAGGGGCGTTGATGGGGATTGGGATAGGATGTGTATTCCGTACAGGTTCTAGTACTGGTGGAATGGATATTCCTCCGCTTATTATAAATAAATATACGCATATACCATTACCAACCTTGGTTCTTATTGTAGATGCTTTAACTGTTATTTTAGGAGCTTCAGTATATGGATTACAAGCAGCACTTACTGGAATCTTATCTGTATGGGTAAGTAGTGTGATGATCAACAAAACAATGTTAATAGGTGGCCATGATGCTAAAAATGTCATGATCATTTCGAATAAGCATCAAGAAATAATGGATAAAATTCATGAAACATTGGATCGAGGAACGACGCTAATCAATGCAACTGGAGGCTATTCACAAGAGAGTAAACCTGTTTTAATGGTAGTGGTTGTGAATAAACAATTACCACAATTACAACATTTAGTTGCCCATATAGATTCAGAAGCTTTTGTAGTTGTAATGGCAGCGAATGAGGTACAAGGATTAGGTTTCACATATGAAGAAGAACTATAGGAGAAGAGTATGAATCAGACATTTAATTATCATTGTCATACAAAACGATGTGGACATGCTGTTGGAGAAGATGAAGAATATGTAATTGAAGCTATTAAGAATGGCTTTCAAAAGATTGGATTTAGTGATCATGCTCCTTATAAAAATGGTTATGCACAAGGAGAACGCATGCATGATTATGAATTAGAAGGATATATACAATCTATTAAACATTTACAAGAAAAGTATAAAGACCAAATTGAAATACGAATTGGTTTAGAGTTTGAGTATTATGATGCGCAAGTGGAAGAAATTAAAGAATACAAAAAACGATTTGATTACTTACTGGTAGGAGAACATGAACCTTCGTTATATGGTCCTGACTTCTATAAAAATCACAAAGATTCAGATACGTTATTATATGCTCAACAAATTGTAAAAGCTTGTGATGCGCAATTACCTGATTATATTGCACATCCAGATTTGTTTATGTTTGGCAAAGAAGAATGGAATGAAGCTTGTGAAGAAGCTAGTCACCTCATTTGTAAGAGTGCTCAAGAAAAAAATATTCCTCTAGAACTGAACTTAAATGGTCTACAATATGGGAAGTGTCAAATTGGAAAAGAATTGCGTTATGTATATCCTTATCGTAATTTTTGGTTAGTTGCTGCACAATATGATGTTAAAGTATTATTTGGATTAGATGCTCATCAACCTCAGAAATATAGTGATACAAACTGTTTTGAAATTGTAAAGAATGAAATTATATATGACATTCCTTTACAATTTATCAAGGATTTAACGTTTAAGTCAAAATTATAAGTAAATAACAACCTCATAGGATATGGGGAATATAAGGTAAGGAATCTTTATTGAGTTCCTTACTTTTTTGTACTAACTAGCAAGACTTAAGAAACACTTAGAGAAAAAACACAAACATAAATGTTGAAAATGACGTATAAACATGAGATAAGGTTAAGTAATTGAATGTTGTCGTACATTCGCATGTAAACTATGTTATAATTCATAACTGTAGATATATGGAGGTAATGTATATGATAGAAACACAAGATATAAGTGTTCGCTTTGGTTCAAGAACGCTTTATGATAAAGTAAATTTAAAGTTCACAGATGGAAACTGTTATGGTTTAATCGGTGCTAATGGTGCGGGTAAATCCACTTTCTTAAATGTATTAAGTGGGGATTTAGAACCTGATACAGGGCGTGTTATTATAAAACCAAATGAAACAGTATTTACCCTAAAACAGGATCATTTTGCTTATGATGAGTTTACGGTCCTAGAAACAGTTATTATGGGAAATACAAAACTACATGAAGTTATGAGTGAAAAAGATGCCTTATATGCTAAAGAAGATTTTAATGAAGCCGATGGAATTAGAGCAGGTGAATTAGAAGCGACTTTTGCGGACATGGATGGTTGGAATGCAGAAAGCAATGCTGCAACTTTACTAAATGGACTAGGCATTGATGTAGAATTCCATGATTTAAAGATGAAAGAATTACCAGGTGGAGAAAAAGTAAAAGTACTACTAGCACAAGCATTGTTTGGTAAACCAAACACTTTGTTACTAGATGAGCCAACAAACCATTTGGATATTAAAGCAAGTTCATGGTTAGAACATTTCTTGATTAATTATGAAAGTACTGTCATTGTTGTAAGTCATGACCGTCACTTTTTAAATAAAGTTTGTACCTATATTGCAGATGTTGATTTTGGAAAGATAAGATTATATGCTGGTAACTATGACTTCTGGTATGAATCAAGTCAATTAATTACCAAACAATTAAAAGATGCGAATCGTAAAAAAGAAGATAAAATAAAAGAATTAGAAGAATTTATTGCACGTTTCTCTGCAAATGCTTCAAAATCAAAACAAGCAACTTCACGTAAGAAAACATTAGATAAAATAACATTGGATGATTTAGCACCTTCTACACGTAAATATCCATTTATAGAGTTTAAACCGGATAAAGAAAGTGGGAAGTCTATATTATATATAGAAAACCTATCAAAAAAAGTCGAAGAATGTGCCTTACAAGATATTTCTTTTAATATGATGAAAGGTGATAAGGTCGCTTTAATAGGGGATCCAATGAAAACAACGTTGCTACTACAATTAATAGCTGGGGAAGTAAAACCAGATAGTGGAACGATTGATATGGGACAAACAATTAAAACTTCATATATACCTGATGATAATACTAAATATTTTGAAGGAAAAGAAAGTATATGCGATTGGTTAAGTCATTATACAGATATTGATGATATGTCTTTTATAAGAGGATTCTTAGGAAGAATGTTATTTAGTGGAGAAGAACCATTAAAAGCAGTAGATGTATTATCCGGAGGAGAGAAAGCACGTTGTATGCTTTCTAAAATGATGTTAGAAGCTAATAACTTATTGTTAATGGATGATCCAATTAACCATTTAGACTTAGAATCTATTCAAGCATTAAACAATGCCTTAACAAAATATAGTGGAGAATTAATATTTGTTTGTCATGACCATCAATTTGTTCAAACTATCGCAAATCGTATCATTGAAATTCGTGAAGATTGTATTATTGATCGTCGAATGAACTATGATGATTATTTAGAAAAAGAATATGGAATAGAAGAATAAGCTAAAAAGAGGACACCGATATTACATGGTGAACCTCTTTTTTTCACAAATTAAGGAAGAAACCAATCAAAGCGATGAATAGGGCGTTTGTAGCGATTACATTACATTTTTAATAAATCGTATTTCAACAAACTTTGTGATATAAACGCTATAATTCACAAGCTAAACAGAAGTAGAAATGACTATGATATGTTACCATAATTCATGAAAAAGGCATATATAGGCGAGCAGGCATATTTATCAACTTAATTTCATAAGTATATAACAGGAAGAAAGGGGCAAAATACTAGATATAGGTTGTTAATAAATTAAATTATTGGACAAGTCCAATAAAATATGATAGACTAACGTCTGTTTCATAAAAGGAGGGACATTTATGAAATCAAAACGAATGAAATTCGCTTTATTCACCTGTGTTTTCGCTTTATATGGATGTGCTAGCGTTGCTAGTGTAGCAAACCATAACCAAATTACATCAGAGGTACTTACAAACAATGCATCGTATAAAAAAGGCTTTGTAAATGTTTCATCACAAGATAGTGTTGATGCAATTGCCTTTCAATCTAATGCTCTATATCCAGAAGATTCTGGAATATTTAAGAAGATAAGAAATGCTAAAGGAGAACTTTTAGTAAAAGAAGACGTACTTAAAGTAAGCAGTGAACTAAATAAAAAAGCCAAAGAAGAAGTTGCAAGACAGATTGCTTTAGCAAAAGAAGAAGCAAAAAAAGCCCAACTCGAGGAAGCCGCAAAAAATTCTAGTGAAACATTTCATCCACTAATTACAACATATGGAGTAGATTGTTATGGTTGTAACGTTGTGAATGGACGTGGTGGTACTGCAATGGGTGTAGCTTTAGATTTAGCCTTAGGAGTACAAATGAGCGATGGTTCTTGGCAACCAGGAATTAAGTACGGGAATTATTATATCATTGCTGCAGATCCAAGTATTCCGATGTGTTCTATTATGAAAATATCTAATCATGGATTAAGTGGTAATGGAATAACGCCAGATCAACCTTATTATGCAATTGTATTAGATCGCGGTGGTGCTATACAAGGTAGTCATTTAGATTTATATACAGGTAGTGAAAGTGCACCTGCCGTTGTACCTGTGACTCGAGCGAACCCAACAGCAACATTAATTCGTCGTGGAGGGCAAATTGCTGGTGGATGTGCATTATAAATTGTTATAAAAATGCAAGGAGTAATCATCATTACTATGGTAGGATTTGAACATAGGTAGTGGCAACACTCATAAAAGTAGCAATCAAAAGTGGTGAATGCCACTTTTTTTTAGCAT
>JAVWIF010000070.1:0-7721 GCA_036639635.1 Longicatena sp.
AAAACACTTGTTTTTATATTGCGAACATTGTATCATAGTAAAAAAAGAAATGCAAGATGAAAAAAAGGAGAAATTAAAATGAATGAAGTATATACAAGTACGAGAAATAAAATGGTTGCACGTAGTCCTAAAGAAACAATTCTAAAAGGAATTGCAGAAGATGGAGGACTTTTTGTTTATGATGGTTTAACAGATTTAAAGCTACCTTTACAAGATATGATGAATATGAGCTATCAAGAAATGACAAGTGTCATTCTGTCTATGTTGCTTCCTGATTTTAGTTGTGAAGAGGTTGAAAAATGTGTTCATGATGCCTACGATAACCAATTTACGAGTGAAGATATAACGCCTTTGCATAGTGTTGGGAATACCCATATATTAGAATTGTTTCATGGTCCTACTTGTGCTTTTAAAGATGTAGGATTGCGCATGTTGCCACAACTAATGTCGACTTCTTTAAAAAAGTATAACGATGAAAAGGTTATGATTTTAACAGCTACTAGTGGAGATACTGGAAAAGCGGCACTAGAAGGTTTTAAAGATGTTGATAATATTGGTATTACAGTGTTTTATCCAGACCAAGGAGTTAGTAATATCCAACGCTTACAGATGATTACGCAAGAAGGTAAAAACACGAGTGTATGTGCAATTAAAGGTAATTTTGATGATGCGCAATCTAACGTGAAGAAAATATTTGGAGATGCGCAAATAGCGCAACGCTTAAAAGCAAATAATATTGTTCTATCAAGCGCAAATTCTATTAACATTGGACGTTTAATTCCACAAATTGTATATTATATTTATGCATATAAAGAAATGGTTAAGCAAGGACATATTGTTTTTGGTGATGAAATAAACTTCTGTGTACCAACAGGAAATTATGGGAATGTATTAGCTGGTTACTATGCAAAGTGTATGGGGTTACCTGTGCATAAATTTATTGTTGCTTCAAATGCTAACAATGTATTATATGATTTTCTTAAAGATGGGAAATATGATCGTAAACGTCCTTTCTATAAGACAATTTCACCAAGTATGGATATTTTAATATCTAGTAATTTAGAACGTTTACTTTATTATAAGAGTGGTAAAGATGATGCTTATATAGCTTCTTTAATGAAACAATTAGAAAAAGATGGTTTTTATCAAGTACGTGAAGAAGTATTTGAAAGTGTGAAAGAAGACTTCTGCGGTGGCTATTGTGATGATGAGGCTTGTGCTAAAGCAATCAAATCATTTTATGAAGAAACACAATATGTTATGGATCCACATACTGCAATTGCCTATAAAGTATTACAGGATTATGAAGTTCAAGATACAACGCATCAATCTGTCGTATTATCTACAGCTAGTCCATATAAATTTGCACCTGCAGTATATGAAGCTATTTTTGGTAAGAGTGAGGTAGATGAGTTTACTTGCATGGCAGAGCTACAAAAGAAAACAGGGGCACAAATACCATCACCTTTACAAGCATTACAAACAAAAGAAATTCGTCATACTAGTGTGATTGAAAATAATGAAATGAGTAATTATGTTGAAAAAGTAGCAAAGGAGATGCTTCATGGTTAAAATAAAAGTACCAGCAACAAGTGCTAATATTGGTGTTGGTTATGATTGTTTGGGAGTCGCATTAGATGATTGGGCAAGCGTAACATTTGAAATTATTGAAGAAGGTTTAGAAATTATTGGCTGCGAAGAAGCTTATTGCAACGAAGAGAATTTGTTTTATGTAGCCTTTCAAACAGCATTGGCATATATGCATGAAAATGTTAGTGGAGTACGGATTTGTGTGGAGAGTGATATACCTTATGCACGTGGTTTAGGGAGCAGTGCAACCTGTATTGTTGCAGGTATTGTTGGAGCAAATGCTTTATTTAAAAACCCTATGAATAAATATGAAATATTTGCCTTAGCAACGCAATTGGAAGGACATCCAGATAATATAGCACCTGCAATCTTTGGTGCACTATGCGTATCTTTTATGGAAGAAGAAAAACCAAGTATGATAAAATATGGAGTCAAAAAAGATTTGTTGTTTGTAACAATCATTCCAGACTATGAAGTAAGTACAAAAAAAGCTAGAGAAGTATTACCCACAACACTAACTTATCAAGATGCAATTTATCAGATGGGACGCTGTGCTGCTTTAGCAAAAGCGTTGGAGATAGGAAATGCAGTTATCTTAAAAAAAGCATGTCAAGATAAAATGCAAGAACCTTATCGCAAGAAGTTAATAAAAGAGTATGATGAAGTCGAACAAATTGTAAAAAAAGCTGAAGCAATTACGATGTTTATTAGTGGAAGTGGTTCGACGATGATTGCTTTAACACAAGAAGAAAGCATCGCGCAGGAAATAAAAAATAATGTGTTAGAAAAGTTTCCTAATTGGGAAGTACGTAATCTAAAAGCAACAAGTGATGGCGTGCAAAGTGAGGTGTTATAATGGAAAAGTATTATATTGTAGATAGTTCGATTCTTCCAAATGTTTTAGATAAAGTAATAGAGGCGCGCTCTTTATTACAAAATGGTGAAGTAAAACAAGTGAGTGAAGCTGTAAAAAAAGTAGGAATAAGTAGAGGCACGTATTATAAATATAAAGATTTTGTCTTCTTACCTGCACAAGGTATGAGCGCACGTAAAGCAGTTATTTCGCTAATGCTCCATCATGATAAAGGAATTTTATCCGAAGTATTAAATGCGATGTCAAAAGTAAATGCTAATATTTTGACAATCAATCAAAATATCCCTATTCATGAGTGGGCATCCGTTGTTATTTCTTTTGATTTATGTGAAATGGAAGTATCTATTGATGAATTAATGCAACGTTTGGATCAATGCAGAGGCGTCAATAACCTGCATTTAATAGCTGTTGAGTAAAAAAACCGACAATATGTTCGGCCTTTTTTCTTTATATATAGGTTAAAGTGCAAATATCATGAATAAATCACAAAGAAAGGGAAAAAGGAATTTATTTTTAATTAAATATATGGTACGATTATCAATGTTCTTCAAAACAAAAAGTAAGGAGTGTTCTAATGAAACAAAATATACTAGATAGATTAAATTCAATACTAGCATACGTTGCTGTAATTTCATTGATGATTACACTATTAGTTACGAGTATTAGCGTAAATTGCTTCAATAGAGATTTCTTCGCGTCAGAATATGCAACTTTAGAAACAGCAAAAGACTTAGGGATGACCGATAAAGATTTAAATGGAGCAACAAATACATTATTAGATTATTTGCAAGATAAACGTTCGACAATTAAGACTACTATCACGCTAAAAGGAATGGAACAAGATGCGTTCAATAGTAGAGAAGCTTCACATATGGTTGATGTAAAAGGTCTTTATCAATTTGTATTAGTATTACGTAATGTTTGCGTAATTTTATTTGTAGGTTCTATCATTTATCTAATCGTGCGTTTAAAACAAGGAGCTTTAACGCTGTTTAGTATTAATTATATGAAAATGGCTGCAATTGTAGGTGTGTTCTTTACAATGTTAGCAATTTGGGCATACGCGGATTTTGATAGCTTTTGGACAGCATTTCATAAATTGATGTTTAGAAATGATCTTTGGTTACTTAATCCAGACACAGATTTAATGATCAATTTATTCCCGTCACAGTTCTTTAGTTCTTTAGTGTTTCGTGTAGTAGGTATGTTTGCAAGTGCATTTATTATTGTATTCTTTGCCAGCTATTTATATTTAAGAAAACGTTTAAAGAAGATGAATGAGGCTATTTTAAACGATGACTAAGACTATCATTTTAGCAAGTAAATCTCCACGAAGAAAAGAATTATTAGAAGATAGCGGTTTACCGTTTCGTGTTCAATGTGAAAAAACAGAAGAAATATTGGATACTACCTTATCTTTAGAGGAAGCGATTAAAAAGATAGCATATAAGAAAGCAAAAGCTGTTTTTATAAAACATGCTAATGCTATCGTAATTGGAGCAGATACTATGGTTTGTTTAGGAAGTGAAGTAATAGGCAAACCGAAAGATAAAGAAGATGCTTGTCGTATACTACACTTATTAAGTGGAAAGACACATAAAGTTATAAGCGGAGTAGCAATTTTATCGAAAGAGACAGAAATTATTTTTTCACAAGTTACGAGTGTAACGTTTTATGAGCTAAGTGAACACTTGATTCAATCCTATGTTCATACACTTGAACCATATGATAAAGCAGGAGCTTATGGAATACAGGGAAAAGGAAAACTATTCGTAAAAGAAATTCAAGGAGACTATAACAATGTGGTAGGATTACCAATTGCAAAAGTTTATCGTGAACTTCTTAAACTAATATAATGCGTTAACTTCTATATAAATTAGAATAAAAGGAGGTAAAAACATGCTTGAATTTAGATATGATACACAACTCTTAATTGCAGGAAAAGCATTATCCGAAGATATGATTAATGAATATATTACGAATAATTTTCAAGGAGATTGCTTATTAGCAGTTGGAGATGAGGATTTGATTAAAATTCATTTTCATACGAATGCGCCATGGGAAATCTTAGAATATTGTGCTACATTAGGAGAAATATATGATATTGTAGTAGAAGATATGGAACGTCAATCAAATGGTTTAAAAGGATAGAAGAAATGAGAAGAAAGTGGTTTTAACACTCCTCATTTCTTTTTTGTTGGAGAAAGAGCAAATTAAATCTGTGTACGAGGGGTATTTTGTGTTAAAATAAATAGTATAAAGATGAAAGAGAGGAAGCATTCAATATGAAAAAAATTCTGTGTATCTTATGTTGTTTGTTTTTGATTACTGGGTGTAGCACAAGTGAAAAAATAGTAAAACCAATAAAGCTGACTCCTCGTGAGGTTTTGAATAAATTACAGGATACAAAACAAAATTCATTTCTAATGTATTTAACAATGGATGACTGTTATACATGTGAAGAATATGAAAAGATGATTAAAGAGGTACAAAAAACAACACCATTCGATATTTATTATATTAAACTAAAACTTAATGAGACGGATAAAGAAATCTTATCCGACTTGAGTGAGTTGAATATTACCATAGGAGATTATACAAGTCTTCCTACTACCTTTTATTTTTATCAGGGAAGTCTGCTGCCTGAAAATAAACGTGAGGGATATATTGAAAAAAAAGATTTTACTAAATGGTTGAAAGATTTGCGTATCTTAAAATGAGCGAGTATATAAATCATGTGGTATCCACAAAAGAAGATATTTGTCAGCAGCTAATCAGTATGGGAATTCAAAAAGGAATGGTTGTCTTATTACAGGCTGATTTAAAAAAACTTGGATATATAGTAGGCGGTGAACAAGCGATCCTAGAAGCATTAATGGAAACAGTTGGATATGATGGAACGATTGTTATGCCTACGTTCACACCACAATTGTTAAATCCTGCTTGTTCTAAAATCAATGTAAGTCGAGAAGAATGGGGGCGTATTCGTAAGCAGGCTTATCCTTTTGATCGAAAACTTTCATTGCCAAAAAAAGATATGTTGGCACTACAGTTTTTAAAGAATGAAGGAGTAGTACGTTCTTATCATCCTTTATATAGTTTTGCGGCTTGGGGGAAATATGCAAAGTTAATTTGCGATAAACATCCTTTGCACTTTGGATTAAGCCAAGATTCACCACTTGGAAAGCTTGTGGATTTTAATGCGTATACCTTATTGTTAGGCGCTGACTATGAAGATTGTGTAATGTTTCAACTCGCTCGTTATAGTGGGGAACAATTGCCAATTAAGATTGTGAGTGCACCAATTGAAAATAATAAAAAAATGCTTTGGAAAGATATGCTAGAGCTTGATTATAATACAAAAAACTTCTCCGATATAGGAGAAGCGATGGAAGATCGTTTTGTGGTAAAGAACGCTTATATTGGAGATGGCGTTTGTCGCTTCTTTGCTGCAAAAGAGGCAACTACTTTAGCAACTGCTTATTTTCACATACATAAAGATTGAAGAAAGTGGTCAACGAAGAGCTGTAAAAAGATTTCGTCTTGTTCATCAAAGTTTTGATAATTCGGAGAATCAATATCAAGGACACCTATTAGGGTGTCTTTTTGAATGAGTGGAAGAACAATTTCGGATTTACTAGCACTATCACAAGCAATGTGTGTTGCAAATTCATGGACATTATCCACTCTTAGAAGTTGTAAAGTCTTTGCACATGTTCCGCAAACACCTTTACCTAAAGGGATATGCATACAGGCAACCGAACCTTGGAAAGGCCCTAAAATTAATTCGTCGTTCTTACATAAATAGAAACCAGCCCAATTAATGTTAGGTAATGTATGGTAAAGCAACGCAGCGGCATTCGCCATATTAGCAATTTCGTCATGTTCCTCATACAAGAGTGCGTCTAATTGTTGTAACAAGGCTTCATATATTTTTATTTTTTCATTCATAGTGTCACTTCCTTTGTTGGAAATATCGTAACATAGGTATGCGCATATGAAAAGAAAAAAGCGATTGCTCGCTTAAGATAATTCACTCTGACTTGTTGTATATTTATTTAACGCTTTTGTGATGTTCTTCTGGGTGTCGCTACTCATCTTATACCAACTTTGTGCTTCCATCATTTCAAAAACCACTCGTTGCAATGTTGAAATAGTTTTATAATAACAAAAAGCTTCCTTATATAGTGATTCATTACTAGCTTCTTGTGTAAAAGTATTTGCTTCCGATTTTAAATGTTTGAGGGATATTAATAGATTTGTTGCTTTGTCTTTATCGCTATAAGTGGATTTGTTCGTATTCATTAGTTTGCCTCGCTTTCTAGTAGATGCAAAAGAAATGCGTATTGTTCCTTTAAATCCTTATTTACTTTTTGAAAACATTCTTTAACATCTTTGCACTCAATATTGGTAGTGTCCTGTGATAAACGTTTGTTTAAAACTAATGTTTGGTCAAGCAAATCTTCAATATATAAAACATCTTTAGGGGTTAACATTTTTATTTTCACGCGTATGATGAAAAGCATCATACTTCTCCTTCTTTCATAGTATGGCGAAGTTTTTTTGCCGTATACATTTAATTTCACTAGAATTTTTGTTATAATAGAAAAATCGTTAGGAGGATGATCAATGGAGCTGCACGAAAAAGAACATGTTTATATTCAAAGCTATAAGCATGATGGAAGCTTACATCGTACATGGGCTATGGGCTATGTGATTGAAGCGAATGAGCAAAGGATTGTTGCTGTAACGAATAAAACATTGGTAAGTGAATCGGATGGACGTAAATGGGTTACTAGAGAACCGGCTGTTTGTTTCTTTTATCCTAATAAATGGTATAACGTTATTTGTATGATAAGGAAAACAGGGATTCATTACTATTGCAATTTAGCATCTCCTTCTATATATGATGGTGAAGCCATAAAAAATATTGATTATGATTTGGATGTGAAAGTATCTCCTATCGGGAAGACTTTGCTATTAGATGAAGATGAATATGAACAACATGGTCGAGAGATGGGGTACAGTGCTGATTTAGACAAAGCAATTTTACGTGGACTCGATCGTTTAATGGTAGATATCAGATTGAGAAACTCACCGTTTGAACATTCTGAAATTAATAAATTATATGATCGATACTTGAAATTTATGGAGGAAGATAAGGCGCTTTAATTTAGGAATTGTTAAGGAATTAGGCGTCTGAAAAAAAAGATAAATAATACGTTGACATGAAGGAGTAAGTATAGTATTATATACA
>JAVWIF010000071.1:0-7638 GCA_036639635.1 Longicatena sp.
AGATTCCTAGAAATAGATATGGAAGAAAGAGAATTAATTATATCTAATGTTGCAGGTAAAAAAATCATCTACAGCTACAATTCATAGTAAAGAATTATTTCTTTTCCCTTTTTACGATTTAAATGTATAATAGAAGCAGGTGATAATATGAATCAAGCAAAAATAATACTTACAAGAATTGATAATCGTTTAGTCCATGGGCAAGTAGGTTTAACTTGGACTAGCTCTATAGGAGTGGATACTATCGTTGTAATTGACGATGAAGTTGCTCTTGATGGGATGCGACAAAAATTAATGGTTGGAGTTGCACACGCAGCAAATGTAAAAATTAGATTTTATAGTGTCGATAACTTTGTCAACGCATTTAATACAACGCAAAGCTTTCAAAAATTGTTTATTGTTGTAGAAACTCCACAAGTGGTAAGAGAATTAGTTGAAAAAGGAATTGTTTTAAAAGACGTGAATGTTGGGAATCTTCATTATGAACGCGGTAAAGTTTGTATTAATCGCAAAGCTTATGTAAACGAAGAAGACATCGAGTCTTTAAACTACTTGTTATCAAAAAACATCAATGTTTATTACCAAGATGTACCTGGTACTGCCATTGATAAGATTAGTTTATTAGATTATGAAGCATTAAGGAAACGAAGATAATTATCCTCGTTTCCTTTTTATTGAATTAAAAATATAACAAGCTTCCCGATACTTGCTAACTGCTCTGCGTGATATTGGTATCCCTTCATTTAGTAGCTTTTGTCTTAAATGCTCATCACTCAATGGTTTGTTTTTATCTTCTTCAGCAATATATTTTTTAATTTTATCTTTTATTTGCTGTGTGCTAAAAGTAGCTACTCCTCCACTACTTAAAAATGATTTTAAAGCATAATAGTGCTGATGAAACTCACACGTTTTATTACTTATACTTCTACTTACTGTAGAAATATGTAACTTACACATCTTACTTATCATATCTAGTGTACAGTGCTTTAAATTACCACCATTTAAAAAGAAATCTATTTGTATTTCACAAATACATTGCATAATTTGTAAAAGTGTCGTATTTCTCTTTTGAATTTGGCTCATCATGCTTTCTACTTCTTGACGTTGTTTCTTCATAAACGCCCTTACTTCTCGACTATCATTTTTTGTTTCATCTGCACAAAAGCTTATTTGTAAATCTTCATTTAATAATGCAATCACGACTTTTCCATTCTCTATCTCTATTTTAAATTCTGGTTCCATGAAGATAGCATCTTGACTATAGTTTGCTGCAGGCTTTGGATTTAAGGTTTTTATTAAGGTGTATGCTTGTTGAATGCTATCTTTATCTAACTTCGTAGTCTTACTAAGCTTATCCCAGTTTTCTAATGCAACATCTTCTAAGTAAGAGCAAATCATATACGCATTATCTTTATGGATATTATCTAAGTGTGTACATTGTATCTCAAGACATTCTTTTAAGGAAAATGAAAAACAACCGATGGGTTCAAATGTTTTTAATATTGCTATATGATGTTGTAGTAATGATTCACTATATTGATGTTCCGCAATTAACACTTCATACTTGTCTTTAAAATATCCATTACTATCCAATTGCATCAATAAATACTCACAAATATCATCTTCTAATTTGTATTGAGATAAGTGTACTTGTTTCATGATTGTATCATATAAAGAAGGTGTCGTATGATCATATGCTAAAAATGCATCTTCATCTACTTCAGTATTGGAGAAAGAACATTTTAGAAAAGGATTGTTTACCACTTGTTCCTTTAAGAATGTGATTAGTTCTTCATTACTATATGCCAATATTTGTAAAGATTGACTTTGTGCTCTATTAAATCCCTTGTTTATTTGAAGGTTGGGCTTTGGGATTAGTACCTGTTTCATGATTATCACCTTTTGTCCTTTTCAAACATTATAATCTATAGTAAGATGAATACAAAGAGAAATGAGTGATAAAATGAAGGAAAAGATACGCTTAGAGCTTGAAAAAAGAACAAAAGAAAACGATCAATATGAATCAGATATATTTACAGCAGCAAGTATTGCCCAAGCTTTACACGTTAGTAGAAATAGCGTTAGTCAATATTTAAATGAATTTGTAAAAGATAAACAAGCAATCAAAATAAATTCACGTCCTGTCTATTTTCTTTCTAAAAAAGAGATTGAAGCTTGTTACTACAAACGTTGTATTTCTAATATCTTTCAAAGTTTTGATGAATTTTATAATTTCTTTGATCGCGAACAAAGAGATTTTGAAAAATTAATAGGATACGACAATAGTTTAAAAAGTGTTGTAGAACATTGTAAGGCTGCTATTTCTTATCCTGGATGCGGTTTACCGATCCTTATCAATGGGCCAACTGGTACGGGTAAAAGCATGATTGCCAATCTATTATATGAATTTGCGCTACATCAAAATATCATCTCTAAAGATAAACGCTTTATTTCAGTTAACTGTAGTGAATATGCAAATAATCCAGAGTTATTAACCGCTAACTTATTCGGGCATGTTAAAGGAGCCTATACAGGAGCTGA
Organism: Longicatena sp.; assembly: GCA_036639635.1. GTDB lineage: Bacteria > Bacillota_I > Bacilli_A > Erysipelotrichales > Erysipelotrichaceae > JAVWIF01. The sequence goes on from JAVWIF010000071.1 coordinate 2,542, forward strand.
CGAAGATAATCCTGGTTTGATTTCGCTTGCGGATGGAGGTATGTTATTTCTTGATGAAGTACATTGTTTAAAAGCAGAGTGTCAAGAAAAGCTTTTCTTTTTTATGGATAAGGGAATGTATCATAAAGTTGGTGATAACTCAAATTGGTACAAATCTAAATCAAGATTAATTTTTGCGACTACCGAAGATCCTCAGAATGTTTTACTTAAAACATTATTAAGAAGAATTCCTATTATTGTTAAAATACCTTCTTTAAGTGATCGTCCTTTAATCGAAAAAAGAAAATTAATATTCTCTATCTTTGAGCGTGAGGAACTCCGTTTAGGCAATGAAATACTATTAAGCAATATGGCATATCAAACATTGATGGATTTTGAATTTGTAGGAAATGTAGGAGCAATGAAAAATGCCATTAAAGCTACTTGCGCAAATGCTTTTCTTGCTAATGAAAATACAGACAAGAAATTAGAAATACATATGTTCGATTTACCTGATTATGTATTTAAGCCAATTACAACCGTACAAGTTAAAGTTGGTGAAAGTATTCAAGAGACTATGATTCCATTGAATCGTTTAGAAAAATCGACGTCTTCTTCTACACCGCTACTTCACATGTACGATAAAATTATAAGCATCTATGATACGTATTTATTATCCAATAATTCTTTTGATGAACTTGTGGAGTCATTTAAAAAAAGCATGCAAAGTTATATAGATTATGTTGTGTTTAAAAATCGATATCGTAAAAATGCAAATGACGATTTTTTATTAAAGATTCTTGATAAGATTTATTCTATTGTTATGAATAAATATAGTTTAAACGTACCTAACAATGAAATACAAATCTATGCCAAAATATTAAGCGAGTATACAAAATATGCAATTGATGCAAAAGTATGGCAATCATCTCATAATAGTGAAACTACGAAACTACTTTTAACACTGCAAGATAAAGCACCTCGTGAATATAATATAGCAAAAGAAGTGGTCGATAATGTTGTCTTAAATTTAGATTTAGAATTAGACGAAATGATGCTTATCATTATTATATTTGCTTTTATTTCTTATGAGCGACAAAGTACATCTGCTAGTGTTGGTGTTATTTTGTGTCATGGATATTCAACAGCAAGTAGTATTGCAGATACAGCGAATCGTTTTCTTGAAGAATATATCTTTGATGGAATTGATATGCAACTAGATTTAAGTATAGAAAAAGTTGCGATGCTCGTTGATGAATATTTAAAGCGGAAAAATTCAATTGAAGAATTAATGCTGCTAGTTGATATGGGTTCTTTAGAAGAAATTTACAAAAGAATTAAACCTATTGCTAACTGCAATATAGGTTTGCTAAATAACGTTTCAACAAAAATGGCATTAGAAGTTGGTCAAAGTATTAAGCAAGGAAAATGTATTCTAGATATTATGGAACATGTAAAAAAAGAATATACTTTATCAACTCATTATATTGAAGGAAAAATACGTAAAAATGCAGTTTTAACAATTTGTGCCACAGGTTTTGGTGCAGCACAAAAAATATCAGAATTATTATTGAATAGTTTACCTTATAAAATTCCATTAGAAATTATTCCTTATGAATATCAATCATTAGTTGAAAATGGTTATCAAGACACTATCTTCAATCGATATAACGTCGATTTATTAATTGGTACCTTAGACCCTAAAGTTTCTGATATTGACTTTATTCCTGTTGAAGAACTTATGATAAATAAAGGCATAGGTGGGCTAGAAAAAATAATTTCTAATTATTTAAAGCCTGATGAAGTAGAAAAATTCCGTCAAAATATTATGAAAAACTTTACGTTATCAAACATTGTAAACCATTTAACCATTTTAAATGCTGAGAAAATCATTGATGATGTAGAAGAAATTGTTGATATATTAGAAGAAGAAAGTGGAATCTTATTAGACGCCACAAGAAAAATGGGATTGTTTGTTCATATCAGTTGTTTGATTGAGCGTTTAATCTTAAAAAATGAAATACAGGCAGCGGATGGCACAAAAGAACAAATAGCAAAACATCAAGACTTTATCAAGATTACAAAGTATGCATTTAGTGGCGTAGAAATGAGATATAGTGTCGTAATACCTGATGTTGAGATCTTATATATCCTTAATTATTTCCAAAATGTCTAAAATAGGGCATAAAGAGTGCGTCGACAGATGTTGGCACACTTTTTGCTATATAAACAGTGAGAATGGAGGTGGAACAATGACTGGTCCAAATATTTTATTAACAAGAATCGACAATCGTCTTGTGCATGGTCAAGTAGGGGTTACTTGGACGAAAACACTTGGTGCTAATTTAATCATCGTTGCGGATGATATTGTTGCTGCAGAACCTTTGCAACAAACGCTCATGCAAGTAACAGCAAAATCTTCTGGTGCGGGTATTCGTTTTTTCACAGTTGAACATACTGCTAAAATTATTAGCAACGCTGCTCCTGAACAAAAGATTTTCATTATTTGTAGAACACCAAAAGAAGTAAGACAATTAGTTGAACTTGGAGTAGATTTAAAAGACGTCAATGTTGGGAACATGCATTTTAGTGAAGGTAAAAAACCAATCACTAAAAAAGTATACGTAAATGAGCAAGATATGGAAGATCTAAAATTTGTATCTGCAAAAGGTATTAATGTATACGCACAAGATGTACCGGGAGATTCAATTCTTAAAATTTGATTTAACAACCATAGAAAAGGAGAAAAAAAATCATGGAAGTAACTTTAGTTCAAGGTTTATTACTGGCTCTTGCAGCAGTTATTATCGGAATTGATTATTGGCTAGAAGCATTCTTTATCTTTAGACCTTTGATTGTATCTACAATTACTGGTCTTATACTGGGAGATGTTGTATTAGGATTAAAATGTGGTGCATTAATAGAATTAGCATTCGCTGGATTAACACCTGCTGGAGGTACACAACCGCCAAACCCCGTATTAGCAGGATTTATGGGAACTGTCCTTGCTTATACTACAGGCTCTAGTGCAGAAATTGCTTTAGGATTATGTTTACCATTCTCATTCTTAATGCAATATGTAATTTTGTTTTACTATTCAGCATTCTCATTCTTCATGGGAAAAGCAGACAAATTAGCAGATAATGGAGATATCCATGGATTTAAAAGATTAAACTTAACTACAATTGCCATTGTAGCAATTACTTATGGTGTTATCGTATTCTTATGTACGTATGTAGCACAAGATGCTATGTCTTCATTTGTAAATAGTTTACCAGCATTTGTTACGCATGGTTTAGAGGTAGCTGGAGGTATCTTACCAGCTGTTGGATTTGGTATGTTATTACGTGTTATGATGAAAACAAAGTATATTCCTTACTTCATCGCAGGTTTCTTAATGGCTACATTCTGTGGAATGTCTAACTTATTACCAGTCGCATTACTTGGAACAGTATTCGCTCTTATTGATTTCTATAGTGCAAAACAACGTAAAGAAGATATTGATGAAGCATTAGCAGCTGCAGGACAAGGAGGTAACACTCATGGCGGAATATAAGAAAGTATTAAGTGATAAAGATATAACTACATTAGGTATTCGTTCAAGTTTTTTACAAGCATCTTTCAACTATGAAAGAATGCAAGCTGGTGGATGGACTTGGGCAATGTTGCCTGCTTTGAAGAAAGTTTATAAAGACGATCCAGAAGGCTTATCAGCAGCAATGAATGATAACCTAGAATTTATTAACACACACCCTAACTTCGTTGGTTTCTTAATGGGATTATTAATGTCATTAGAAGAAGGAGGAGAATCAAGAGACCTTATTAAAGGTTTAAAAGTTGCTTTATTTGGTCCAATCGCTGGAATTGGAGACGCTATTTTCTGGTTTACAATTTTACCAATTACAGCAGGTATTTCATGTTCATTTGCTTCTCAAGGTTCAATTTTAGGACCAATCATCTTTGTAAGTGTTTATGTTTGTATTTGGTTGCTAAGAATTGTTTGGACTAAACTTGGCTATCGTTTAGGAACTAGATCAATTGATATGATTAAGGAAAACTCTGAAATCATAGCCAATTCAGCAACTATTTTAGGAATCACTGTAATTGGAGCATTAATTGCATCTTATGTTCACATTACATTATTACCAGTTATTACAGTAGATGGCGGAATTCAAGTTCCTGTTCAAACAGAATTCTTTGATAAAATTATCCCTAACTTATTACCAATGTTATGGACACTACTTATGTTCTACTTATTAAAGAAAAAGCAAGTAAGTCCTGTTATCTTAATTGTAGGAACTATAGCACTTGCAATCGCTTGTTCATTTATTGGATTACTATAAAAATAAGATAAACCCTTTCATATCATATTTGAATAGATAATAATACAAAAGAAAAGCTGAGGTCGCTTTGACAACTTCAGCTTTTCTTATCCCATTTTATTTAAATACTTCTTCATCAACGTATATATCAACATTATTGTGTAACCATAAGAAACTCGCTGGCAAATAAGAATTTATTTCTTGCTTTAAAAATTCATCAAATATTGCTTGTTTGCCTTTACCACAAACCATTAAGATAATTTTCTTCGCATTTAATATTTCTTGTATTCCAATACTCATACCTGAAGATACAACGTTTCCTTGTAACATTGAATGTCCCTTTGTTGTCTGACTTAAGTCACAAACATGAGCGTAAGGCAATAGCTTCTCATTGGGCTCGTTTAATCCAAGATGTCCATTTTTTCCAAGTCCTAGAATGCATAAATCAATTGGGTTAGTGCTTAACTCTTCTTGTATTCTAATCACTTCATTTTCATAATTATCAGCATTTGATAAAAAACTAATATATTTATCTTCTTTTATATTTAATGGATTAAGAACATGTGTTTGAATATAACTTTCACATGTACATGGCGAAGTAGGCTCTAAGTTACACCATTCATCTAATTTCGTAATATTCATATATTGTGTATCAATCTTCTTTTCTTTTATACTTTTAACAAAGTATGAATATGCCAATGTTGGTGATTCTCCTGTAGCTAAACAGATATTTGAATGCTTATTTGCCATCATTGTTTCTATTAATTCTTTCCCAACTTCTTCACTTACTCCCTCA
>JAVWIF010000072.1:0-7624 GCA_036639635.1 Longicatena sp.
TTTACCCGGAGTCATAAAGACACGAGCAACAGATGTTTTACGGCGTCCTGTACCATTGTAAGTTACTGTATTTTTCTTAGCTGCCATTTCTTTCTCCTCCTACCCTTTAATTACAAGCTCAATTGGTTTCTGAGCTGTATGTGGATGTTCATTACCTGTATAAACAAATAAATGTTTACGCATAACGTCACCTAGTTTTGTATGAGGTAACATACCGAAAATAGCTTTTTCAACCCATTCTACGGTAAAGTCTTCCTTCATGACACGTGCAGTACGTGTACGAAGTCCTCCAGCATATCCAGAGTGATTGTAGTATTTTTTAGTATCCAGTTTGTTTCCTGTTAATTCAATTTTGTCAGCGTTTGTAACGATAACGAAATCTCCACAGTCAACGTTTGGTGTATAAGTAGGTTTGTTTTTTCCTCTTAACACAGATGCTACTTCCGTAGCTAATCGACCTAAAGTCTTTCCTGTTCCGTCTACTACGTACCAAGTACGTTCAACGTCAGCAGGTTTTGTAAATGTTGTTTGGCGCATGTTAATTTACTTCCTTTCCTATGTAGTTTCCGGGGCTACAAAGGCATAAGTGCCTATTTAATATTCTATAATCAAACGCCCCATAAGTCAATATTTATTTTCATTATTTTATGTGTAATGGCGTTTATTATTTTTTTACTATAATTTTGTAAAATCTTTCCATTCCAAAGAATCAATTATTTTGATACCCAAGCTTTCTAATAATGTAATTCCAGCTTTGCGATATGTATCATGTTCCATTGCGTAAGGTTCATGTGCATCTACACCAATGATGGCTTCATTTCCAATCGTTGCAGCAATCTTCCAAAATTCTGTATGTGGATATTGCATGGTATCCATAACGTCATTATATTGAGCTCCAGCTAAGTTATATTCTAAAGGAATCGCATATTGTTTGGCACTTTCACATAAACGAATAGACTCTCGTTTTGCGACATCATCAAATACGCGACGACCTCTCATAAATAAATCTGGGTGACACAAATATGAATATAATCCAGTCTGCATTCCTGCAATGGCTTCATCCACATATGCCACCATCATATCTTCGCTCTCACAAGCTGTACCAAAATACACTCTATTTTCATCACTCTTATAATAATGATTTCCAAAGATAATATAATCGACTTCTTTTTCAATAAGAAATTGTTTGAGCCAAGGCATGTACGCAGGAAAATACTCACACTCTAATCCTATTTTAATGTTAATTTGGTCTTTATATTTTTCTTTTAGATTTGAAATAGATGCATAATAATCATCGAATTGTGATAAAGGCATCCGCATATTTGCAACGTAATTGCTATTGTACTTCCACGGTGTATGATCTGAAAACCCTATTTCAGTATACCCATTCTTAATTGCACTGATGACATATTCTTCATCACTTTTTGAAGCATGCATACATCTTTTAGTGTGCATATGATAGTTTGTTTTTTGCATATATACTCCTAACTTACGTTCTAATTTACAGAATTAGTATAGCATAAAGTATGAAAGAATGATATTATGAATTTTTCCCATAATAAAAGAGAAGTTTAAAACGCTTCTCCATAATCTACATTTACTAAATATAAGCCTTGTGGTGCGGCTTTATATTGACACATATGTTTATTTTTACCATCTAACATGATTTGTATTTTCGCTCTATCAAGACGATGTTTTCCTGCTTCTATTAGCGTTTGAGCAAGCATTCTAACCATATAGCGAAGAAATCCTGTTCCTTCAAATATCATTCGTATACAATTATCTTCTTGTATAATTTCAAGACGCGTAATTGTTTTCGTTCGAGGTTTACGTGGATCAATTTTGGTACTAGTAAAACTGGTAAAATCATGGGTACCAATAAATACCATTGCACACTCTTGCATATAGGAAACATCTAAAGTTTTTCGTTCCTTTCCCATATAGTTATCTAAGAATGGATTTAACACATCGTTTGTAACAAGATAATCATAGCGTTTTTTTATACAATCAAAGCGTGCATGAAAATCATCATCTACTTGTTGAACATCTTGGATACGAATATCTTTGGGTAATAAAGAATTTAATGCCATCGTCCAATGTTCTCCATCAATTTCTTTCTCACTATCAAAATGAAAGACTTGACCGAGTGCATGTACTAGAGCATCTGTACGTCCACTAGCAGCTATTTCAATCGGTTTACCATGCATAAATTTTAACGCTGTTTCTATTTCTTCTTGAACACTTTGTGTATCTCTTTGCTTTTGCCATCCACTATAACGGGTTCCATCATAACTAACAATTGCTTTATATCTAGGCATAAATAGCAATACCAATAGATACAAATAGAATCGCAAAACTACAAAACAATAAAACATAATCCTTTACCAACATTTTTAATTGTTTGTATCTCGTCCTTGTTCGATTAGGTATGTAGCCCCTTGCTTCCATGGCATATGCTAAATCTTCGGCACGTTGAAACGCTGATACAAACAAAGGAACTATTAAAGAAAGAATAGCTTTTACTTTTTCAATTAAATTTCCATTTTCCATATCTACACCACGAGAAGCTTGAGCTTTCATAATACGTTGTGTCTCTTCTATTAAAGTTGGGATAAAGCGTAATGCTATAGATATCATCATTGCTATCTCATGAGATGGAACATGAATTACTTGAAATGGTTTTAATAAATCTTCAATTCCTAAAGTAAGCTCTAAAGGTTTTGTAGTTGCAGTTAGAATTGTTGTAATCATTATCATTAAGGCTAAACGAACAACGATATATAATGTTTGTGCAACCGCTCCACTATAAATTGACCAACCAAATATAGTAAACAAAACACTTCCTTCTTTAACCACAATTAAGTTTATAAGCAATAAAAATGTTAACATAAAAAGCATTGGTTTCATAGAACGCCATAAAAAAGCTAACTTAAGCTTGGCCATCATAGCAACTCCTACAATACATAAACCAATCACAACATATCCAATATATCCAGAGGGGATAAAGATTGCGACCATCATTAGTAACATAGCACATATTTTTGCTCTTGGATCCATTTTATGAACAATAGAGTTTAAAGGAAGGTAAGTACCTAGTGCAATATTATTCATGGTGTTTCACCTCATTTGCTACAGCAAGTGCCAATTCATCAATATCTAATATTTTTTTATCTATGACAAATCCTTTGGCTATCAATTCTTCACGTAAACGAATAACAGCAGGTGGATTTATATGTAGTTCTTTTAACAATTCTACTTGTTCAAAGAATTCTCTTACATCACATTTCTTTTCAATCACACCATCTTTTACAACAATGACTTCATCACAATAATTTAGTACATGTTCCATATCATGAGTTACAATTAAAACTGTTTTTTTATAAGTTTTATTCATTTTAACAAACAATTGCATCATATCTTGTGCGCCTTGTGGATCAAGACCTGCTGTTGGCTCATCTAGCACAAGAACACTAGGATCCATTGCTAATATGCCCGCAATGGCAACTCTTCTTTTTTGTCCTCCTGATAAATCAAAAGGAGATTTGCTTAAATAGCTTTCATCTAAACCTACGATATTTATTATCTCTTTTGTACGTTTGATTGCATCTTCTTCACTAACGCCAAAATTTTTAGGCCCAAAACTAATATCTTTTTCTATCGTTTCTTCAAATAATTGATATTCAGGAAATTGGAAAACAAGCCCTACCTGTTTTCGTAGTTCTTTTAAATTTTTAGGTTTTTCATTTGCTATGATTTTTTTATCTAATATTTGTAATTCGCCGCCTGTTGGCAATAGTAGTGCATTTAAGTGTTGGACTAAAGTAGATTTCCCGCTCCCTGTCTCTCCAATGATTGCACTGACACAGCCTTCACGAATATCAAGATTAATACCCTTTAGTGCAGCATAGGAAAAAGGAGAATTACAATTATAGGTATGTTCTACATCTTTGAACGTAATTGACATACTTCATCCACCACCTTTTCTAATGTTGTACAAGGCTCTATCTTAATGCCTTGTTCACTCAATGCTTTACTAAATTTCAACGCAAAAGGAATATCTAGCTTTAAATCTATCAATTCTTTTTCTCTACGTAATATATCATCAGGTAAGCCATGCATCACTATATGCCCATCATCCATAACCAATACATAATCAGAAGTACTTACTTCTTCTATATCATGGCTAATAGAGATAATTGTCATATTACATTCTTTATGTATCTCCTGAATCAATTCATTAATTTCCGCTTTCCCTTGTGGATCCAACATACTTGTTGACTCATCAAAAATAATGATTTCAGGTGCCATTGCTAAAACTCCTGCAATTGCCACACGTTGTTTTTGACCACCAGAAAGTTTTGTTGGCTCACTTTGCATATACTTTGTCATTTTAACTTTTTGCGCAAATCGCTCGATAATTGGTTGCATTTTTTCTGTCGCAACTTGATGATTTTCTAAACCAAAAGCAATATCATCAGCAACTGTTGCACCAATAAATTGATTATCAGGATTTTGAAATACAATACCTACTTTATCACGAATATGATATACACTATCCATCGTTAATTCTTCTTCATCGACAAATATTTGACCACTATCTTTTTCTAGTAACCCAATCAATAATTTGGCTATGGTTGATTTACCACTTCCATTATGCCCAATAATTGTTGTATAACTCCCTTGTTCTATAGAAAAAGAAACTTGTTCAACCGCGTTTCTTTCTTTATCATAAGAAAATGTTAAATTTTCTACTCTTATTTTTTTCAATTTCATCACCTCAAAGCCTTATTATTATACAACGGTTTTGTTCGTAACACAAACAAATGCTTTAAGAAGTACTCCCCTTATCCTTTTTTTTATATAACTTACGTGATACGATAAAACCTTTATGACTTTTAAACTGTTTATTTAAGAAATCATAATAAGCTCCTGGTGAAATTATGCCACTTAAATCAAATACATGTAAGCCTATCGCACTTACTATATTAGCAAGGAAATATACGCAATTAGAAGATACAACAAAAAAAGTTTTAAGTTTTCCTTCTTTTATCTTATAAAACATTGCCTTTGGTGAAGTACGACTAACACGACTAATATAATCATCACACTCTCCATCATATAAACCTTGTTGTCTTAATTGTTCATCACTTTGAAAATCAACAAATGTAGAAAATACTTCAACTAAACGATCGTTTAGTTTCATCTTTTGTTCTTCATTTAAAGAAATTCCAAAACTAACTAAAATTTTACTTTCATTTTCTATACAATTTTTAATATATGATTCTCTTGGTGCGATTATAACTACTCCATCTCCTAGTGTTCCGCCTAGATGACGATTATGTGGATCGTAACAACCATAAGAGATTACCAATCCACGATACACCACATCCGCATGTCCTAGCATTGCAGGTCCACTTTTCGCAAGATGAATTAACACTTCCATATCTACCGGTATATCTTCACGTATTTCTTCAAATTGTTCTTTTATTTGATCTTCTTTATCTTTGTTTAATAAAGAACTCATTAAATGTGATGGTATAATGACAGACAAAAAAGGAGGAACTGCTAAACGAATCATTGTATCTAATTTTTCTCCACTACCAGAAGGTATCCATTCTCGTAATAGTTCCAATAATGCATTTCCTCCGTAAACTAAGAAGAATGCCCCCATAAAACTACTAATAATACGATCATGAGCAGCTGGACTAAATATTAAATAAAAACTCATAATCAAATCTCCGATAAGAAATAGAACACTATGAACTGGAATGCTCAGATGATCTTTCAGTTTGATATATAGCCCAATAATTTTAACAATTGCATGTAGCATAATCCAGCAACCAATCAGACGAGGAAGGATGATATAAAAGTACTTTGGAGCGCTAAAAGAAACAATGATTGCCACAATCCACATTACTAAATCACTAATTTGAGTTATTTTATGCTTTACTTTTCGATAGTTTAAAATAATATTTAATATTTTTATCATACCAATCGAAGAAATACCAATGACTAAGGTAATATAAAGCCAGTTCCATACAGATATAGTATCAAAAATAAAAGAGAATCCTAGCACACAGAAAAAAAGTCCTGTTGCTAACATTGTAAAGTAATTAAAGTTCTTCTTTAACATCCTAAACATCCCCTTTACTTTATATATTATAACGAAAAGTAAAAATTAATCAAATTTTTACAAAAAAAAGCTACGGATAATTTAATATCCAAACGTTCAGATATCATAATTATCGTAGTTTTTAGTTTATAATGTTACTTTGCTTGTCCATCCTTCATATTTTCCATTGTTCTTATGTGCTTCATTTACTAAATAAAGAATATTAGGAATTAATTTAAGTTCTTCCATTGGGGTAATATGTAGTACGATAAGTTCTAAATCTGCGTCTCCTTTAGAAACAACAAAGCCTTTATTTATAACCGTATTCTTGAATGCATCAAAGTCTTCTTTTGTTTCAAATATAACGCTATGGCGTACTGGACGCTCATTCGCATGAACATCACCTTCTTCAAGCATTTTTTGTATAATTTCTTCCGCTTTGACTTTTAAGCTTGTTACTTCTTCAACTAAAATTTCAGGAAACTTTTCGTCAAATTCGCCAACAGCTTTTTTAACTTTTTTTTTGGTCTTTTTTACTTCATCTTGTGCTTTTTCGCAAAAATCTTCTGCTTTGTCTTTTACATCCTCTGCAATATCTTTGGCACATTCTTTAACATCATTCATACAACATGATTGAGGCTCACTAATAGGTCCCTCTTCTACATGTTCATCGTTTCCTTCGTATAAATCTTCATCTGATAACAATCCTTGATCTAAATCAACGATTTCTTTTTTTTCATCCTTTTTGATTTTATATGCAACAAGAGCTGCAACACTTCCAAGGATAGCAATAGCTGGTATTATTTTTTTCATGTTCATCACCACTTTCTTTGTTATATTGTATCACAAATATTAAACTTTTATACAAAAAAACTATTTTTTATACCAATTTTTAGCCCATCACTATATTCAAAAACTGTGTTTCATAATCTCCTATTTTTAAAAAAAAATTTTTCATAATGTTCAAACAAATTAATATATTGAGTCTTCGTTGCATCTATAAATATCATAGTATAACTTTGTGTGATTTTTATGTATAGTCGAATCAACAAGTACCATTCGAATACCTGAGTAACCAAGGATAAACGTATGAACTGTAACTAAAGTTGTATAATCGACATATTAGTGTGATTTTCTACTATTACGCATTGGAATAAAACAATGCATTATTTTTCTAACAAATATAGCAAATTAATTTACTGAACAAACTCTCTAAATATCTGCCTTGAAGAAATCCAAACATTTTTTATATATTTGCTTCATAATGGTTACGAAATGATTCATGAGTTCTTCTTATTGATCCATATCTGAATAATGCAGCCATTAATTTGATAAGTGTTAGTATCAATAATTAATTATGGAAAGATTATGTAATGCCTTTTTGTTCATTGGTGAATTTTAAGCTTCTACAAAATTACTATCTAGATGCCTGTATAATCCATTTTCACCTGACAATGTGTCCTTATGCATTCATAGCATCCGTGTGATTATCATTCGCAAGATTAATGCTTA
>JAVWIF010000073.1:0-7552 GCA_036639635.1 Longicatena sp.
CATCAATTATCGGTGAGTTCTTTGTTTATATGAAATGACTTTTTTATTTACTGAATAAATTTTCTAAATCTTTGCCTTGAAGGAATACAAAAATTAATAAAAGTCAATATACATTTCATGCGTTTATCCTGCAAGTCAACCACAAGTCATTGCTTTAATAAATGAAATACCTTATACTCAATTATGCATTTTTTACATAAGTTTTATATCATAACTTGTCTACATATCTTCATATAAATCTAGTTCTATTATTCATATACTGAAAAAATTCTTATGTTTGATTAAGATGTTACTACCAACCATCTCAAAAGAACTGTTTATTCTTCTATTCTTCATTTTTGTAAAACCTGCTGATACAGGAAAAAGTGATCTATTCTTTTTCAACTCGCTCTATGTATCTCCGAAAATATACTAAAAAAAACACTTACAATTGTAAGTGTTAAAATTCTAATTGGAGCGGGTGATGAGAATCGAACTCACGTAATCAGCTTGGAAGGCTGGGGTTCTACCATTGAACTACACCCGCAACAATAAATGGTGACCCGTTGGCGATTCGAACGCCAGACCCTCTGATTAAAAGTCAGATGCTCTACCAACTGAGCTAACGGGTCATTTATTGTGCAATATTTTATTTGGCTGGGGTAACTGGATTCGAACCAGTGGAATGCCAGAGTCAAAGTCTGGTGCCTTACCGCTTGGCTATACCCCAATAAAGATGGTGGGGGGGGACGGATTCGAACCGCCGAACCGTAAGGAACTGAGTTACAGTCAGCCGCGTTTAGCCACTTCGCTACCCCCCCAGCTCTTTTTCAAGAAATGGTGCCGACTATAGGAATTGAACCCACAACCTACTGATTACAAGTCAGTTGCTCTACCAGATTGAGCTAAGTCGGCACATATGGTGGAGATTATAGGACTTGAACCTATGACCCTCTGCTTGTAAGGCAGACGCTCTCCCAACTGAGCTAAACCTCCATATGCGGTAATTATTTTTTAGCACTTTTCAAATCAGTGCCCATATATAATACCATCAGAGTTTTTTTCTGTCAACATATTTTTTGTTTTTTTTTGTTTTTTTATATACCTGCTTTTTAATGCATTATTCTCCTTTATTTATAGGCTTTTTCGCACTCCTAAACAAATTAAAATACAACACAATATCTAACATAAATTAAATATAACAATTATTTATCTAAACGTCTCATTCTACTTTATTAACTTTAGTTATCTCACTCATGTCTAATACGTAAATACTTGCTTCCTTATTAAATGGTGTTTCCATATTTGTGTTATGTTTACAATTTTCTAACACACTAAGTAAACAATCAACTTTTTCATCTTCAACTCCACTCATTAGAACCGTATACCCATATTGCAAAAAGTCCCCGCTACTACCAACTTCTGTAATCATAAAACCACTATTAAATAAAACAGAGGTAATTTCCTCGACATACTCATCTCCAGCTATTATCATGACCAACTTCATTATAAAATCACCTCGTTTATTATAATAACATAAAACGCCCCCTACTTCGAACCATTTTTATTGTAAAAATTTTCAGCCAATCTTAAGTAAAATTTTACATTTTTTTCTTCATCAAAAGCATGCTTTCCTTCACGCGCAAAATCTTCCACATTCATATTCAAAAATTTATCAGATACGCGATTTTCTACATCAGGCAATGCATCATCCCAGGTTACATCAATAAAGCGCCAACCACTATTTCCATATACTAAATTCCAACCATGATTAATTATATCACTCGAAACATAAAGCGCAGGAATACTAGCTTTTTTAGCTAGCATCATAAAAGCCCTACTATACCCTGTACAAACTGCCCTTTTATCAATCAAAACACCTGCTCCACTAAATATTGATGCACTTTTATCATTCATACCTTCATTCTTCGCATCATAAACTGTTGTCTTCACTATATAATCATGTATTGCTTTAATCTTTTCATCAATATCCATTCTAGGCACAATTATTTTCCCAACAATGTCTTTTGCTATTTCGTCAGCTTCACTATAACGTTTATCTAAGTTTTCAAGATTTAATGAGTACGAACGATATAATACCTCATCGCCTTGTTTATAATCCAGTGTTGATTGCGTCAAAGACAAATCAAAAGGATTCAAATAACTCAAATAATTGGCTACCAAATTAATGTCTAGTGTTTTATTCGATTGATACGCTATTTTATAAATTCCTTTTTCATATGCATACTGTATTACTTGTGCCATTTCAATTTCATCTTCCGCATAATAAACTATATCCGCTTTCTCAAAGGAACTTTTTTCAACGCTCCGAATATCGACACCATCTAATATCTTATTTTCTACCGAAATTTCCTCATTTGTAATCTTTTGTTTATCCAACTGATAAGGTTTTAGACTACATGCAAAAAGAAATACCCCGACCATCAATCCAACACATATTTTCTTCAAGCAATTCACCTGCTCTCTCAACTTATCATATCTAGTCTTACCAATCTACTTTTTTATACTATGAAAATCACGTTGCTTTAAGAACTCTACTCCCAACTACTTGGGGTCTTTAGAAACCATGGCAACTGCGTATTTTCATTACCACACATCGCATTCAATTGCATCTGAGTCAAAAACACACATTCCCTTAAATCAGCATCACACACATTCATATCACGCACATCCGCCCCCAATAAATTCACACCCTCTAAATCACACCCTTTAAAATTTGCAGCCAACAGCAGTTGCATGCTTGCGTTCATTCCTTTCACATTTTTCCCGCAAAATTTCTTTCCAACAAGCGATTCCCTTATATTTATCTTATCCTTCACATATAAATTTTCTATATTCCTAGTTATCTTTTTCAAAATCACAGACACTCTATTATGGTAATCCTCCAAAGAATATACAACAATCTCTTCAGGTCTTTTCTTCGTAATCTCCATGTTTTCATCAATCAAACCCCTGATATCATCTTGCATTTCTTTTCCTACATATAGTAAGGAAGCTTCTAATAAATACGCCAATATTTGATGAAGTTCAAAAACTTTTAAATATACTGCAAATATTTTATCTTTCTCATCAACCATATTTCTCCAATTCCTATTTCCAAAAATATCTTGTGTTACTTTTTGACCTGCTCCAAAACAATCATAGCTTAAACATCCTCTCAATTGCTTTTCTTTTAGTTCATTATGTACTTTACATTTAAAATTTTGTTCTAAATTCAAACAAGGCATTCCTGCTTTTTTATCTTTTGGAAATCCATCAACTTTAGAAAAATAAAGCGCCACGCAACACAATCCACAACATTTTTCACAATCACTTTGTATTTCTTCAAAAAGTTCTCTATTTATATTTTTATCATGCAATTTTTTCATCCGATAACTCCTCATATAACACCTGTTACTATACCACATTATTTATGATACAATATATTATATCAACAGAAAAGAGGTACTTATGTTCTTTCATAAAAAACAAACAACACAAAATCAAGAAAACTGGGAAGCTACGATTCTCCGCAATGTTTTCATTAGCCCCACTACCCATAAATTCAAAATAAATCATCAAACATATAGCTATGATCAATTATTAATGCTATCCTCGCAACCAATTACTACTTACAAAAAAGAAACCATCCAAGAAATAGTTGATGTAAAATGGTTAAATGTACTAGAAGGTTACGAAATGGATGGTTGGATGGGTGCCTATGCAGGTATCTTTGTTGGTTCTCGTATACAAAGCACAACAACAATCACGCAAAAAACAAGTCAGTACATTCGTTTATTTTTATTCCAAGACCACTATTTCTACTTAGACCTACCTATTGCAAGTCTTGCTAATATCAATAACCTTGATGAAGACAATGAAATTGCCATTGCCCAACAAGTTCATGATTTGTTTTATAGCATCCTTACACAGGCTAAGCCAGCTATGTTAACTACATCCATCATCGATGATAACGCATGGCATGAAATATCTCCATCTATATCCTATTGTAGCGCCTCTAAAACATTTAAAATAAACCAAGACACATATTCTTATGCAGATGCAATTGCTTGTTATATAGACGCAAAATCAGTTTTAGAAGACACAATCTATGTCTCCTATGAAAAGCATAAACCAAACATCATAATGCCCACTTGGTATGAGACAATCTACATCCAAATAACAATACATTCAGATTGCCTGAAAACAATAACCATTCCCATTACCCAACATAATTTAAAGTTTGAAAAAGAATATCAAAATGGAATCCAAGTAGCACATAATATACAATCTTTGTTTACTCACATAATCAAAGAAAACGCTCTACAAATATTAGATTTTGATAAACAACAAAAACTTCCTGTTTTTTCAATTATGCAAAACTTGCAATGTGATAAACATAATCAATGCTTTATTATTAATAAACAAAGCGTGCCTTTCTCTACAATTTCTTTTATAGCACCAGGCGGAAATCACGAATACCGTAATATTCCGACGTTTGAAAACAGTGATGACTACATTAATATTATCATCAACAAAAAACGCGCAAGAGTAAAGAAAAACAATACATCTCCCATTACAACAAGTAATGATATTCGTGATAGTTTTAGTGATATCAGCATCGATTTCCATTTAGAAAACTCTTCCATTATTTCCTATTACTTAATTAAAGATGTCTTAGATTCCACTTCCTCCATTTATTATGAACAATTAGATATAGCTAGCGCTCTATGTGATTATCTAAACAATCTTCTCTAACAATATAAAAGATATGGCACATGCTGTCATATCTTTTATATTATATTATATTATGTTCAAGCTTTTTTGTTTCTATGTTCTTTTTTAAATTCATACATCCGTTCATCACTAACACTTAGAATTTCCTTAGGGCTATGATATTGTCCACCTGATACATAGGTAATTCCATAACTAATTGATAAATCAAATTCTTTTTTAGTATTACGAATATCCTCACGTATCTTTGCCATCAAAGAATATGATGAGTCCTTATTACTATCCTTCAAAATAACAACAAACTCATCCCCACCAATACGGAAAACGAGATCACTGTCGTGCAAGTTATCTTTAATAACCTCTACAACACTACAAAGATAATCATCACCTGATAAATGTCCATACATATCATTTACATGCTTCATACCATCTAAGTCAAGTACAACAAGCGAAAAACAGTCTCGATTATCTACAAATTTCATCAAAGTCTCTAAACAATATCTCCGATTATAAACACCTGTCAAATCATCTTGATATGCCAAAGTAAATAAACTCTCCTCTTTCTCTTTTTCAATAGACACATCCTTAATATAATGTACCAATGCTTTTCTACCATTCCAATTTATAGGATAGCTTGCAACTTCATAATATCGTAACAATCGTTCACAATAATATTCATATTTTTCATATTGTTCATCAACTTCTAAGTTCTTCAAATAGTCTATCATGGGACATATTTCTTCACTCAACGTTTCGTCTAATTGCACATCATAAAAGTTTTTTTGTGCTGCGCTATTTGTATAAATCACTTTTTTCGTATTAGCATCTATCACAAAAATACCATCTTTTTGTGTATCCATAATGGAAGCCAACAATTCCGTTGATTGAAACAATATTTCGGACTGTTCCTTCAAATGAATTTCTCGCTCTTCCAACTGCTTTACCATTAAATTAAATGCTTCAGAAAATTTACCCAAAAAATTTACCCTTTGATGATAATCACCATGAGCTACTTGAATAGACTGCCAAGTTAATGATTTTAAAATAGAATGAAGTTCTTTTAAATTACCAGCTAAAAAATTATAACGTCCTGGTGACTTTACATCCAATTCCCCGTTACATAACGCATATAAGAATTCATCGCTTTCATGCAAACACTTCGACAAATAGAAAACACTCTTTTCTAACTCTTGAAATTCAACAGATTTTTCACCAGAAAAGTTATCAAGCAAAGCTTCGTTTGATATTATCCTTTGAATTTGCGTTATTAGATAGCGTATTTCTTTATCATCCATGCATTTATTCTTCTCCATTCTATTGTTTTACAACTGCTTCAAATCTACAAACACGTGATCCTGTTGCCCAACAATCTACTTCGCTAACAATATATTCTTTTTTTGTATATTCTTTCAAAATTCCTGCCAAAAACCCTTCATCATAATTACACACCGTAACACCGCTCACTGGAAGTCCTGAGCAATCTAAGTCTTCACCAATCGTTAACACAGCATTCCCCGTAATTTCATCAAATGCTTCAATTCTTAAAATCCCAATTTTATTTTCCTGCAAAACACACTGTAAATGTGTCATAAAATCATTCATCACCAGAGATAAATCCAACATATTTTTCGCAAACTCTCGACCAGCAAGCTCTCCAGAATTACGAAATATTTCAATCATTTTCTCATTACCAAATTGCCTAATCAGTTCATCCTTTAACGTATACTGTAATAATCGATACACCAACACAGGCATGTCCTCTCCTAAATTTTTTCGTCCTTTTGCTACATCACCAATAGAGTTCCATCCAAATCTATCTTCTTTTTCTGTATCTGTTTTCATAAACTCCCTCATTTCTTTTATTTTATCAATTTATTTTCCCTTTCCCCTGCTTTCTTAGCCTATTCATCTTGTTTATTAAAGTATAACGCAACTATCTTTTGTTGTAAATTATTATCCTATTGATTAATTCAATAACAAACTATCATTTATTTATTATGTACCATATTAGGATAGATTTTATATAAATATTCATCTGTATATATATTATCACAAATCTCACCGATAAAGGTCATTGGATTTTTTCCAGCTTTACGATTTGCTTGTCTAAACAAAGCAGTATAAGAAACAATCATATTCAATATCATAAACACTAACAATATTGGATATACTACCTTTCCCACTTTAAAAGGAACTTTTTCAATTATTTTTGACAAGAGAGGATACAATATATACATAATTACCATCCCACCAACACCCCAAAACAACATAAAAGGAACAGTCGTTCTACCTCCGATATTCAAAAAGTATCCTGTATAATCCCAAGATGTCGCATTAAATAACATTTCGCCTATCCAGCTAAGCAAAAACTCCGCAACTCCGCCAATAAAACAACTCCAAAAATAAGTGAAATACCATTTTCGTCCCTTTATATTCCGTCCTAAAATTGCAATAAATCCAGCGAATCCAAATCCATAAATAGGATTAAACGGTCCATATATTAATCCTGAACGTGATTCCCAAACGCCTTTTGTACATAGTGTTAAAATCTCTTCATAGTATGTTCCAACAATACAACCTATACAAAAAAACACAAATATTTTCGCAAAGCAATACCCTTGTGCAAATATTCGCTTCCCTTTATCATCATTTAATTTATTATAAAATCTTCTTTTTATAAATTCCTCCATATTCTTTATCCTTTTATCTCTCTTCATATATATAGTAACACATTATTGTATCTGACACATAGAAAACGAATAAAGAAAGTAGATTTAACCCTTTCTCTATCCGTCTCTTTATTCTATAACTAAATCTTCACCATTTGAAGCAATCACTT
>JAVWIF010000074.1:0-7486 GCA_036639635.1 Longicatena sp.
GACCTCACCCTTATCAGGGGTGCGCTCTAACCACCTGAGCTACAGGCCCATATCCATCGAATGCCTATATATAATACCATGCACGTATACTCGTGTCAACCATTTTATTAACTTTTTTTGTAAACATTTCAATTCAAAAAACGGAAGTATTCAACGATACTATCATAGAGTGATTTTGCAAGTTTTTCTTGATAACTATTTGTAATTAAGAGAGAACGATCACTCTCATTTGATAAGAAACCACACTCAACAAGTGCACCTACTTTGCTCGTATTATTAAGAATATAATAATCACCTGATTTACTAGTCAACTTTGTATTCGTTAATATTTTAAAATGTTTTTGTAGTATATTCGCAAATGCTTTAGAAGCTTCACTATCTTGCTTGTAAAAAGCCAAAGCACCTCTTGCACTTGGATTTGTAAATGAATTTAAATGGATACTAACAAATAAATCTATTTCATCATTGTTAATAATTGCTATTCTTTTTTTCATATCTTCTTTTTTTCTATTTTTTGCTTTTAAACTAGCTAAATCATACATATCTTTTCTTGTAAGAACAACATGTGCACCTGCATTTTTTAAACGTGTTTCTAATTTCTTTGTAATCTTTAAATTTATATCGTGTTCTTTTATTTGATTGCTATGTGCTCCCATATCTGGAATACCATGACCTGCATCAAGTACAATATTTACTCCATCTAATACTTTAAACACGTTATGTGCCATAACCTTACTCATATGAGAAACAAAGAAACTACCACATAACAAGGTACATAAAAAACATATTCCTAAAACAATCTTCTTCTTTTTCATTCCTTCACCTAATTAAGTATATGAACTTAAAAGGGATAATTTCATTAAAGCTTTGTTAATTTATTTTCTTTTAACATGAGTCCATTTTCATAACGTTTAATTTTATAGTTTAAACGTTCTAGTGTTGTCTGCATAGCTTCTAATTTAATCGCTAATAAATCACGTTGTTCAATCAATAGTTTTTTTCTTGCATCAACACTACTATCACCTTCTTGAAAAAGTGTTACATATTCTATTAATGCTTCAATTGGTAAACCAGAAGAACGCATACATTTAATAAATTCTACCCAGTTACAATCCTCTTCTAAATAATCACGGATACCCGATGATGTTCTATGAACAGTTGGTATTAAACCTATTCGTTCATAGTATCGCAATGTGTCTGCGCTTAATTCATATTTCTTACTTACTTCTGTAATTGTCATCTTTTCATACCTCCACTATCAGTATACCACTAAACACCATATCCAAGTTCATAAGCTTCTTCCATAGCTTTACTCCCTTTAATACTTCCTCGTTTCCATGCACCTACTCCATACACAACGCCCTTTTCTAGTGCCCCTGGCAAACAATCTGTAAAACCCCTAAAACACTCTACCGTTCTCTCTAATGCTTCTCTACTTTCATCTGCAGCACTCATAATGAAATAGAACTCCTTATTTCTAATTTCTAAATATCTAGCAACACTACGATCAATCAACGTCTTCATTTGAGCATCAATCGTATAAAAATAAACAGGAGAAGCCATAACAATCACATCTGCTTCTATCATTTGTTTTAATATCTCCTCCATATCATCATGATGCACACATTCACCCTCATGCTCTTTACAAACATCGCAACCAATACAATACGCAATATGCTTATCTCTAACAAATACTTGTTCTACTATATTATCATTCATCATCGCACCATCAATAAAACTAGCACATAATAAATCCGTATTACCTAATGCTCTAGGACTTCCTGATAGTACTAAAACTCTCTTACTCATATACTTCTTCCTCTTCTTTCTTCTAGATAGATTATCCTTACTATAAATATATAGCGATGGTATAGTACAGCAATAATCTCTTGTGTGATGAACCATCTAATTTGCCAACCCTAAGGTAACATTCTTTCTTTCTGGAAGCAATTCACATTATGAATTTCTTCATTGCTCTTTCCTCCTTTGTTTCCATGATAAGCTTATCACTTAGAGCAAGCTCTAAGTCAAGCACTATTTATTTTCATAAATAGGCAAACTTCCCTATCTTTCCAAAGTTTTTTTCATACCCTATAATGGAGGTGATGGGTATCACTACAGGAACAATTAGCGTACTCGTACAAGACGAACGTAACTTACCAATTCATAAAGCTATCGTAAACATATATAAAGCAAGTGATGAAAATCCTTGTCTCATTAGCACCCATACCACAAATCTATTCGGATTATGTGAGCGTATTGTTTTAGAAGCGCCATCAGAAAATCTTTCATTAGATAAAAACGAAACAACTAAGCCTTATGAAACATACACATTAGAAATAATTAAAAATGGATATGATATCGAATTACGTGTAGGTGTTCAAATATTTTCTAACATCCATTCAACAATTGATATTATTTTATACCCTTATATTTATCAACCGAATAAAAACGTCCTTGTGATAGAACCACATAAATTATTTAATAGAGAAGGTGTTGTAGATGCTTGAGAAAATTATTATTCCAAAAAAAATCACAGTCCATTTAGGTAGACCATCTTCATCTGCTGAAAACGTAAGCGTTGATTTTATTTATTATATTAAAAACGTTTGTTCCTCAGAAGTCTATCCCACTTGGCCATATGAAGCTTTGCGTGCTAATATTTGGTGTCAAATTTCTTTAGCATTAAATCGCGTATATACTGAATGGTATCGTGCACGTGGTTATAATTTTGATATTACCAATTCTACAGCATTTGACCAAGCATTTGTAAAAGGTCGTAATATTTATGAAAACATGGCGCTTATTGTTGATGAGGTATTTGAGCAATTTCTACAAAAGCCCTTTTATCGCGAACCTTTTTATTCTGAATATTGTGATGGAAAAAGAGCACAATGTCCTGGTTTAAAACAGTGGGGTACACTTGATTTGGCAAAACGTGGCTATAATTCTAATAAAATTATACAGTATTATTATGGTTCTACCATACAATTCAAGCAATCAAAAAATAGGCAAACAATTACCTCTTCATACCCGGGTACTCCTTTACGATTTGGCTCTGAAGGGAATGATGTTTTTATCATACAAGAATTGTTAAATGGTATTGCTGTAAACTATCCTAATATCAATCTTATTTATCCTCCTAATGCTTATTTCGGGCAAAGCACAACAAGTGCCGTCAAAACTTTTCAAAAACAATTTAACTTAAGTGTGGATGGTATCGTTGGAGGAGCTACCTGGAATGAATTATCAAAAATATATGTTGCAGTAAGAAAGCTAGCTGAATTAAGTAGTATTGGAAGACTAGAAGGTTACTTTACTGGGCTTTGGACAGGGAAGCTTCTTCGTTATGGAGACAAAGGTATTGAAGTACAACAAGCTCAATATTTTTTGTCAATCATTTCTACACAATATAATAGCATCCCTAATGTTTCCATTGATAGCCGTTTTGGTCCTGGTCTTAAAAGATCAGTGATTGCTTTTCAAAATGAATTTGGTTTGCTTCCAGATGGTCTCATTGGTCAACTCACTTGGAATGAAATATTTGAGGTTTACTCTTCTATTTAACTTCCTATTTGCTTTTTTATTCGTATCTAAAAGTGCAATATATTGTTTGTCTTATGCACTTAATTTAAAACCAAGATATTAAAATTTCCTTTCATTCTTACACGATGTGTAGCATTTACTAACCTAACAATTGTTTTATAGTATTTATTTGCACTAAACCGACAACGTTTCTTTATAAAACATCTTTTTACCTTCATAACCGTTTTTCTCTTAATACTCCAACTTCCATTATCTATATTGTTTGCACGACTTAGAAAATGTTGTTTTATTTACGAAGTGAATCACAGAATTCAACGATTTTTGTTTATAGTGTGGAGATTACTAGTAAACTAAGGATGCATGTATAATGCGTCCTTTTTTTTAAAGAAAAACTAATTAGATAGAATAATAACTAGTTACATGATGGGGATAAAATGTGGTTAAACACTCTATTATAGCTATAAAGTTTATTAATCTTCACAACTAATTTCATACACATCAAAATAAGCTTTTTCCCATATCATCCTTTCCTATTTTTCATTATTCTTTGTTTTCAATAAAAAAGCAGACACAATCTTATTAAAATGGCCTACCTTTCTTCTCTAATACATTTGATATTATATAAAATTTATACTGTAAGCTATACAAATATAAACACATCTTCACTTATAAATATCATATAACATGAACCGATAAAACATATACATCATTCTTTAATGGATAATTTTTTTCTGTATTGCATAGTATACAAGATTCTTTAATTCTGTATTGGCTTTTTCCCAATTGTTTGAATGCTGCTACATCTGTCAAATTGAAACTAACACCTTTTTTTACTTCTACTAATGTTAATTCTGCATTAGATAATAATACCAAATCTATCTCACTTTGTTCAGAATCTCGATAATAATAAGCATCAAAATCCAAATTGTTATTTAAATAACTTTTGCGTATTTCATTTACTGCAAATGTCTCCATGAAAGCTCCAGCAAAATTACTTGCAAGTAAAGTTTCTGGATCTTTGAGTTTCACAAGATAGCATGCAAGCCCAGTATCTGTAAAATAAACTTTAGGAGCTTTTACAACTCTTTTCTTTATAGAACTTTCATTATAAGGCTGCAATAGGAATATAAGACCACTTGCCTGCAGTACAGAAATCCATTCTTTGATTGTCACAGCACTTACTTCAATTTCTTTTGATAATGAACTATAATTAATCTGCTGAGATGTTATACTTGCAAGAACCTGCATGAAATTATGAAACTTTAACTTATCTTTAATATTGATTATTTCAGAAACATCCCTATCAATATACGTATTTACATAATCTGAGTAATACTTTTCCGTTGGATGATCTTGTCTATTATATAGTTCAGGATAATAGCCACGATGAATCTGTTTGAATAAAGTATTGATATCCTTAAATGCAAAGTCTTTCTTCAATGTTTCCATATCAACTTTGAATGGCCTTTCCTCAGTTCCTCTGATTTCATTTGCAGATAAAGGTGTCATATTAATAATGGTTGCTCGTCCTGCTAGCGACTGCGTTACACCTTTCATCATTTGAAACTGTTGAGAACCAGTCAATATAAAAAGACCTGTTGATTTTTTATTTTTAAATCTTGTTTCATTGCAAATTGCTTCGATAACTTCCAATAAAATAGGAGCATATTGTATCTCATCTATAATCAATGGATATCCGTGGTATTGAATAAAAAGTTTTGGATCTTCTACTGCCATCCTTCTGTTATCTATATCGTCAAGAGAAACATAATTGAATTCATACTCTTCCATCAATGATTCAACAATTGTGGACTTTCCAACTTGCCTTGCCCCAGTTATTATAATAACTGGATATAAATTCAAAGAGTCAATAATGTATTTTCGTATTGTTCTTTTAATCATCCTTTTTCCTCTTTCTACAAATCAAAAGCACAACTTTATATTTGTAAAAAAATTATAACATGTTATTTATCATATTACTATTCATTCTTTAGAAAAAACTAATTTGATGAAATAATTGGCGGTTGAATGGTGCAGATAAATATGATTCAATACTGAGGTACTTTATAATCATTTCATCTAGATTCAATTTCATAATATTATTATGTTATTCCCTACTATCACCTCATTTCTTTTCAGCAAAAAAGCAGAGATTACCAACCTCTGTTCATATTCATACTTTTAGGTTTCATTCTATCAGGGATTTTCGTTCTCTACAATATTCAGGATATCTTAATTTAGTTGTCACAACTTTTCTTTAGACATGTCAATGAAATCTTCCATTCTTTTGAATTCTTGCATCTGTAATTCTGCTAACATCTTAGTCAATCCCTCTGTATCATATTCAGCAATAAAATTAAAGTATTCAACTCTACGCTCATCTGGAATAATAACAGGTGCTTGACCTTGTTTAATTAACTCAAAGTTAATAAGTAATCTTCCTGTTCTACCATTCCCGTCTTCGAAAGGATGAATGTGTTCAAACATGATATGGAAGTGAGCTGCTTTTTCTAGTATAGGAATTTGTTCATTGTTATTGAAATCTTCTACTAGATACATCATTTTTTCACGTACTTCCATAGCTGAAGGTGGAATATCTTTAGCACCTCTTATATAAACCTGTACTTGTCTATACCCTGATGTATCAAGAATATTTTTATTGATAGTTTCATTTAAATGGATAATCAATGTCTCTGTTAATTGTTCTTCATGTCTTACAGATTCAAGCATTAGATTACTGGCATATTTTAAATTCACTGCCTCATAAAAATCTCTTGGTTTCACATTATTCAAATTAAAAGAATTATCATTCCATAAAATTGCATATGTTTCAACATATGATAAAGTACTTCCTTCTATTCTATTAGATGTGTTAACACTTCTCGTAATAAAATCTTCAAAATAATCTTTGCTTTCCGTCATTAACTTAAGTACTTTATTTTTCATGATTGTTAATCCTCCTTTACTTTTCAATCACCATTATACCATAACTAGCATTGATAGTAATCCCTACATATTACTTATCGTTCAATTTCTTTATATCTATCGTCATGCTGCTTCTCTTTTGTTCTTTGCAATTCTGATATTTTTTTTACTCGAAGTTTTATGCCTTCAATCACACACAATCTATTCTTTCTGACGCTATTTGTTTATCTTTATTCCAGTTACATATTTCACTTTTCCATATGTCAATAAATCCATTCAACTTTGAAAAATCAAATCGTTCTAAATTATCAACATTTTATAATCTTGTCGAAAGGTGCTTGTACATTTGTGAAAAATTTCCCATATCCAGAATTAAAATTCATATCGAAATAATCTGTTTGGCTTAATAAGGATTGTCCAGTATCATATATTGGTGCAACCTTTATCCATTCTAATGTTTCAACATTTCTTATGATTCCAAAATTTCGTAAATGTCTATCTTCATTAATCATAATATAATCCACTACAAGCATATTATCCAGTTGTTCTCTTGCATCTTTGATACCATTTTTTCCAAAAATATATACATAATAATTATAATCATTTTGTTAATTATTTCTCTTTTCTAAAAAGAAAATATCAGCTGCTGGAATCAATTCTGTATTTCCATCAATAAATGAAGGGCATGCAGAGACTACTTGATTTTCAACTTGCTTCAAATAATATGTTGTATGCTCTATACCTAATGCTTTGCATATATCACTTGCCAAAATTTCGTTGTATAGTTCTTGCCAACTTTTTTTATATCCACCTTTTAATAAAGTTCTGACACCGTTCTCTTCAATGTTCCATGCTTTTTTTACCATACCGTTTGTGGAATAGTTAGGAGAACTGCTTAACAATTCGGCCGCCCTAGAACTTGAGCTAAAAACCGCATTTACAAATTCAAGATAATCAAAATCGTTCGTAAAGAAGTTTATATCTTTCCATTCTAGTTTGTCTTCTATGGGATGAA
>JAVWIF010000075.1:0-6022 GCA_036639635.1 Longicatena sp.
GTTAAATGGTAATGCCCATTTAATTAAACCCGCATGACAAGAATAAATACATTCTTTTTCAATACTTCTTGCATGTGAATACGTCTCTTTCATACATTCTTCACACTTTTTTAGAGCTTTACTTGATATTTTTAAGCATTTACAAAAATAATTTTTTTCTGAAGCACTCTCTATCTTCTCATTATCCAATACCATATAGCTTCTTAAACCAGAAATCCGATAGTAATCATCCAACGCCATTTTCACAATTGCCTTATTTTCCATATTTATTTCCTTCCATATTTTCTAATTACCTATTGAATATACCACAATATGAACAAAATTACGATATGAATATGATAAAAAAGTTCTTATATTTGAAAGCTTTCATTTTCTTTTTTTATTCTAACTATTTTAGCTTGATATGCTTTGTTTTCTAGCTTTCTAATAATTTCATACTTCCCCCACATATGCATAGGAACCACCTTTTTGGTGTTCGTAAGTTCCATAAAAACATCGATTCCCTTATCAAAGCCTTCACCAAGTCTATCATCTACTGGTACCATTGCTACATCAATTTCTTGATCTTTAAGTTTCATGATTTCTTTTACGTAATCTTGTTTCATCTTTTCACTTTCGGCTAGTGTATCTTCAAGTGTCCAATCCCACCAATTTAGATCACCGGCGTGATAAATAGTCTTATCTTCTACCTTCACTAAAAAAGCAACACCACAATCTGTGGAACAAAGTGTTTGTATATTCATGTTTCCAACTTCGTACATTTCATTCGCTTTTACAAATAAGATATCACTTTCTTGTACTGTTTTTATATCATCACTCAGAATATAACGCACATTAGGATAGTGTTTACGTAAATCAAATATAACCCTACTAAAGTGATCACTATGTGCATGTGTAACAAACACTACAATCTCTTTTGACAAGTCAAAAGCAGGTAAGTTTCCTTCTACATAATCAAACAACAAAATATGTTGTTCTAATTCAATTAAAAAAGCACTATGATAAAGATAGGTAATCTGCATACTGTTGCCTCCTGTATCTTCCTACAAGTATTGTAACGAAATACTTGTGATTCTACAAGCATACTACTATAATTAAGAAAAAGAGAGGATGATTTTATGAATACATGGAAAGAAATACCAGCAGAAGAATTGCATAGTGATCCCTTTACCTTAATTGGGAAAGAATGGATGTTAGTGAGTGCACAAAAAGATGGCGTTGTAAATACAATGACTGCTTCTTGGGGTGGCGTCGGTATTCTATGGAATAAGAAAGTTGCTTTTATCTTTATTCGTCCACAACGCTATACCAAAGAATTCATTGAAGCAAGCGAATCTTTAACTTTATCATTTTATGATGAAGTTTATCGTAAACAATTATCTTATTTAGGAAGTGTGAGTGGAAAAGACGAAGATAAAATCGCACACGTCGACTTTCATGTAAATTGTGATCGTAATGCTCCTTATTTTGAAGAAGCTAATACAGCCATGATTGCCCACAAATTGTATCAACAAGATCTACAAGAAGACTGTTTTATTCAGAAAGATTTAATCACAAAAAACTATCCAAACAAAGACTACCATACCTTATATATTGTAGAAATTGATCAAGTCCTAGTGAAAGAAGCAATCTAATCGGTTGCTTCTTTTCATAAAAAAAAGATAGAATCACTCTACCTTTAAAGATGTTCAATAATCACAACTTCTACTTTTTTATCACTAGGATAGTATTCATACGTAATCTTTGCTAAATTTGTATCTCCTAAATTTTTTGTTAAAACGTCGCTAATATTTTTAGTCAATGTTTTCGTATCACTTTCACTCTCACATACATAATTAATTTGTGTAATTACTTCTTTTTTAGCATTTACATTTTTAGATATCTCTTCATTTAATCTAACTGAATTTTTCATGAGTCATAATCTCCTCTTTTATTTCTTTTAATTCTAACACTTTATGAACACTTTGTAAAAGACTTGTTTGTGTAAAAATTTAAAGCACCTTAAAGAAGGCATTATATGAATAAAATAAAGGAAAAGTTATTGTCTCCATGGTACTAGGTATCGTATCTGTTTCATTGCCTTTTATAAGTTTAACGTGGAGCAATCTTGTTCCACTCTTTTTTTTCATTGTCTAATCTGTTAAACTAAAGTTAAATGAGGAGTGAAGATAATGAAAAAAAGAACCGAACATGATAGTATGGGAGAAATACAAGTAGAAGAAGATAAATTTTGGGGTGCTCAAACGCAACGTAGTCTTGAAAACTTTCAAATCGGAAATGAAAAAATGCCACTAGAAGTCATATATGCTTTAACTCATATCAAAATGGCTTGTGCTACAATAAACGAAACTTATGGCTATATAAATATAGAACAAAAAGATGCTATCCTCCATAGTTGTGATGATATACTCACAGGTAAATTAGATGATCAATTCCCCTTATCTGTATGGCAAACAGGAAGTGGAACACAATCCAATATGAATGTAAATGAAGTCATAGCAAGACATGCTAACGTTTTGGCAAACAAAGCATTATTACATCCAAATGATGATGTAAATCGTTGTCAAAGTTCCAATGACGTCTTTCCTAGTGCAATGCATATAGCAGCTATTATTGCCATACAAAAAGAATTATTACCGGCTATTGAAGAGATGTGTACCACCTTAAAACATCTTGAGAAAAAGAATCAACATTATATTAAAATAGGTCGTACGCATTTACAAGATGCGACTCCTATTACATTTTCACAAGAAATATCTGGATGGCGAGGCATGTTAGAGAACAACATCGATATGTTACAAAAAGCCATTGATTCTTTACGTAAATTAGCCATTGGGGGAACAGCTGTAGGAACGTGTTTAAATGCTCCTACGAACTATGGAGAACAAGTCTGTGTTCTATTAAGTGAACAATTGGCAACACAACTTATTTCAAACCCTAATAAGTTTCATGCACTAAGTGCAAAAGACGATCTATGTTTTGCTCATGGAGCACTCAAATCACTTGCTGTAAATATGATGAAATTTGCCAATGATGTTAGATGGCTAGCTAGTGGTCCACGTTGTGGCTTAGGAGAAATTAGACTTCCTGAAAATGAACCTGGCAGTAGTATCATGCCAGGTAAAGTCAACCCAACACAGTGTGAAGCTATTTGTATGATAGCTTCACAAGTAATGGGAAATGATGTAACTATAGGATTAAGCGCTAGTCAGGGTAATTTTGAATTAAACGTATATATGCCTGTTATTATTTATAATTTTTTACAATCCATACACTTATTAAGTGAAGGTTTAACTTCATTTAGAACACATTGTGTAGAAGGTATCATAGCAAACGAGGAACAGATGTTATCTAACGTAGAAAGATCTACCATGTTAATTACAGCACTTACTCCTTCTATCGGGTATGAGAAAGCTAGCATTGTCGCAAATAAAGCGCTACAAGAAAACATCACACTAAAACAAGCTTGTCTCCAATTAGAATATTGTACTAGTGAAGAGTTTGACACCTATGTCATTCCTGAAAAAATGGTATAACCACAGTAGTGGCTACACCATTTTTTTATTAATTAAAAGAAGCTACTAACTTATTTAAGTTCTCTTTCATTAGCGTCCCATATCCTTTTTTATCTTCTTTTTCTTTCTTAGTACGACCTTCTAACGTATTTAAACGTACTGCTTTTGCACCTGTTCTAGATGTAATTGTCGCAACATCGCTTGCCTTAGAAAAGTTATCATAAAATACAGTATGAATATTATTCTTCTGCATGAAGGCAATTGTTGTTTCTATCTTATCGCTATTCGCCCCTTCTATAGCAATAGCATGTAAACCATAATCTTGACATAAATATTGATACGCATCATGATATACAATAATCGTTTTATCTTTGTATGGTGCCAACTCGTTTTTAAATTGCATTTCTAACTTATCAAATTCTTTGGCGTATTTATCATAACGACTATTATAATACTTTTCATTTATTTCATCCATTTTCACAAATGCATTATGAATATATAAAAGTTCTTTTTTGGCTTGTTTAATACTCATCCATATATGAGGATCACTTTGTCCATTCGCATGAAGTGTTAATAAGTCTTTACTAGCTTCATTTACAACTACTTTCTTTTGATCAATATCTTTTAAAACAGTAGCTACCCAAGGTTCTGATATAGCGCTGTTATAAACAAAGAGTGAACTCTTTTGTAATTTAGGAATGATTTCACTTTCAGGTTTATAACTATGTGGTTCGATAGTTGATGCAGTGATATCTCTTACTTGAACTTTGGAACCACCTATTTTAGTGGCAAAATCATACATTGGATAAAAGCTTGTGTATACTGGTAGTTTACTAGAAGAACGTATTGCTTTTTTTATGATTGAACAACTCGTAAGACTTGTGATAACTAATACACAACAAATAAGTACTTGCATCTTCTTCATATTCTTCCTCTTTTCTTGTTCATAATCCTTTGTATTATGTGCCTGTTTTTTAGGGAAGTCAATGCTGAATAATCTTAAGAATTCTGAAGTCTTATATGCGTGCGACTTTGCTGTCTCTTGCTGCTTGTGCAACAGCTTTTGCGACCACTTTTGCGACATTTTTATCTAAAGGACTAGGAATTATATAATCGCATTTTAATTGATCACTTGATACCATTTGCGCAATAGCATAAGCCGCACTTACTTTCATTTCTTCATTGATACAACTTGCTCGTACATCTAAAGCACCTCTAAACACCCCAGGAAATGCTAGTACATTATTAATTTGATTTGGATAATCACTACGACCAGTCCCGACAATAAAAGCACCAGCGCTAAGTGCATCTTCACGCATGATTTCAGGAGTTGGGTTTGCCATTGGAAATACAATGGCTTGTGTATTCATACTTCTAATCATTTCTTTACTGACAATATTAGGTGCGCTTACTCCAACAAAAACATCTGCACCTTGTAAAGCAGTTGCTAAATTACCTCGTATCTGTTGTGGATTTGTAAGTTTCGCAATATCCTCTAAAGAAGTATCGTTCTCTTTTCTTCCTAGATACACAATTCCGTTAATATCACTTAAAATTACTTCACCAAATTCCATTTTAAGTAAGAGTTTTGCTATCGCAATACCTGCTGCTCCTGCCCCATTGATGACAATACGTAAACTCCCCATCTTCTTATCCGTTAATTTAATAGCATTTAGTAGTGCTGCACCTACGACAATCGCCGTTCCATGTTGATCATCATGAAAAACTGGAATATCACAGATTTCTTTTAATCTTCTTTCTACCTCAAAACAGCGCGGTGCACTAATATCTTCTAAATTAATACCACCAAAACTACCTGCTAATAAAGCAATACTTTGTACAATTTCATCAACGTTTTTACTACGCAGACATAATGGAATGGCATCCACTCCACCAAACTCTTTAAATAGCACACATTTTCCTTCCATTACAGGCATACTAGCTTCAGGACCTATATCTCCTAGTCCTAATACCGCACTACCGTCACTTATCACAGCCACACTATTGCCTCGTCCTGTTAGTTCATAGCTTTTATTTATATCCTCATGAATTGCTAAACAAGGAGCAGCCACTCCTGGTGTATACGCCAAAGATAAGTCCTCTCGTGAGCCTACCTTAACTTTGGAAGTGATTGCTAACTTCCCTTTCCACAATGCATGTAAGCGTAAGGATTCTTTTGCATAATCCATATTTCTCTACCTTCTTCCTTTCCTATTATAGTAGCACAACCCTTGTTTATTTAATACAAGAAATCTTTCATAAAACAAGAATATCGGTACAAACTAAATAAAAAAGAGGAGAACTCATATGGATATAACAACCTATGCAAAACGTATTCAAAACGAAACTAGTATCTTAACATTCGAAATTATGAGTGATATACACAATACCAGTCCGTTTACTAATAAAGCTTTAGGAATGGCTTTAGAAGATGCGTATTCTAGACGCATTCGTACCATGGCATTTCTTGGAGATTTTGCGAATAATGGATATCACTTTCAATTAAC
>JAVWIF010000076.1:0-5961 GCA_036639635.1 Longicatena sp.
TCAACTAAAAGAATATCCAATCAAGTATTTATTAGCACTTGGAAATCATGATACCTATAGCAAACTAGAAAAAAACCAGATACATATTCATCACCTATATAAAGAACTTGCTTTACAAGATTCTCATTACTTGTATTATGATACATTTATCAATGGTATCCATTTCTATATTCTGAATAGTGAAAAGCCTTCTAAATCAAATGCTTACTACTCTAAGCAACAACTTTCATGGTTAGAGCATGGTCTACAAAAGGATGCATTAGATAAACCCGTCTTTGTCTTATGTCATCATCCTTTTCTTCATACTCATCCAAATACTAGTAACATAGATCTTACTATGGGTATCCAAGAACGAGATATCAAAGCTATTCTAAAAAAACATGACCATGTATTTTTCTTCAGTGGTCATGTTCATAATGGCATCAATTTGTGTAATGTTTTATATGAAAATCATATAACCTTCATAAATGTTCCTGCTTTTCATAAAGTTCAATATGGTATAAAACACGTTGGGCTTGGTTATCAAATACAAATATACCATGATTTTATCTACCTTCGCACACGTGATTATCTACACGGAGATTGGCTCCTTGCTAATGAATATGTGCTTCCACTTCATACGCATCAAATCCTTCATTTCGTATCAGATTTGGTACTAGCTGAGCAATAAAAATAAGAACAAACATCAACAATACCGATAATAATCCTAACCAATACGACCCTATTCCAAAAATAATGGGTAATAGCGCAATGTATTTACGCGCATACATAGAACTCAAATACTGTAGAAAAAGTGCAAGACCTACCAAACTACACCCCAAAAGTAAATAATAGTTCATGAAATCATCTCCTTACTAATATCATATGATAATAATTACCTAAATATATGAACACTCTGTAATTTTTTTGTAATCTTTTTACATTATTTTGCTTACTAAAAGACAATCTTTATATGTTTTATGTAAATATAAGGCTTATCTAAACACGGATAAGGCGAATCTTTATGCCATCTTAACACTTTCTTCACATAAGCACTCAATTGCTTATACTATCTTTATATGTCTTTTGTTAGGATATAGATGGGGAAGGAATAAAGAAAGAAGGCAGTCATATGTTAATTAAAAATAGTAATAAAAAAGTATTAATCGTTGGTTGTGGACGCTTTGGTTCTAATTTAGCAAGTTCACTTTGTAACGCAAATTATGATGTTAGTGTCATCGATAAAGATGAAAGTGCTTTTAATCGTTTAAGTGAAACATTTACAGGATTTGAAATT
Source organism: Longicatena sp. (assembly GCA_036639635.1). GTDB lineage: Bacteria > Bacillota_I > Bacilli_A > Erysipelotrichales > Erysipelotrichaceae > JAVWIF01. The sequence goes on from JAVWIF010000076.1 coordinate 1,277, forward strand.
GTTGGTGATGCGAGTGATTTAGATACCTTAAAGTCATGTGAAATATCCAATTGCGACATGGTATTAGTTGCTACAGACAACGACAATACCAATTGTATGATAGCGCAAATAGCAAATACTATTTACAATATTGGAAATGTATATATTCGTTTAAATGATCCAGATAAAGAAAAACTACTATTAGGAAGTTCTATAAAAGCGATTTATCCATCACGTTTATCATTAAAAGAATTTGAAAACATTAGTAATATCCACTTTGAAAAGGCTTTAAGAGTATGAAGATAATTGTTGCTGGAGGAAGAAATAAAGCCGATTTTTTAATAGGTTCTTTATTGGAAAAGAAACATGAAGTAACTGTAATTAATGATGAAGATGGATATTGTCAATATTTAGCAGAAAAATATAATATACCTGTGGTAATTGGAAATCCTTGTAAAGAGTATATCCTCGAAGAAGCTGATATATATGATGCAGATATTCTCATAGCACTACGACCAAATGACCCAGATAATCTAGCTATTTGTCAATGTGCAAAGAAAATATTTCGGGTTAAAAAAGTAGTTGCTACCGTATCAAATCCTAAAAATGTATCCGTATTTAAAAAGCTAGGAGTGAATACTGCTATATCCGCAACCTATACGATTTCTAAAATCATTGAACAAGCAAGTACCATTGAAAACTTAGTCAATAGTTTATCAATAGAACATGAAAAAGTAATACTATCTGAAATCCTATTAACCAAAGATTGTGTGGTTATCAATAAAAAGATTAAAGATGTCGTATTACCAGAAAAAGTGATTATTTGTTGTATCTTAAGAAATGTAAATATGGTTGTGCCAAATGGAGATACCCAGCTCTTAGAAAACGATAAACTATTAATCCTATCACAACCACAAATTCAAGATGAGGTATTAGCCGTATTCTCAAGAGGTCTTAAATAATCATGGAATCAATTATGAGTAAGAAAAAAGAAGTTACTGGCTATCCTTTGATCATTGGATATTTAGGATGTATGTTAATGATTATTGGTACCATTACTTTATTGCCATTATTAACATTACTCTTTTATCCCCAAGATGCACATGAAGCATCCTATTTTATCATTCCTGGTATCCTTTCTATTATGATTGGTTATTTATTATATTTTAATATTAGAGGAAAAGCAAAAGGTAAACTACAACGCAATCAAGATGCCATTATTGTTGTGAGCGTATGGATGCTAGCCATCTTTATTGGTGCCTTGCCTTTTGTTTTAAGTGGTACGTATAATTTAACACAAGGTATATTTGAAACAACAAGTGCTTGGAGTACGACAGGATTAACTGTAGTTAATGTGGATGTTACATCACATTTGTTTTTAATGCATCGAAGTACCATATTATTCTTTGGAGGGATTGGATTGGTCATTGTAATGCTATCTGTATTAAGTGATTCTTATGGTATGCGCTTATATAATGCCGAAGGTCATAACGATCGTTTATTACCAAACCTCTTAAAATCTTCACGTATTATTGTATCTATTTATTCAAGTATTATTCTAGGAGGTATCCTATTATACTTATGTTTTGGTATGAATCTATTTGATGCCATTATTCACTCCATAGGAGCAGTTTCTACCGGCGGTTTTTCTACTCATGGAGAAAGTATTGCCTATTATAAAAGCTTCCCTATAGAGCTTATTACCATTATATTGATGATCCTCGGTAATATAAACTTTTTAGCGCATTTATTCTTATTAAAAGGTAAATTTAGAAGATTCTTTCACTATTGTGAAATTCGTTTTAGTCTTATCTTGATTGCATTTATAACACCGATTGTAGGCTTCCTACTCATGCAAGCTTTTACCCTTAATTTACAAGAAGGTATGCGCGTTGCCCTTTTTCAAGTCGTTACCGCTTTAACAACCACGGGTTTTCAAACAGTCAAATCGTTTGCTACACTACCTAGTAGTGTTATGATTATTTTAATCGTTCTACAATTAATTGGTGGTGGTATTGGTTCTACAGCAGGTGGTATTAAACAATATCGAATCTGTATTATTGGTAAAAGCTTATACTGGCGAATACGTGATTTATTCTATTCTAAAAAAGTTGTCTTTACGCATAAAATATCACGTGTAGAACGCGATGAAAAAGTAAGTGATAAAGAAGTATCCGAAACAGGTATTTATATCTTTCTATATATGGTTATCTTCTTTATCGGTAGTTTTATATTAACTTGTTACGGAAACAGTATCCAAAATTCGATGTTTGATTTCTCTTCAGCCTTAAGTACCGTTGGTTTATCCTCTGGTATTATGTGCTTTGATGCTCCTAGTGGTGTTTTATGGACAGGAACATTTGGGATGTTTATTGGTCGATTAGAAATATTTGTTGTTATTTTAGCAACCTTACGCACAGGAAAAGATATTCGAAATGCATTCCATCGTATAAAAAAGAAAAAGAAACTGTTATAATGAGTAAAAAGGGTGAGTGTTATGGATATGAATAAGCTAATAAAAAACTCGATACTCAGTGTGATTATCTTATTTCTTTGTACCTTGATGTCATATGTCTTTGTAGAAATGAGTATTCGTATTGAAAATATTATTATGATTTATTTAATAGGAGTCTTATTTATTGTAATTGAAACAAAGAGTTTCTTTTGGGGTATATCCGCAAGTGGTTTAAGTATTATTACCTTTAATTACTTCTTTACAATGCCACGCTTTTCATTAGAAATTTATGACCCTAACTATATTATTACCATCGTCATCTTCTTAATCGTATCATTTATAACTGGTTCTTTAGTAAATAAGATGCAACAACATGCTCGTATTTCTAAATACAATGAGAAACAAACACTAGCCTTATATGAAATATCAACGAACTATTTAAATATATCTGGGATAGATAATATTATTTTACATAATATTAAATCCTTATATGAGTTTCAAAGTATTGTAAGTGTTGTGTATTATTATAATACAACAACAAATAAACTAAGCCTATTTAAAATTGATGACATCTTAAAAAATGAAATGAGTGATGAAGGGTTAGCTCGTTGGTGCTATGATAATCGAAGTGAATGTGGAGCTGGTACTTCCTTTTATGAACAAAACAATTGGACGTATCGCCCCTTACATCGTAACAATGAAATATTAGGAGTATATGCTTTATTAAATACACAACCCTTAAATGAAGAAAAAGAAATGTTTGTGAATACCTTAGTTTCACAAATGGTACTAGCCATTGAGCGTGAATTACTATATGTAGCACAGGAACAAAGCCGAATAGAAATAGAAAAAGAAAAACTACGTAACAATCTGTTACGTAGTATCTCCCATGATTTACGTACACCTTTAACAAGTATTGCTGGGTCAAGTTCTTTAATCGTTGAGAACTACCATAGTCTAGATTCTGATACCATCTATAACCTAGTTAAAAATATAAGCAGTGATTCTATTTGGTTAAACCAATTAGTAGAAAACTTATTAAACATGACACGGATACAAGATGGTAAATTATTAATTAAGAAACAAAAAGAAGTTGTAGATGATATTATTTGTGAAGCATCTAGTCGATGTGAATCAAGAAAAGGGTTCCATACCATACAAGTACATCTTCCTGAAGAAGTAGTACTTGTGGAAATGGATGGAAGACTTATAATTCAAGTATTAATTAATTTTATTGACAATGCGATTAAACATACCCAAGACGATTCGATGATTGATATTTATTGTCATATAGATAAACAAGTAGCTTGTTTTGAAGTCATCGATAATGGAGCAGGTATCAATCAAGATATTAGCGATAAGTTATTTGAAAGCTTCATCACTACAAAAAGCGATCGCAGCGATTCTAAGCGTGGTGTAGGATTAGGCCTATCAATATGCAAAGCAATCGTAGAAGCCCACCATGGAACCATCTATGCCCATAATAGAGCAGATACACACGGAGCAGTATTTGGATTCAAATTACCCATAAATAAGGAGAACAACAATGAATGATAATACTAAAGTATTGTTAATTGAAGATGACAAAAATATTATAAAATTTCTAAGCTTATCCTTAGAAACAAATGGTTGTAAAGTAATCAGTGCACAAAGCGGTATCGAAGGTATTTCCCTATTTATGACAGACAACCCTGATCTCATACTCTTAGACTTAGGACTTCCAGACATTGATGGAAGTGAAGTGTTATCCCAAATTCGTACCCAAAGTGATGTTCCTATACTTATTGTAAGTGCTCGTGGTCAAGAAAAAGAAAAAGTAGAAGCCCTAGACTTAGGTGCCGATGATTACATTACCAAACCATTTCATATCAATGAATTACTAGCACGTATACGTGTAGCCCTACGAAAAAAAACACCCCAAGTAGTAAAAGACAAGGTATTTAAAATGGATTCATTATACATTGATTTTGAAAAGTATAAAGTCTTTGTTGAAGAAAAAGAAATTCACTTAACACCAATAGAATTCAAACTCCTCGTTCTCTTAATTGAAAACGCTGGCAAAGTCTTAACCCATAGTTTTATCATTAAAAAAATATGGGGATATAATACCTGTGAAGATTCACAATCATTACGTGTATTTATGGCTAACATCAGACAAAAAATAGAAAAAGACAGTTCTCATCCACGTTATATAGTAACTGAAGTAGGCGTTGGATATCGCTTTGTAGAAGAATAAATAAAAGGCTGTGAC
>JAVWIF010000077.1:0-5766 GCA_036639635.1 Longicatena sp.
TTTTTTTGTATATATAAGTGAAAGCGATTGTGGTATAATTTAGCAGGTTTAAAAGGAAATGGAGCTTATACAAGTATGCAAAAGAATATGAAAGAGTTTATGAAAGAAACACTGATGATTATTTTTGGTAACTTTATTATAGCAGTAGGAGTTACGTACTTTATTTTACCATTAGATATTTTATCTGGAGGAGTAGCAGGGATTGCTGTTGCTTTAAAACCAGTATTTCATATAGAACCAGCATTACTAATCAATGTGTTAACAATAGGGTTATACTTATTAGGAGTGTGTGTATTAGGAAAGAAATTTGCAATTAAAACAATTTTAAGTACGATTATTTATCCAATATTTATTACATTATTTACGATAAGTGCAAGTAATGTACATATTACAAATAATACAATACTTGCATCTTTATACGGAGGAATCTGCATTGGTGTAGGAATTGGCTGTGTATTTCGTGTTGGGGCGAGTACAGGAGGAATGGATATTCCACCGTTAGTGATTAATAAGTATACCCGAATTCCTTTGCCAACACTTGTTATGGCAGTAGATGGTGCTACTGTTGTTTTAGGAGCGAGTGTTTATGGGATTGAAGCTGCGATGATTGGGTTAATTTCAGTTTGGATCTGTGGTAAGATGATTGATAAAGTGATTACTTTGGGTGGACAAGACGCTAAGAATGTGATGATTATTAGTGAAAAACATGAAGAATTAATGAAAGAGATTTACTTGAATATTAATCGAGGAGCAACTATACTACATGCGCAAGGCGGTTATACACGAACTAGCAAACCTGTGATTATGACGGTTATTGTAAAAAAACAATTTCCTATCTTAAATCGTATCATTGCAAGTGTTGATCCAGAGGCATTTGTAATTGTTAGTGATGTAAATGAAGTACAAGGAGAAGGCTTCACATACCAAGAGCAATTGTAGAAATATTTGGTACATAATTGTAAGAATTTCCTATCTTAATTCCATGTGAATTAAGATTTTTTATGTTATAATTGAAAGAAGTGAGGAGTGAAATTATGATCCTTTTAAAAAATGTATCTAAATCCTATAAAAATGGAGTTCATGCTCTTTGCGATGTTAATCTTGAAATTAATGAAGGAGAGTTTGTATATATTATTGGACCTACTGGCTGCGGTAAGTCAACCTTAATAAAATTATTAGATGGAGAAGAAGTTCCCGATAAAGGAGAAGTTATCGTATCAAATCTTAATGTAGGAAAATTACGACAATCAAAAGTTCCTTTTTATCGTCGTCATATTGGGGTCGTGTTTCAAGATTTTCGGTTATTACCAACGTTAACTGTATTTGAGAATATAGCCTATGCATTAGAAATTTTAGCATTTGAAAAAGGAGTCATTAGAAAACGAGTGAGAGAAGTTTTAGAACTTGTTTCATTAAGTGATAAAGCCAAAGCATATCCACATGAATTATCTGGGGGTCAGCAACAGCGTGTAACGATAGGAAGAGCTATTGTCAATCATCCTAAAGTATTAATTGCTGATGAACCGACAGGAAACTTAGATCCAGAAAAATCAAAGGAAATCATTCAATTACTAGAAAGAATAAATGAAATAGAAGGAACTACTATTTTAATGGTTACACATGATTCTAACTTAGTGAATCTCTATAAAAAAAGAACAATTGTTTTAGAGAGTGGTTTGCTTATTGCCGATTTGATGGAAGGTGGTTATGTTCGTAATGATTAGATTTTTTGAAAATTTACCTAAACACTTCTTGTCAGCTATTAAAAGCTTAGGAAGACATATATCAATGACACTCTCATCGGTTTCAGCGGTTAGTGTTACGTTGATTTTAATGGCTGTTTTCTTATTGATGGCTGGAAATATTAATGGCTTTACTAGTAATGTAGAATCAGATTTAAAAATACATGCATCCATTGATAAGATAGCTACGCAAACAGAAATCGATGAAATGAAGGCAAAAGTTGAAAATTTAAATGGTGTAAAAAGTGTGGAGTTTTCAAGTAAAGAAGATGAACTAAATCTATTAATTGGAGAAAGTGGGAATGTCTTTAGTCGCTATAAAGAAAACAATCCAATGCCCAATGTATTTATTGTAGAAGTAGAAGAAGCAAAGCAAATCCCGCTGATTACGAGCCAGTTAAATGAAATCAAAGATATTGAAAAAGCACAGTATGGTGGAGAAAGCATTGAAAATATGATTAAAATGTTTGAAGCAGTACGTGCAGGTGGTGGTGTGTTCCTAATTGCACTTGGTTTCATTGCTATTTTCTTAATCTCGAATACAATCAAGTTATCTATTTATACAAGAACAAGTGAAATATCAATTATGCGTAATGTTGGCGCTACAAATTGGTACATCAAAACACCATTTATGATTGAAGGAATGTATATTGGAATACTTGGTTCGTTAATACCTATTGTATTAACAATCGTAGGATATGGATTCTTATATGATTTATTAGGAGGGAATTTCCTATCTTCGATGTTTGTGATGCAAGCACCTATTCCCTTTGTGATATATATTTGCATATCTTTAGTTTTAAGCGGAGCGTTTGTAGGAGTACTAGGAAGTTTTCTAGCAGTAAATAAATATTTGAGGTGGAGCCGATGAAAAAGATTAAAAAAATATGTTTAGCACTCTGTATGTTTGTTTTTGTAGTAATGCCCAAAGAAAACTTACATGCACAAGATTTTGCAGGAAATGAGTCTGCTTGGTATGCACGTTGTAGCGTTGCACAAAGTACTAGTGATGCTAAAAAAGAATGTGATGCGTTTGCGCAATGGTTATATGAACAAAAAGACAGCTTAAATAATAATGTGGAATCGATAAAAAAACAAGTTTCTGGTATTAAAGGCGATATTGAGGCAATGAGTCAAAGTGTTAGGGATTTACAAGAATTGAGTGATAGCATTAATAAAAAAATAGAATTAAACGATGCAAGCATTCGTACGATAAGTAGTGAAATAGAAAAACTAGACGAGAGCATAAAAATTATACAGAGTGAGATTGATAAACGTAATAAATTGATTATGGATCGTATGTTGTCTGAGCAATCAAGCTTAGGTACCAATATTAATATAGATATTATTATGGGAGCGAATAGCTTGGTTGATTTCATTCGAAAAGGTGATGGAATAAAGCGAATCACTGAAAGTGATCAAAAAGAAATAAATACCATTAGAGTAGAAAAACAAAAACTAGATTTAGATAAGAGTGAACAATCTCGTCTTAAAAAAGATGCAGAAGTTAAAAAAGAAGAGAATGTAAAAAACAAAGAGCATACAGAAGAATTAAAGAAAGAAAAAGAAACAATTCTTGGTGAATATCGCCAAAAAGAAGCAACTTTAGCAGAGAAGATGCGTTCTGTTGAAGTTGATATTTCAACGATTCAAAATAATATTATTGCGATTACAAGTGCTTCTGATTTAGACTTAAGTGGAAATACAGGGCTTGCATTACCAATTCGAGGTGGTTATATATCTGCAGGTACTTGGGCATATCCAGGTGGTGGAACACACTTAGGTATGGATATTGCAGTAAGTATAGGAACACCAATTGTAGCGCCTGCTGCAGGGATTATTTTATATGCTGGTAATCCAGTATCAACGAATGGCGGCTATATTGGCAACTGGTCAGGATATCCTGCTGGTGGTGGAAATACGATGCAGTTGTTAACACAGGCCAATGGGATAACCTATGCCATTTCGTTCTTCCATATGTCACAAAGCGGATTTGCAGTAAGCGCTGGAACAAAAGTTGCTGCTGGTCAACAATTGGGCTTAAGTGGAAACAGTGGAAATTCTTCTGGACCACATTGTCATATCGAAGTTATTAATTTAGGAAGTATGAGTTTAGATGCAGCGATATCTCGTTTTAAAGGGAGTGCTGATTTTGCTTGGGGTAATGGCTGGGGAGATGGCGCCAGAAGTAATGTTTGTGGAATTAAGGGTCCTCCTTGTAGAGAAAGACCAGAAAATATATTTTAGATAGAAAAAAGTGAGGAGTAAACTTATGATCATACTAGAGAATGTATCAAAGGAATATAAAAATGGAGTACATGCCTTACGAGATATTAATTTAGCAATCGATGATGGTGAATTTGTATACATTATTGGACCAACAGGATCCGGCAAGTCTACGCTAATTAAGATGTTAGATGGTGAAGAATTACCAAATAGCGGAAGCGTTATGGTAGAAAATATTAATGTAGGAAAATTAAAACATTCGAAAGTTCCTGTATATCGGCGTAATATTGGAGTTGTTTTTCAAGACTTTAGATTATTACCAAGGCTGACTATATTCGAAAATATATCCTTTGCTCTTGAAGTTATTGGTATGAAAAAAGTAGATATTCGTCGCCGTGTTCGTGAAGTATTAGAATTAGTATCATTAGAAGATAAAGCAAAAGCTTTTCCAAATGAATTATCAGGTGGGCAACAACAACGTGCAACCATTGGGCGTGCCATTGCCAACCATCCAAAAGTATTAATTGCAGATGAACCAACAGGAAACTTAGACCCTGATAAATCAGCTGAAATTATGGAATTGTTAGAAAAAATTAATCAAGTAGAAAATACAACAATTGTAATGGTTACCCATGATTCAACAATTGTTGATCGCTTCAAAAAACGAACAATTTGTCTTGAAGAAGGATATGTTGTTGCGGATATTATGAAGGGAGGCTATTTGAAACATGATTGAATTCTTTAAAGCCATTCCTAAACATATTAAGACGGCATTTTTAAGTATCTTTCGTCATGTTGCCATGTCATTATCAGCATCTAGTGCAGTAACTATTACATTAATTTTATTTTCTGCTTTCTTAATTATTGCAGGAAATGTTTCTTTGTTTACCAATTCCATTGAAGAAGATTTGCGAATTCATGTTGTTTTAAAAGAGACTGTTACAAAAAAAGATGATATCAATAACATAAAACAAGAACTAGAAGCTATTTCTGGGGTTAAAGATGTTGAAATTAGTACAAAGGATCAAGAACTTGAATTGATGATAAAAGAAAAAGGCGATGGATTTAAAATCTATCGAGGTGATGAAAATCCTTTAAGTAATGCCTTCTTTGTATCTATTAAAGATCCCAATAGTATTCAGGCAATAAGTGAGCAAATGAAAAAACTACCTGATGTTAAAGATGCAAAATATGGAGGTAGTAGTGTTTCTCAAATGATATCGGTTTTAAATACAGTTCGTACAGGAGGCTTTGTCTTTGTAGTACTACTAACGCTATTGGCAGTATTCTTGATTTCAAATTCTATAAAGATGACAATTTATGCACGTCATGCTGAAATTGCCATTATGCGTAATGTAGGAGCTACGAACACTTATATCAAGGTACCTTTTATGATTGAAGGAATGTTAATAGGTTTTATAGGTTCGATTATTCCTTGTATTCTTACCTATTTTGGCTATCAATATTTATATAATACTGTAAATGGACAATTAATTACGAGCATGTTTGCACTTCGTAGTGTGATGCCATTTGCTTTAGAAGTTTGTGGTGTTTTAATTTTATCGGGGATGCTAGTAGGTTTAATTGGAAGCTTTTTTTCAACAACAAAATATTTACATTGGAAAAGATAAGTGTTCTTAAAGAGCACTTTTTCTTTTCTATAAATCAAAACTGTTATTATGGATATGATAAATAAAGCTTGATTATTTGTCGCAAAAAAAGTACAATTATTGCGACAGCATTAGGAGGTGTGATGATTGTTAGAGTTAAATTATACAGAGCAAATAATGAAAAAAAT
>JAVWIF010000078.1:0-5251 GCA_036639635.1 Longicatena sp.
TAGTGAAGATAGCACGTTGCCAGGTTATAGACACTCTTACGGGTGTCTTTTTTTTTGAGAATTAAATAAGGCTTTATAATATTTCATAATTCCATTTAAATAAAATTCGTTTACGTGGTATAATAGAAATGTTTTTACAGCTATTTTTTAGGATATAAAGGAGGAAATAATATGAAATTTTCAATTTTAACTGAAGAAGAATATTGCTCATTTCAACTTAGTCATCCAAATAGAGATTTTATGAGTTCAATTAAGGCAATGAAATTAAAAAAAATTAATAATTGGGATGTTGAATATGTTGGAGTAAAGGAAAATGAAACAATTATTTGTGCAACAGCATTAACATCAATTCCAGTAATGAAAGTATATAACTTTTTCTATGCACAACGCGGGTTTTTAATAGATTATGAAAACCAGGACTTATTGGCTTTTTTTACACGAGAATTGAAGGGTTATTTAAAAAAAAGAAATGGATTATACTTAACAGTAGATCCTAATGTATTATATAAAGAAAGAGATATTGATGGAGCTTTAGTTGAACAAGGCTTTGATCATTCAAATGTTATTGATAATATGGTAATGAATGGCTATGAACATCAAGGATTCTCTAAAAATTTTCAAGTGATTTCAGAAATTAGATGGGTATTTTCTTTATACTTAGACAATAAGAGCGAAGACGATCTATTAAAAGAAATGCATCAACAAACGCGCTGGTCAATTAATAAAACATTAAAACAAGGAATACAAGTGCGTGAATTAGCAATAGATGAATTAGATATATTTTTAAAAATGATGGAACATACCTCTGAACGCTGTCAATTTGAACAAAGGGATTCTTCTTTTTATCGGAATCAAATGATGGTATATGGAGAGGATGCTAAATTATTGCTTGCGTATTTGGATGTTGACAAGTTTAGAGAAAAATTGGATGAAGAAAAAGAAGCATTAAATTTAGAAAAACAAGAAATCGATGCTAAACTTATAGAGGTTACAAACAGTAAAAAATTTATAAAAAAGGCAAAGGTTATTCAAGAAGCTCTAGATATAAATGCTAAGAAATATAAAGATATGGGTATTTTAGAACAGACATATGGGAAAATAATTCCAATGGCGACTTCATTTTTTATTCGATTTGAAGATGAATTGGTATACTTATATAGTGCAGCATATGATGAATTCAAAAAATATAATGCACCTTATGCAATTCAATGGTACATGTTGCGGTATGCTTTGGCTCATCATATTCGTAAATACAATTTTTATGGAATATCAGGAGATTTCGATAAAAATGCACAAGATTATGGAGTTTATGAATTTAAAAAAGGGTTTCATGGTGTAGTGGAAGAATTAGTGGGAGATTTTGTCTTACCTATTCGCAAAGGAACATATAATATATATAAAAATTTAAAGAATAAATAGAGGATAGGAGAAGCGTATGAAAAAATATCAATTTATCGAAACTATAAGTGAAGAAGAACATGATGATTTTGTTGTACATCATCCTTTATGTAACTTATTACAATCTAGTAAATGGGGATTGGTAAAAGAGAATTGGAAAAGAGCAATCGTCGGACTTCGTGAAGATGACAAGCTTGTTGCGAGTGCGATGATTTTGATGAAACCATTACCATTAGGGTTTACAATGTTTTATATTCCGAGAGGTCCTGTAATGGACTATGAAAATCAGGTAGTGGTTACGACAATGCTAAAAAATATGCAAGCATATGCGAAGAAGCATCATTGTTTATTTATTACATTTGATCCTGCAATTCATGCGAATGATTATAGCATTCAAGAAGCAAATGAAAACCATTATGATAATATTTCTGGTATTCTTAATACGTTAAGAGGTGTTGGAGCTAAGTTTAAAGGCTTTACAACCTCCATTGATGATACAATTCAACCTCGTTACCATGCGAATGTTATGGCTTGTGATGAACTTGAAAACAGTGTTCATAAGAATACGCGCAAGGCCCTTTCTACAGTTTCTAAAAAAATGATAGAAGTTACTCCTTTTCATGAAGAAGGGGTAGAGCGTTTTGCTAGTGTCATGCAATGTACGGAGGAACGTAAGAATATTCATTTACGTGGTAAGGATTATTTTGAACGTTTAATGCATATATATGGTGAGGATGCGGTTATCTATTTGGCACAATTACCATTAAAAAAACTATATGAAGATACGAAGGCTAGGTATGATGCCAATGTGAGAGATTTAGAAGAGTGTCCAGCTAATGCAAAGAAAAAACGATTTACATTAGAGGAACTAAATGTCAGTTTAACAAGAGAAGTGAAAGAGCTACGTGAAAATATGGAACGTGATGGCGATATTGCTGTTGTTTCTGGCGCGTTATGTGTAAAATACGGTAATACTTCAGAGATTCTTTATGCTGGTATGGATGATCGTTATAAACGATATATGGCACCTTATGCTAGCTTTTATAAGTGTATGACATGGAGCTTTGATAGAGGCTGTGCATGGTGTAATATGGGTGGTATTGAAGGAAACTTTAAAGGTGGATTGACTAAATTTAAAGCCAACTACAATCCAATCATTAATGAATTTATCGGAGAGTTTGATTTGCCTGTCTATACTTCGTTATATGCTTTATCACAGTCTATGATGAAACTTAGAGTGAAATTAAATAAAAGAAAATAGAAGGAAGAAATTGTTATGAAAGAAATAGAGATACACTCACTTGAGGAAACAAAAGCATTAGGATTACGATTAGCAAAAGTAATTAAACCTGGCATGTTATTCACGCTTAATGGAGACTTAGGCGCAGGTAAAACAACATTTACGAAGGCATTAGGAGAAGGTATTGGTATTAAAAAAACAATCAATTCACCAACGTTTACCATTCTTAAAATATATCAAGGACGTATGCCTTTATATCATATTGATGCCTATCGTTTAGAAAGTATTCAGCAAGATTTAGGGTTTGATGATTATTTTGAAGATGATGGATTATGTGTCATTGAATGGGCTAATTATATTGAAAATCAATTACCAAAAGAACGCTTGGAAATCACAATCCGAGTGATGAATGAAAACGAAGATAGCAGAAGGTTTACGTTTGTTCCTTTTGGTAAAAAATATGAAGCAGTTGTGGAGGCGTTATAGATGAAAACATTATGTTTAGATAGTGCACATAAATATCTTATTATAGGACTATATGAAGATGGAAAATTAGTATGTGGAACAGCAAATTTTGCTTGGAAAAAGCAATCTGAAACCATCTTTCCAGAATTGATTAGACTTTGTGAAGAAGCACATTGGGATAGTGATGATATAGATGAAATGATGATTAGTGATGGTCCTGGTAGTTATACTGGAGTGCGTATTGCTATGTGTATTGCGAAAGTTCTTTGTACACGTAAAAAGATTCCTTTATATGTAGTGAGTACGTTACAGTTATATGCAGGCTTACACAAAAATGCTTTGGTTATGTTAGATGCACGTAGTAATCGTGCTTATGTAGGTTTCTTACAGGAAGGTGTTTTTACGCAAGAAGAAACAATTCTTACATTAGATGAATTAAAAACAATGATTGAAGAGCATAATTATGCCCTATATGGTGATTGTGAATTGGTGGAGAAAAGTGCTAATGAACCGCAATTTTTAGATAATTTTATTGCCTTACGCCCCCTTGCTCGTAAAGTAGACAACGTGCATACGCTAGTTCCTCGTTATTTAAAGGAACAAGATGCATATAAGGTAAAATAAGATGATTCGTCTAATGAATAAAACGGATTTGGAAGCAGTTATGGAAATTGAAAATCAGTGCTTTCATGGACGTTGGGACGAAACGATGATGTTGTATGAGCTAGAAAAAAATGAATTTGGACGTTTTTATGTGTATACAATACATAATAAAGTAATTGGATATATTGATTTTTGGATTACTTTTGAAACTTGTCAATTGGCAAATATCGCCGTTCATCCTGACTATCAAGGAAATGGTTATAGTAAGGAAATGATGGATAGAATGGTAGAACAAGCCATTGCTTTACAATGTGAAAACATTATGTTAGAAGTAAGAGTTAGCAATCAAATAGCAAAAAATTTATACGAAAGATACGGCTTTATAGAAATAAATATGCGTAAAAACTATTATAGTGATAATGGCGAAGATGCGTTCGTCATGTGTAAAGCATTAGGAGGCAATTAAGAAATGAAAAAAACAATCATATTAGCAATTGAATCAAGCTGTGATGAAAGCGCAGTTGCAATTATTGCGGATGGGAAAGAAATTATATCTAATATAGTTGCGACACAAATTGATGTGCATAAAGAGTTTGGCGGTGTCATTCCTGAAGTTGCTAGTCGAATTCATATTGAAAATATATCTATGGTAATTGAAGAAGCATTACAAAAAGCAAATATGTGTATGGAAGATATTGATGCCATTGCTTGTACACAAGGCCCTGGTTTAGTTGGGTGTTTACATATAGGAGTACAAGCAGCTAAAACGCTTGCTTGGGCTTATCATAAACCACTAGTTCCAGTGCATCATATTGCAGGACATATTTACGCAAACCGTTTAATTGCAGATTTAAAATTTCCGTTAATTGCTCTGGTTGTGTCTGGTGGACACACGGAACTTGTTTATATGAAAGAAGATTGGAGCTTTAAAATATTAGGAACAACACAAGATGATGCCATTGGAGAGGCTGGAGATAAAGTTGGTAGAGTATTAGGCTTGCCTTATCCAGGTGGTGTTTATGTAGATAAATTAGCAAAAGAAGGAAAGCCAATTTATAAACTAGCTCGTCCTAAAACAGAACATGAATTAGATTATTCTTTTAGTGGACTTAAGAGTAGCGTTTTACAATTTATTGAACGTAGTAAACGTACACAAGTGAGTTTTGAACCAGCTGATTTAGCGGCTTCTTATCAAGAATGTGCATTGAGTGTGTTATTAGAGCGTGCACGTATTGCTTTAGATACGTATCATCCTAAACAAATGGTCTTAGCAGGAGGAGTTGCAGCAAACTCACGCTTACGTGCTATGGTGGAATGCGACATGAGTAAAGAATATCCAACGATTGAGTTTATCATACCACCGTTAGCTTGTTGCACTGATAATGCTGCTATGATTGGAGTTGCTGGTTATATCGCCTACGAACATGGTGTTAGAGGAAGCTTTGATTGTAGTGCAAATCCTGGTTTAGAATTAGAAAATGATAGTGAAACTCTGTAAGAAAAAACAGAGTTTTTCTTACAAAAATAAGCAAGTATTAAACAAGA
>JAVWIF010000079.1:0-5222 GCA_036639635.1 Longicatena sp.
TTTTGATAAAAAATATTTTAATGCAAAAAAGCTACATTGTCTATACTGTGTAAGAAGTATTGACAATGTAGCTTTTATCATATCTCTTGTTTATAAATACCAAATTCAATTACAAATTTCATGATTGTTTTTAGGCAAATCAATTGCGTATAATACTAATATTTAGCTATACTAGTACTAGTTAAGGATGGTATGTGACATGAAGATAATGAAACGTGATGGAAGTTCTCAAGAGTTTGCATTAGACAAGATAAAACAAGCAATTCAAAAGGCTTTTTTAAGCACAAAAGAAACAATTGAAGAAGATACACTACAAAAAATATGTGAAGAAGTAGCAGATATTGTACAAGAAGATATTGTCATCAGTGTTGAAATGATACAGGATAAAGTAGAAGAAACATTGATGAAATATCATTATTTTAAATGTGCTAAAAGCTATATTTTATATCGTCAAAAAAGAAGTGAACAACGTCACATTATTGATGAATTATGTACCTGTTTAAAAGATGAAGGTATACGTGATACCATGACATTGATTCAAAAAAATTTTTATGAAGAAGGATATGAATTAACAAACCTTTCTATGAAGCTTCACTCTTTTTTGAAAGAAGAAATGAATCGTGATGAACGATTGAAAGCGATTATGAAGGCAAGTGTAGAATTAATCAGTAAAGAAACACCTAAATGGGAATATATAGCAGGTAGATTTTTGGCTTATCAAATACATAGCGATATACAAGCACGTGAAGCAAAACTTGGGATTCACTCTTATGTAGAAAAGATAAGTTATCTAGAAAAAGAAGGTTACTTTGGTAGTTATATTAGAGAGCACTATAGTGATGCACAACTGCTTGAGGCAAGTTCCTATATTGAAGATAAACGTGATGAGAAATTTACGTTTAGTGGCTTGGATTTAATAGCAAAACGCTATTTAATATGTTCACATAAACATGAATTATTAGAAACGCCGCAAGAGATGTTTTTAGGTATTGCACTACATTTAGCAATGCTTGAAAAAGATAAAATGTTTTGGGTAAAAGAAATCTATGATGTATTAAGCTTATTACAAGTAACACTAGCTACACCTACTATGGCAAATGCTAGAAAACCATACCATCAATTATCGTCTTGTTTTATTGATTGTGTAGATGATACGTTAGGTAATATTTATAAGAGTCTAGATAACTTTGCTCGTGTATCAAAATATGGCGGTGGTATGGGACTTTACTTTGGGAAAGTACGAGCCAATGGTAGTGATATAAGAGGCTTTGAAGGTGCAGCAGGAGGTGTAATTCCTTGGATCAAGCTAGTCAATGATACAGCAATAGCAGTGGATCAATTAGGTGTACGTCAAGGAGCTGTGGCTGTGTATTTAGATGTTTGGCATAGCGATTTACCAGAATTTTTGAATCTACGCACCAATAATGGAGATGATCGTGCAAAAGCACACGATATTTTTCCAGCTGTATGCTATCCTGATTTATTTTGGAAGATGGCAAAAGAAGATCTAAATGCTAACTGGTACTTTATGTGTCCTCATGAAATATACAAGGTAAAAGGGTATCATTTAGAAGATAGTTATGGCGAAGCTTGGGAACGTAAATATTTTGATTGTGTCCAAGATCATAGAATACATAAACGTGTTATGAGTTTAAAAGAAGTGGTACGTTTCATACTAAAATCAGCAGTAGAAACTGGTACGCCATTTACCTTTAATCGCGATAGTGTGAATCGTATGAATCCAAATGGACATGATGGCATGATTTATTGTAGTAATCTATGTACTGAAATAGCACAGAATATGAGTCCAATTAGTTTAATGGATAGTGAAATCATAGAAGTTGATGGTGAACAAATTATTGTTGAAAAGAGTAAACCAGGAGATTTTGTGGTTTGTAATTTAGCATCTTTATCACTGGGTAATTTAAATGTAAATGATGAGGAAGAGTTAGCACACGTGATTCAAGTGAGTGTTCGTGCCCTTGATAATGTAATTGATTTAAATTATTATCCGTTACCTTATGCGAAAATAACCAATCGAAAAATGCGTCCAATTGGTTTAGGAGTGAGCGGCTATCATCATATGTTAGTGAAACAAAACATTCGTTTTGAATCGGAAGAACACCTTCACTTTGTTGATGAATTATTTGAAAAAATAAATTATTATACGATTGAAGCAAGTTGCAATTTAGCAAAAGAAAAAGGACGATATAACTTATTTACACACAGTGATTGGGAAAGTGGTGCATACTTTACTAAGCGTCATTATAACAGTGATAAATGGCTTGCCTTAGCAAATAAAGTGGCCCTACAAGGAATGCGTAATGGCTATCTAATTGCAGTTGCCCCAACAAGTTCAACATCAATTATTGCAGGAACGAGCGCAGGCGTTGATCCGATTATGAATAAATATTTCTTAGAAGAGAAAAAAGGCAGTATGATAGCACGTGTTGCTCCTGACTTAGATGCAAGAACATTTTGGTTATATAAAAACGCACATTTAATTGATCAAGAATGGATTATAAAAGCGGCGAGTGTACGACAACGTCACAATGACCAATCGCAATCGGTAAACTTATATATTACCAATGAGTATACGTTAAGACAAGTATTAAACTTGTTTATCATGGCTTGTGAGTTAGGGGTAAAGACCTTATATTATACCCGTAGTAAATCACTAGAAGTAGAAGAATGTGAATCTTGTGCATCATAAAATGGAGGAAATGAATGGATGAAAACCTTAAAAAAGAAACCGTTATTTAATGAATTTGGTGATTGTGAAGTACATTTACGTAGGATGATCAACGGAAATACAACAAATTTAAACGATTTTAATAATATGAAATATACTTGGGTAAGTGATTGGTATCGTCAAGCAATGAATAACTTTTGGATACCAGAGGAGATTAATTTAAATCAGGATGTAAAAGATTATCGAAAACTATCACCTGCACAAAAAAGTGCCTATGATAAAACATTATCTTTCTTAATCTTTTTAGACTCTATTCAAACAGCAAATTTACCGAATGTGGGGAATTATATAAGTGCCAATGAAGTAAATTTATGCTTAACTATTCAAGCATTCCAAGAAGGTGTGCATTCTCAAAGTTATAGTTATATGTTAGACTCTATTTGCTCGCCTGAAGAGCGTACAAATATTTTATATCAATGGAAAGATGACCAACACTTACTTGATCGTAATAAGTTTATAGGTAACTTATACAATGACTTTCAAGAACACTGTGATAGTTTTCATTTAATGAAAACATTGATGGCAAACTATATTTTAGAAGGTATTTATTTTTATTCTGGATTTATGTTTTTCTATAATCTAGGAAGAAATGGTAAGATGCCTGGAAGTGTACAAGAGATTCGATATATTAATCGTGACGAAAATACCCATTTATGGTTATTCCGTTCTATGATTTTAGAACTTCAAAAAGAAGAACCTGAACTATTCCTTGAAGAACATATTCAATTATATAAAGATATGTTAAGACAAGGAGTAGAAGAAGAGATTAAATGGGGAGCTTATGTTATTGGAAATGATATTGAAGGTTTAACTATGGAAATGGTGTCGGATTATATATATTACCTAGGAAATCTAAGGAGTACCTCCTTAGGATTTGGTACTTTATATGAAGGGTATGAAGAAGAACCCAAATCCATGGAATGGGTATCAATGTATGCAAATGCAAATTTAATAAAGACTGATTTTTTTGAAGCACGCTCTAGTGCATATGCTAAATCAAGTGCTTTAGTAGATGATCTATAAGGTATTTGAATAAGGAATACAAATACGATATATACTAGATACGTATTGAGGCAAGAAAAGCGTTATGAAAAGGAAAAGATTACCCTTTTCATCCATGCTAAGTTCCATTAAGATTGATAAATAGAGGAGTGAATCATATGAGTGAAAAAAGAAAATTAGTATTGGTTGGAACTGGATTTGTTGGAATGAGTATGGCATATAGCTTTTTGAATACAGGAGGCATTGATGAACTTGTTTTAATTGATGTAGACCATGAAAAAGCAATTGGTGAAGCGATGGATTTACAACATGGATTACCTTATGCACGTGGTAAAATGAATATTAAAGCAGGAACATATGAGGAATGCAAAGATGCCTCCATTGTTGTGATAACAGCAGGTGTTGCGCAAAGAAGTGATGAAACACGTTTAGATTTAACGGCACGTAATGCACGCATTATGAAGAGTGTAGTAGAAAATATTATGAGTAGTGGCTTTGATGGAATATTGGTAGTTGCTAGTAATCCAGTAGATTCTATGACATACTTAGCGCAACAAATATCCCAATTACCAAAGAATCGTGTGATAGGTTCGGGAACAATTTTAGATACAGCACGTTTACGTTATATGATGAGTGAATATTTACAAGTATCTTCTAGTAATGTACACGCTTATATAATGGGAGAACATGGTGATTCTAGTTTTGTACCTTGGACGAATGCGTATATTGGATGTAAAAATCTATTAGAGTTATTAGATGAAAAAGGAAAAGATTTAAGTGATTTACATGAAATTTATACCCAAGTTCAACAAGCAGGTTATGAAATAGTAAAACGTAAAAAATCAACATACTATGGAATTGGTTTATCGTTAAATAGGTTAGTTCATGCCATTCTTGATGATGAGAATGTAATCCTAACATTATCAACATATCAGAATGGAGAATATGGTCAAGAAGGTTTATATATTGGTGTACCAGCACTTGTTAATCGCCAAGGAATACGTGAAATTGTAAAGCTTGATCTTAATGAAATTGATCAATGCAAGTTTAACCAGAGTTGTGAAGCAATGAAAGAAATTAATCGTCAAACACAAGATGCCATAAAATAATAAAATACCCTTAAAGCGATGATCACTTTAAGGGTATTTTATCTTTATTTATTAAATGGGGAAAGAATGACAGCATCTTCAGCAATTAAAGCTTCACCTTTATATTTCATTAATTCAGATAGGGTCACAAATTGATATCCTTTTTCTTTTAGAATTGGTAACATTTGTTGAATTGCTTTTGCAGAAGAATCATAGATATCATGTAATAAGATAACTGCACCATCTCCAGCTTTTGTTTTTGCGATTGTTGTAATAGCATCCGCATTCTTACTCTTCCAGTCAAGCGTATCAACATTCCATAAAGCAAAATCAAGAGTAGATACTTTACGTACGTTGTCATTTAATGCACCATAAGGAGG
>JAVWIF010000080.1:0-5119 GCA_036639635.1 Longicatena sp.
TTGATATGTTATGTGCGTGATATACAGTTTGACTTAAATTGATGGTAATCCACCAATGTACACTTTAGATTTCGAAAGCGACTCGCTTATCGGAATCTTTTTTGTAGTATTTATATAATAATAACTATTTCTTTCTTTTGAAGAATCGTGTAAAATGAAAAAGGTGATGAAAATGAAATATTTGAACAGTAAAGATTTAATGATGTTTTTGGAACAACCAATCACACGACTTTCAGTGTTTGAAGCAGAAAGCGTGGATGCTATTTTAGTAATGTGTGCGGATGCATTTCCTAAATTAGAGAAGGAATTCGCAGTAAGTATTGATTTCCCTACATTTAAATATCAACTTTTAAAAACAATGGGAGAATTTTTATTAAAATGTAAAGAATGCGAACACGAATGTTTAAAAAATCCACGCAAAAGGATTGATGATAGTCGTTATGAAAAGAATCATATAGTGCTTTCTGCCTGGCCTAAACATTTGCAGAAGAAGAATGCGGAAAATTATTTTATAATTGAATATGTTTTAACATATGCAGATATATTGTATCGTTATTTGTTGGATGCAAAACTACCGAAAGAGTTTGCTCATCGTTTAAGTGAGAATGCTTTTTTACAACTGGCAAAATGGATTGACGATAATTGTATTAAAAAGTGTGAGTATGCATGTATTCGTAGAAGTGAATCAAATGGGTATTGTACACTTTGTTCCTATATGATTCAACCACTTGCATGTCCTAAGAAAAATGAAATTAGTTACCAACAATTAAGGCTAAGTGAAGAAGATATTCAATGTAAAAGAGAAGACTAAAAAAAGTTATGATAACATAACTTTTTTTAGTCTAATTTGCTATTTGCTTTTGCTTCAAATTTTTCTTTATTAATAATAAAACGATCATGTAAAGCTGTTCCAATCGTATCTTTTTCATCTTTAGCAATAATTTTAAAGGAAATTTTTTTTCGATCTACTCCTACAATTTCAGCACTTACGAAAACCTTCATACCTAAAGGCGTTGGTGCATCATGTGTGGTATTCATCATAACACCAACACTTGTTTCGCCTTGTTCTAAAAACTGGTCTAAACAAGTAGCAGCCGTGTTTTCCATCAAAGCTATCATCATGGGAGTTGCATAAACATCTACAATTCCACTTCCTACTGAACTTGCTAAAAGTTCTTTACTTACCGTAGTTTCTTGATTGTATGTTGCATGTATTTGAATGTCTTTCATATAGTACCTTCCTTTTTATGAAGGTATTATAGCATACTTTATTTATAAATGAGCATGCTATTTATAAGAATAAATGGAGGAATATAAATGATACAATATGAAGAAGAACTAGCAATCGAAGTGGAGATAACAAAACCCAATTTTGCTTATTACCTAATTTTAGATAAACATTTAAAGGGATGTAAGGAAGGCACTCAACAAGCACAACGATATTTTCAAGAAGCACTGATGATTCATAACCAAGAGTTTTATAATATTTTTATGCGATTAGCTACGCGTCTATTTAATGAACAGGAAGTATTAGCAAAACTTATTCACTTAATGCATGGTGTGGATGATACTTTTTTTGATGAAACGAATGATGATACCCCTGCATTTGCTTGTATAAAAGAAGATAAAAGTGAGCATCAACATAGCGATTTAGAACAATACACAATTCAAGATTTAACGGCTGTCGTCATGTATCATATTAAATTTGCTAAAAAGCAATATATTATGTATGAACAATTACTATGTGTTATCCATGATGAAAAAGCCAAAAATGTACTACGTTATTTAAAGCTAAGTTCACAAGAAGCATTCACAATTTTAAAAAATTTATTGGAGATATTAACAACACATACAGAAATAAAAGAGTTTGGAGAAGGAAATAGTCATGAAAGCTGGGATTTAGATACTAGTAACTACTTTGATAAACCAAATCCAACTTTTATAAGTAATCCTAAGAAATAATATTGCCTAGGAAATTAGAAAATTTATTTTTATCAGCAAAGAAGATAGATTTCTAGTATAATTGAATTAGGTGATTCCATTGAAAAGAAACGTAATTGTGACAAAAAATAACTTTATGCAAGTACAAAGAAAAGGAAAACAAGATCTCCGTTTTATGGTGTTGTTGTTTTTTCTTTTTTTAATTCTTTATTATATTGCATGTTATTTTACACTGACATCTTTGTTTTTGGTGGAAGGAGTACATTTCCAAGGACCATATCTTATCCAATCAATCTTATCTTTTATAATATGGATATTTATACTTGTACAATTATGGAAGTATTCTAAACTAGGTAAAATCTTGTTTACATTCGCAGCTATAGTTAGTTTATATACATTGAAACAAATTTATATTTTATATCAAATCCCAATGAATGAATTAATGAATCAATTGATACGTGTGCTCTTTTGCTTTATTGTAATTGGTAAGAACATTGTTACTTTAACGTGTATGAGGCGTTTATATAATAATAAAGGAATACGTTGTATTTGGAGTCTATATGATTTAGGAGAGGAAGAATTAACGGCATTAGATAGTGATGATCATAAAATATTAGAAATAGAACAACGAATGCAGCCTTTAAGCGAACAATCAAAACTAAGTAAAAAAGCAAAACATTTATTACGACGAAATTCAATCTTCTTAATAGGGTTTTTATATAGTTCACTTATGGTATTCTATTTTGTAATGTTTCTTATCCGTTTTTTATTTCAAGAACAAGGAGAAGCTATTGACTACATTCAACGAACAATTCTATTAGCATCTTTATACAGTGCATTTATATGGTCATTTCCAGCAATAGGGATGTTTCTTTATAAAAAATGGTCCAAGATACTAGTTGTTATTGCTTGGTTATTTGAATTTGTTTACTTAGGATATAATGTTATCGATGTTTATGGCGTGTTTCAAACACAACATTATGGCGGAATTGCTTTAAGTTGTTATGCTATAATTCAATTCTTACGTTATTTTATATTTATAAAATCAAGTTTATCCCTTTTTTATAACCCTTTTATTAAAACATTTTGGGATATTAGAAGGAATGTAAAAAGAGGATGATTTTATCAGAAACTCATGCTATACTAATGACATACTAATATAGGAGGTTATATCCATGGAATTAAATAAATATATTGATCATACATTATTAAAAGCAGATGCTACTTATGATAAGATTAAGGTACTTTGCGAAGAAGCTAAAGAATATGATTTTGCAAGTGTTTGTGTAAATAGTTATTGGGTAGCATCTTGTGCAAAACTCTTAGAAGGAAGCGATGTTAAAGTATGTAGTGTTGTAGGCTTTCCACTTGGAGCAATGAGTTCAAAAGCGAAGGCATTTGAAGCGAGTGATGTCATTCATAATGGTGCTAGTGAAATTGATATGGTACTAAATATTGGAGAAATGAAAGCCGGAAATTTTGATGTTGTTTTAGAGGATATTAAAGCGGTAGTAGATGCGGCTGATGGTCATTGTGTAAAAGTTATTTTAGAGACTTGCTTGTTAACAAAAGATGAAATCGTAAAAGCTTGCAAACTATGTATGGAAGCGAAAGCAACCTTTGTGAAAACATCAACGGGATTTTCAACAAATGGTGCCACAATTGAAGATGTTAAATTAATGAGTGATACGGTGAAAGGTGTTTGTTTAGTAAAAGCAGCAGGTGGAGTGCGTTGCTATGAAGATATGGAAAAGATGATAGAAGCAGGTGCGAATCGTATAGGAACTAGTGCTGGTGTACAACTTATGCAACATCTTGAAAGTAATGGAGGATATTAAAAGAACATTTTAAGTGTTTAAACATATACTGGAATATAACACAAATTTAATAAATATTTAGTTGAAAAAATTATTTGTTTTTCTTGCGATTAATGATTGCCAAAAATAGGTTAATATGGTATCATAATTAAGCACTAAATATTTGCCTGAATAGCTCAGTTGGTAGAGCATTCGGCTGTTAACCGACAGGTCACAAGTTCGAGTCTTGTTTCAGGCGCCAAGTTATAGTGCAACATGATATGAGTAATACATATCATGTTTTTTTTAATTCTTTAGATGTAAAGATATGCGAGTATATGGTATTATTTAATAATGTTAGGGAGAGTGGTAAAGTGAACGAAGTTGAAAATATAAAGGCATTATCTAATGCCTTTGGACCAAGTGGTTTTGAAGATGATGTAATTACCTATGCGAGAAAAGAAATAGAAAAAGATTGTCATGTTGAAGAAGATTCTATGCGTAATCTTTATATGCGAACAAATGAAAATAAAGAATGTGGAGTGCGTATTTTGTTGGATGCTCATAGTGATGAAGTGGGTTTTATTGTACAAGCAATTAAGCCCAATGGAACATTACAAATTTTGCCGCTAGGAGGCTGGGATCCAAAAAATATTGTAGCAAATAAAGTGAGTATTAAAAATCATGAAGGAAAGTTGATTTCAGGAGTGGTATGCAGCAATCCAGTTCATTTTATGGATGCAGAAGAAAAAGGCAAAGAGATAAACTTTGATCAAATACTTGTAGATGTAGGCGCTACTAGTGATCTAGAAGTAAAAGAAAGCTATCATATTGGAATAGGGTGTCCACTAGCTCCTGCAGTAGATTGTGAATATGATGAAGAACATGAAATATTTATTGGAAAAGCTATGGATTGTCGAATTGGATGTGCAGCTCTTTTACAAACAATCAAGAAAATTAGTCATAAGAGCAATACTGTAATAGCTACCTTAAGTTCTCAAGAAGAAGTTGGGGAACGAGGAATGAAGTGTGCCATACATAAAATCCAAGCAGATATTGCTATTTGCTTTGAGGGATGCCCAGCAGATGATACCTTTAATGAAGAGTATAAAATACAAAGTGGATTGAAAAGAGGACCGATGTTACGGCATTTTGATTGTTCTATGATTACAAATCCAAGATTTCAACGATTTGCTTTAAATCTTTGTCAAAAATATGAAATTCCAGTACAAGAAAGTGTCCGAAAAGGCGGAGGAACAAATGGAGGAATTACACATACTTATAATATTCCAACGATTGTCATTGGAATTCCTGTACGTTATGCACATTCTTCATATGGTATTACGAGCATGATAGATTATCAAAATGCATGTAAGCTAGCA
>JAVWIF010000081.1:0-5066 GCA_036639635.1 Longicatena sp.
AAAACGTACTTAAGCTTACTTCGTTGTTAAAAAATGTGAAATTCCTACACTTATAGTATTCAATGTAAAATTATGTTATTATAGAGCCTGGAAAAAAGGAGAACATATGGAAAATTCAAAAAAAATAGTATGGTATAACCTTGCTTTTATGGCGTTCTCTACTGTTTGGGGATTTGGTAATGTCCTAAACGGTTTTGTATACTTTAATGGAGTACAGGTTATATTCAGTTGGGTCTTAATGTTTGCTCTTTACTTTGTGCCTTATGCACTTATGGTAGGAGAATTAGGATCTGCGTTTAAAAACTCTGGTGGAGGAGTTAGTTCTTGGATTAATGAAACAATAGGTCCAAAATTTGCTTACTATGCAGGTTGGACTTACTGGGCATGTCATATTACGTACATCGCTAGTAAAGGAAGTGGAGGATTAAAAGCATTAAGTTGGGCAGTTTTCCAAAATGCTAAATTTTATGACTCACTACCATCAATCTATGTACAATTAGCAACCCTTGCAGTATTCTTATTCTTCTGTTGGGTAGCAAGTCGTGGATTAAATCCACTAAAGAAGTTAGCAACGCTTGCAGGAACATCAATGTTTATTATGTCTATCTTATACATTGTCTTAATGTTCGCAGCTCCAGTTATTAATCCAGATGGAGGATTTGTTGCTGTTGACTTTAGCTTTGATAAGATACTACCGCAATTTAACGTAAATTACTTTACGTCGTTGTCAATTC
This sequence comes from Longicatena sp., assembly GCA_036639635.1. Taxonomy (GTDB): domain Bacteria; phylum Bacillota_I; class Bacilli_A; order Erysipelotrichales; family Erysipelotrichaceae; genus JAVWIF01. The sequence continues at coordinate 735 of JAVWIF010000081.1, forward strand.
TAGTGTTTGCTGTTGGAGGATGTGAAAAAATATCTCCTTATGTAAACAAAGTAAAAGATCCTGCAAAAGGATTCCCTAAAGGAATGATAGCATTAGCAATTATGGTTATGGTTTGTGCTATATTAGGTACATTTGCAATGGCGATGATGTTTGATCCAACGATTATTAACGGTTCAACAGAAGCCTTTAATTCTTATGTATCCAATGGATCTTATTGGGCATTCCAAAAACTTGGAGGCTATTATCACATTGGAAATACATTGTTAGTAATTTATGCATTATGTAATATGATTGGACAGTTCGCAACACTTGTTATTAGTATTGATGCGCCATTACGTATGTTATTAGATAATAAAAATTCTAGACAATTTATTCCAACAAAATTATTAAAGAAAAACAAATATGGGGCTTATGTAAATGGTATTTGGATGGTTGTAGGATTGTCTGGAAGTATTATTCTTATTCAATCATTTGTGCCAGGCGCAGCCGCAATTTTAGCGCAGTTAAATAAACTAAACTCTGTTTGTATGCCGTTACGTTATTTATGGGTATTTGTTGCCTATATTGCATTACGTAAAGCAGGAAATAAATTCCATAGTGAATACCAGTTTAGTAAACATCAAGGATTTGCGATGACTGCTGGTATTTGGTGTTTCTTTGTTACTGCTTTCTGTTGTATTACAGGAATGTACTCAACAGATTTATTTACGTTTGCCTTAAACATTATTACGCCAATTGTATTAACACTATTAGGTGTGATATTACCAATTATTAAGAAACGTGAAAAGGTTCAAGAAAAAGCTTAATAACGAAGAAAAGGCAGGATTGTAATTCAAATCTTGCCTTTTCTTAATAGCAGTGCTAAGTGCTATTCTAGTAAACATAAATATGGTATACTAACAATATAAAAATGAAGTGGAGGTACGATTATGTACAAAGAAGTTGCACAAGAATTATTAACATTTATTCAAAAAAGTCCTAGTTGTTTTCATGCGGTTCAAGAAATGAAAGAACTATTAAAAGAAGCAGGTTATACACAAGTAAAAGAATGTGAAACATGGTCGCTAAAAAAAGGTGGAAAGTATTTTACAATTCGTAATAATTCTTCTTTAATTGCATTTCATATCGGTAATGAATTAGATGATTACCATTTTCAAATAACATCATCTCATAGTGACTCACCTACTTTTAAAGTAAAAGAAGTTGCTGAAGTAAAAGGAAAAGGTGGCTATCTTCAACTGAACACAGAAGGTTATGGTGGTATGTTATGTGCTACCTGGCTTGATCGTCCATTATCATTAGCAGGACGTGTTATTGTTAAAGAAGGAAATAAGTTAATTAGTAAATTAGTTTCTTTTGATAAAGATTTATTATTAATACCAAATGTTGCTATTCATATGAATCGTGATGTGAATAATGGAATGAAATACAATAACCAGATTGATATGTTACCTTTATTCTCTGCTGGTGAATGTAGTGAAAATGCATATTATGCGTTAGTAGCAAATGAGGTAGGAACAACAAAAGAGAATATCATGGGAACTGATTTATCTTTATACAATCGTTGCGCGCCTAGTATTTGGGGAGCTAAAGAAGAGTTTATTTCTTCTCCTAAATTAGATGATTTACAATGTGCGTTTACATCTTTAAAAGCAATGAGTCAAAGTGTAAATGAACATGCAATCAATGTATTTGCTTGTTTTGATAATGAAGAGGTTGGTTCAGGTACAAAACAGGGAGCAAGTTCTACGTTCTTATATGATGTGTTACAAAGAATTAATGATAACTTAGGCTTTGATAAAGAAGCATATTATCAAGCTGTAGCAAAAAGCTTTATGGTTTCTTGTGATAATGCCCATGCAGTGCATCCTAATCATCCAGAAAAAACAGATGATCAAAATGCTACTTATATGAATCAAGGAATTGTTATTAAATATAGTGCAAATCAGAAATATACAACAGATGCTATAAGTTCTGCATTATTTCGTAATATTTGTCAAAAAGCAGATGTTTGTGTTCAATCTTTTGCAAACCGAAGTGATGCTACAGGTGGTAGTACGTTAGGAAATCTTTCTTCACAGAAAGTATCCATGCATACAGTTGATATAGGCCTTGCACAACTTGCGATGCACTCTTCATATGAAACTGCGGGAATTAAAGATTCTTACTATATGATAAAAGCTTTAACAATGTTTTATAACACGAATGTAACTATTAGTGATAGTGATTCTATTGAGGTAGCTTAGTTCTAATGCCTAGTAAAAAGACAAGTGAACAACGCTCACTTCACATTGATAATATTCAATTATTAAAAAGCTTAGATGAAGAATATAAGAAGGCTTATGAGCGTTATTACGACTATGTAATAACACTTAACAAAAGTGACGCTGATATCAACATAATGTTAAACATTGCGTTAGAACGCTTAGTTGAAGGCTGTAAAGAACATAAAAAAGCATCCTTGATAATTCCTAAAGATTATAAAGAATTTAGTCAAAAGATATCGAAAGGAATCATTTTTAAAGAGATGAAAAAAAAGATACGAGATCAAGACTATGAGAAACTAATCATTGCTAGTATTTGGATGGTGTTTACTACTTGTTTGGTATTATTCTTTTTAAAGAATTTAATGATGCAAAAGTTTGTTGTAAATTATTTGGTTGATGTAGTTGTAGCAACGCTAGCAGGAGCCATTGCAATGCAAAACTTTGCTATTAAAAGAAGAATTATAAAGCGTTATAACTTTGGTAGTTTATATTTTCGTATAGATGCTGTTGCATTAGCTTCTTGTGTTTTTGTGAAAGTAATTTCACCATCAAACTTTGATGTATCTTATTTGATTTTAGTCATTTCTTTCTTTGTTATGAAGAAAAAGATAAAACCGCAGTTTGAAGAAGTTCTAAAATAAAAGAAATTCATAAACGAGATAATCGTTATGAATTTCTTTTTTCATACTTTTTAGTTAATGCCTCTTCTAGGATGGAGCTAATTTCATTTCTTAAAGATATTGGTTCTAATACTTCACAATACTTTACGTATTGTAAAATGTAGTAAGAAATACCTTCAGGAGATGCTTTCAGAACAGCAAAGAAATGTTCTGAATCGCAAGGCTGTAAGGTAACATTACTGCCAAACTTATCAATGATATTATCTAACATAGTGTAATTACACTTTAGAGTAATACGTTCGTCTTGATCACTGTACATATAAATCTTAGTTTTAGCGTAATCATAAGGATCGAAAGATTGTGCTAATTTATCGTAATCACTATCAATTGTTTTAATATCTTTCATTTTATCAATGCGATAATGACTGAGACCTTTAAATGCATCATTTCTACATATCAAATAGTAATTCTCATTGGCATAAATAATATGATACGGATGTAGAGTAAATAAGTGATCCTTACGTGGAATTAATTGCTTCTGTATATCATATTTCATATATTGCATGGTTACCATCTTCTTGTTTTTAATAGCGTCTAGTAGTATTTCCACATTATAGAAAAATTCTTTATTTAAGGTTTTATTGTAGTTGCGTACATAAATGTTATCACTAAATTCTTTTTGAAAATATTTGCTTTGTGTATTTAATAGTTTTTTGATTAAGTTCTTTGAATCTTTTTCAGGTATGAAATGAGATGCATAAACAGCATTACTCAATAAATGGATTTCAGACTTTTCAAATTCTCTATCCACTAGAAAATAACCGATATGGTTATCCTTATAAGTAGAAATATCAATACCAAATTCAATTAATGTATTGATATATGAACAAAATGTATGTCGATCTAATGGTATTTGATGAATCTTTTCTAATAATGAGCAAAGCTCATTCCTTGATAGAATGTGTTCTTCATCTGTATATTCTTTTAATAAGTCGTATAACTTTAACAAAGCAATTTTTGAATTTTCCATGTTTATCACCTGGAAATATCATAACATGATTTATTCATCTTGTGACATTAAAGTGATAGCCTGGCGTAATTTATGTACAGGCTGTCAGTTATAATAGGTGTGTGAGGAATTCAATAAGGAGGAGTTAACAATGGGAAATATTACAATAGTAGGAGCGGAACATTATTTTGGCACAGATATTTTTAGGGTTGATCAAATCGTTTATTTAGTTAAGGATGTAACAAATGAGTATGATGAGGAAGCAATTAAGGTTGTACTGGATACAGGGGTAAGCGTTGGTTATGTTGCAAATAGTGTGTTTTCGAAAGCTAAAGGAACGAAGAGTGCAGGCCGATTATATGATGCAATTAAAGATAAACGGCCAGCAAAAATATTATTTATTGTAAAAGGAATAGCAATTGCTAAGGTAGAAGAA
>JAVWIF010000082.1:0-4748 GCA_036639635.1 Longicatena sp.
GTTGATGATGAAGAATTAGTTGACCTTGTTGAAATGGAAGTTCGTGAATTATTAACTGAATATGGATTTGATGGAGACAATACACCAGTTATCCGTGGGTCTGCTTTAAAGGCTCTTGAAGGTGACGAAAAATATGTTGGTGCTATCAACGAACTAATGGATGCAGTAGATGCTTATGTACCAGATCCAGTTCGTGCAACAGACAAACCTTTCTTAATGTCAGTAGAAGATGTTATGACGATCACAGGTCGTGGTACAGTTGCTACTGGACGTGTTGAACGTGGTGAAGTTAAACTTGGAGAAGAAGTTGAAATCGTTGGTATCCACGATACTCGTAAAACTGTTGTTACAGGATTAGAAATGTTCCGTAAACAATTAGATGTTGCGACTGCTGGAGATAACATTGGTGCATTACTTCGTGGTATTAACCGTGAAGAAATTCAACGTGGACAAGTTTTAGCAAAACCTGGAAGTGTACACCCACATACAAACTTCAAAGCTCAAGTATATGTATTGAGTAAAGAAGAAGGTGGACGTCATACTCCATTCGTTTCTAACTACCGTCCTCAGTTCTACTTCCGTACAACTGATGTTACTGGAGTTATCACTTTACCTGAAGGTGTTGATATGGTAATGCCAGGAGATAACGTTGAAATGATCGTTGAATTGATCGCTCCAATCGCTATCGAGAACAATACAAAATTCTCTATCCGTGAGGGTGGACGTACTGTAGGTTCTGGAAACGTTACTGAAATCATTAAATAATTTTATAATTAAACGCTATTCTGTAGCGTTTTTTTTATAACGTTTAGAGTGTAGATGTTATAAATAAAGATAAATAAATAAAAATTAAATATTATAACATTATAAATAATGCTATAATAGATGCATGTTGGAGGTAGAATGATGGATATAAAAGCAATCTTTTTAGATATAGATAATACGTTTTTTGATCATACATCTAATCGCGTATTACCAGAAACAATAGAAGCTTGTAAAACAGCTAAGCAGAATGGATATAAAGTAGTTCTGTGTAGTGGTCGACCAAAGGAGATGGCAGACCAATTAGAAGTATTTGATATGGTGGATTGGGATGGTTACATTGGTTGTACAGGAGCTTTAGTTTTAGATGAAAATTACGAATGCATTCATCATGATGCATTTAGTGAACAGCAACTTGAAGAGATATTTTCTTTAGCAAAAAAGCACGATTTAACGATATATTCGTTTGGTAAATATGAATTTATTACAAGACCATTGGATGATTATTCGCGCAAGATTGCTTTAGATTTTCATTTGTCGCTTCCAGAGGTTAGAACATGGAATAAAGAAGAACTTTCAGCAATTAGTGTGTTAGGTGATAAAGAATTAACTAGAAAAATATTTGAAAATATTGAAAATATTAGTATTTCATCTACAACGAGATACGCAAATGATTTTATACGTAGTGATGTTGATAAGGCTAGAGGTATACGCTTTTTAATGAACCATTGGGGATATGAGGAAGGTGCGTATTTGGCATTTGGAGATTCTTTAAATGATATTGAAATGATCAAAGATGCAAAGATTGGAATTGTTATGGGAAATGGATCTGATCAAATAAAAGAATGCGCAGATATCATATGTGGAAATGCAAATGAACCTAGCATATATAATACGTTAAAAAAATTACAAATTATTTAAATAAGTTTTGCATGGTTATGAAAATAGGTGTATAATATTTTTTGTCATGACAGGGGTGCCTTAATCGGCTGAGAATGTCCCTTATGACCTGATCTAGTTAATACTAGCGTAGGGAGTCAGATCTATTTTTATTGTTAGATTTGTTTGCTTGCGCCTCATGAACATGGAGGTGTTTTTTTATGAATCAAAAAACTAGAAAGCTTGTGTTTCTTGCATTTTATGCAGCATTAGCAGTTGTATTGAGTTATTCAACAAAATTTTTACCACAGATGCCAAACGGGGGAACTTTGGATTTGCCAGTGATTGCGATTTTCGTGGCTAGTTACCATATGGGATGGAAATATGGTATGGCAGCAGGATTACTAGGGTGGCTTGTAGGAATTACATTTGGTTTAAGCAATTATATTGTGTCACCAATGCAAACTGTTTTGGACTACATTGCACCAGTACTAGCAATAGGACTAGCTTCTGCTCTTCCTAAAATTCATTTTGGTAAATTAACAATTAGCAATGTGTATGTAGGGATTGTAGTGGGAATGTTCTTGAAGTATTTATCTCATACGCTAGCAGGGGTATTCTTCTGGTTTCCAGAGGGAAGTGCAGCAGGAAGTATGGCAGCTTGGATATATTCAGGTTGGACCTATAACTTACTTTACAATGTAGTTACGTTAATTGCAGCAATTATCATTGTACCTGTACTATTAAAGGCGTTAAGAAGTGCTAGAAACGAAGAATTTGTAGGAATTAAAGAATAGTGTAAGAAGGAGATGCTCTCATGCATTTCTTTTTTTATACCATAAATGTAAAAATGAAAAAAAGTGATAATAGCTTGAGAATATGGCGTTTATAGCAGTGAAAAGGGATGGAATATGGGGTATGAAAAAAAGTAAAAAAAGTACTTGCAATTGTATAGGAAAGTTTGTTATAATATTCTCACGACCGCAAGGACATGCGAGGTTGCTGACCCACTGAAAGACGTTGTCATGATATGGGAGGTCAGGGAATTCGCATCGAGCGAGTCTATAGTCGATATAGACGAAAGGAGATTTAATTCATGGCAAAAAATAGCGTAAGAATTCGCTTAAAAGCTTATGAGCACAGAATCTTAGATGCATCAGCAGAAAAGATAGTGCAAGCAGCACAGGCTCACGGTGCTAAAAAAATTGTTGGACCAGTACCTCTTCCAACTGAAAAGCAGGTAGTAACAGTCCTGCGTGCGGTACACAAATATAAAGATTCACGTGAACAATTCGAAATCAGAACTCACAAACGTTTAATTGAGATTGTTGGACCTACAGCGGAAACAATCGACTCATTGAGTCGTTTAGAACTTCCAAGTGGTGTTGACATCGAAATTAAGCTTTAATGGAGGTGAACATCATGAAAGGTATTCTTGGACGTAAACTTGGGATGACACAAGTCTTTACTGAAGATGGAACAATGGTTCCAGTAACAGTAGTAGAAGCTTGTCCTAACGTAGTATTACAGAAAAAAACAGTGGAGAACGATGGTTACGATGCTGTACAACTTGGATTTGAAGATGTAAAAGAAACACGTAGTGCAAAAGCTAATACAGTACATGCAGCTAAAGCTAATACTGCTCCTAAAAGATTTGTTAGAGAAGTACGCGATAGCGAATTTGCTGACTTAGATCTTGGTGCTGAAGTAAAAGTTGATATGTTTGAAGCTGGTGAAACAGTGGATGTTGTTGGTACATCTAAGGGTAGAGGATTCAATGGTACGATTGTTCGTAACAATGCAAAAATCGGTCCTAAGAGTCATGGTTCTGGACACCACAGACACATTGGTTCATTAGCAACAAATGGTATTACTTCTCGTCAAGGAAAGATTTTGAAGGGAACAATGATGGCTGGACAAGAGGGTGGTTATAGAACTACTATGCAAAACTTGACAGTAATCAAAGTAGATGTAGAAAACAACTATTTATTAATTAAAGGAAATGTGCCTGGACCTAAACGTGGTCTAGTAATGGTACAAACTGCTAAATGTTCAAAAGGAAATGTTACTCCTGCAACATTGGTAGATTACACGAAAGAGGAGGAATAGAAGATGCCTAAGATGGTCGTATTTAGCCAAAAAGGTGATAAGGTAAAAGAACTTGACCTTAACCCAGAAGTATTTGGCATCGAGCCAAATCAGCAATGTATCTTTGATGCCATCGTTATGCAACGTGCATCAATGCGACAAGGAACTAGCAGCACGAAAAACCGTACGGAAGTTCGTGGTGGTGGACGTAAACCTTGGCGTCAAAAAGGAACTGGACGTGCTCGTCAAGGTTCTATTAGAGCTACACAGTGGAGAGGTGGAGGAATTGTATTCGGACCAACACCTAGAAGCTATGCTTATAAGTTAAACAAAAAAGTTCGTCGTTTAGCATTGAAATCAGTTTTATCTGAAAAAGTATTAGAAAACGCTATGAGCGTTTTGGATAAATTCGTAATAGAAGCTCCTAAAACTAAAGCTTTCAATGAAATTATTACTGCTATCGACGCACCTAAGAAAACATTATTCGTTGTAAGCGAAAATGAAGAATTTGAAAATGCATTCCTAAGTATGCGTAACATTCCATCAATGATGATGTTAACTGCTGATGGTATTAATGTTTATGACATTGTAAATGCTAATAAAATTGTATTCACTGAAGCTGCGCTGAAAGATGTTGAGGAGGCACTAGCATAATGGATAACTATAAAGACATTATTATCCGTCCAATCATTACTGAAAAGACAATGAAAATTATGGACGCTGACAACAAAGTAACATTTGAAGTCAAAAAAGGAACGAACAAAGTTCAAATCAAACAAGCTGTAGAAAGTATCTTTAAAGTTGATGTTGAAAAAGTAAATATTGTTAACGAAAAACCTAAAGAAAAAAGAATGGGTAAGTACGTTGGTAAAACAAAAGCTGTTCATAAAGCTTATGTAAAAATTAAAGCTGGACAAGACATCAAATTATTCGGAGAAGAAGCTGAATAATATCAGGAAGAGTCACGCTATTTCCTGAATAAATATTGCGTAAGGAGGAAATTGACACATGCCAATTAG
>JAVWIF010000083.1:0-4540 GCA_036639635.1 Longicatena sp.
AAGCACATTCATATAATACAAATAATTCAATTGGTAACTAAATAGAATATATCCAATTCGTTCTTATTTTACAGAAATGTAGCAATTGCATTAAAAAACAAAAAATAGTACTTGTTTTTATACATTTCATATGGTATGATTATACGGCACTTGTTATTAACAAGTAAATGCAATGGCGCGTTGGAGAAACGGTTAACTCACTTGCCTTTCACGCAAGCATTCACGGGTTCGAATCCCGTACGCGTCACCAATTGTACCTAGTGAATCACTCATATACATGAGTGGTTTTTTTGTTTTATATCTGTTTTAGTAATACGATAATTTGGGATAATTATATCGGTAAAGTTCAAGTAACTTATATCAAAATCATTATTTTAATTTTATAGCTCGAAAGATTTCATTTTTTACAAAAAAATTGTTGAATAATAAAAACAAATATGATATTATAACAAGGCAGTTGCCTGAATAGCTCAGTTGGTAGAGCATTCGGCTGTTAACCGACAGGTCACAAGTTCGAGTCTTGTTTCAGGCGCCAGCAAGTATATTACACCATCATTTGATGGTGTTTTTTTATGAGAAGAAACAAAACAAGTGTACATTTCTAACAAACAGAAATGTACACTTGTTTTAGATTACTTCGATTAATTTATTTAATAAGCATAATTTAATATTTAGCATTTTACTCTCTTCTGTGAATTGTACGTGCATCATACCATCGCGTACTTTTAGTATTTTGCCTTCTCCTAAAGCCACATGAGTAATACTCATACCACGACGGAAGTCTCCAGGTTTATATTGTTTCTTAGCCGTTGTTTTTTTACTTTGTTCATTTTCATCTTTACTTCCTTCATATAGTTCATATAGGAAAGGAGATATTTCTAAACGTGTGGTTAAACACTTCTTAAAAGTAAAAAATTCAATATTGTTAATTGCTCGCGTTAATGCAACATAAAAACGTTTTCTTTCCATTGCAATTTCATCTTTGCTATGTGCTTCTTTAGGAAATACGGAAGCGATACAATCGATGAGACAAACACGTGAAAATTGACTACCCTTAGCATTTGATACGCTTAGTATTTCGATATCACTAGAATCTTCACTAACATAAGCACCTAGTTCTCTTAATTTATTTAAGAAGACAACAGGATCACTATAACGCTGTGCCATTACCTTTAAAGCAAGGATTGTTGAATTATTTAATTCCATTTGTAACTCTTTCAGGCAATTGCTATATTCTAATTTATCAATAACATAATCTATCATTTCAATTGTTGTACCATTTGATACCATTCGTATGTCTTCCATATAAGAAGCTAATTTTCTTTTACCAGCAGCTTTATAGCTACTTTCCATAACGGCTTGGTACACATCTAAATTATCATCTCTTGTTAAAGCGTTCGTGATTTCTAATAAGACTTTGTTTGACATATCTAGCCCCATTTTTTTATGGATGCCAAAGAAAGCTTGCATATCTTTTGGATCAGCAAATAATTCAACAAAGTTACACATATCTGTAACAAATGGTTCACGTAAAAAGTTATTAACATTACCTTCAAAATGATAAGGAATCGCTTGTGTCTTAAAAGTATCCAATAATGGAATAGCAAACGCTAAGTCATGATATAAAAAGGCTGTTTCTTCTTTATCACTTATTTTCTCTAATGCATAATCGTACATTCTTTGTACTTGTGCAAAGCCTTTAAACTTTACTTCACAAGTTTCTTGATTTGCTTCTTGTAATACTTCTTTATTTAAAAACATAAATTTATTTGCTAAGTTTGTAATTGTTTTATTCATTCTATGATTTTCACTTAATTCATAACACTTTGCATTTGGATAATGTTGTCCAAATGTGTCAAGTGCTTCTGGATTCGCAAAGCTTAGTTTATGGATACATTGCGTAGGATCGCCAACCATAAACATTTGTGTTTTACTACCACATAACATATGCAAAATAACATGGCTAACATGCGATAATTCTTCTACTTCATCTACATGAATAAATGAAAATCTATTTTGGTACATTTCGACCATTTCACTATCATTCATCAAAATACGAGCCGCTTCACACAGTACGTCTTCTTGGTCATAAATATTTTTGGCTTTTTTAAATTTTTCATAAGCTTTTAAATACACTTGAAAATCGAGTTTGTCAAAAGTAATTTTAGCAACTTCAGACTCTGGCAACATCATACTTTTACAATAGCTTACACTTCTCATTAATTTCTTTAATTCTTCTTGTTTTAATTCAACACTACATTGTTCTTTTACAATACGCCGTACTACTTTTTCCATATCACGATAAGCTTTACGTGGTTCTTTTCCACTGTTTTCTTCATAAAAACATACAATACGATAACAAAAACTAAACAAATCAGTAAAAACAGGTGCAAAAGTAGTACCAGAAAAACTCTTTGCATACTTTTTATCCATATCTTTTACACGTTGTTTGTCCGCTACGATATTTAACATTTCTTGAGGAAGAGCTTCTTCGCTTTCTAAAATAGACGCAATACGCGTAAGAAAAAGTTGTGTTTTACCACTACCTGCATATCCTTTTACGAGGATAGAGCTATCTTTATCAGCGATAATTTCTTTCTTCGTATCATTCAATTTTACACTATATTTATTAAGTACGTCTATTCTATTCATATATTCACCTTTTTTTCACTTCTATACTTCATTATAGCTCATTTAGTGTAATATTCCTATGGTTTCACTATAATTATTTTTCTATTTCAACACTGTAATCCCTTTCACTTCTTATTCGTTACTAATATTAGTGATAATATTTGAAAATTTTTACATCTATCCTATCCTATAGATCAAAATACCATAATATACCTTGGTACATTCCTTGTGCAAATATATATTGATCATTTAATAATTTCTGTGCATCACTAGGATTTGTTAAATAAGCGAGTTCTACAAGAATAGACGGCATCATTGTTTTACGCAGTACATACAGTGTTGGATTTATCCTTACTTGATTATTCTTTGTACCTACAAGCATCACAATACCTTCAAGGACATCTTCGCCTAAATAATAGCTCTGTGATAATTCTTTATATACATAGACTTCACTTCCTTGGATACTTGGGTTTTCATTGGCGTTGGTATGAATGCTTATAAAATAGTTAGCGTGCCAATCATTGGCTTCATTAACTCTTGTCTGTAATGAACTCTTTGTATCATACCCTACCACACTATCAATAAACAATCGTGATACCTTCACTTCAAAATTACTATTTTCAGCTAATAACTGCGCTAAATATATTCCTACTTGATAGTTTACATCCGCCTCTAGCACACCATTTCCTTGTGCTCCTGCATTGATTGTTCCACGATTGTGACCTTGGTCAATATATATTTTAATACTCATGTAGACTTCCCCTTTCTTATTATGCTATGTTATTTAATTATGAGCGATACAAAAATCATATATGTTCACTTTACCTGTCGTATTTTTATATAAAAAGAAGTATAATGAATACAAACAAAAAGGAGAAATACATGATGAAAAATGCTCGTATTAAAGATCAAAATGTTTCTAATATTGCGCAAGGATGTATGCGTCTAGATGTTCTTAGCGTACAAGAAGTAGAAGCTCTTATTCGTAGTGATTTAGCTCTTGGTATTAATTTCTTTGACCATGCTGATATTTATGGTGGAGGAACTTGTGAAAGTCTGTTTGGTGAAGTATTAAAAAAAGATCCTACATTACGTGAACAAATGATAATTCAAACAAAATGTGGAATCCATAGAAGTGAAACAAATCATTTTGATTTTTCAAAAGATTATATTATTGCCTGTGTTGATAAGAGTTTAGAGCGTTTACAGTGTGGTTATCTAGATTATCTATTATTACATCGCCCTGATACTTTAGTGGAGCCAGAAGAGGTTGATGTGGCTTTTGAAGAACTATATGCGAGTGGAAAAGTACGCCACTTTGGTGTTAGTAATCATAATCCATTACAAATTGAATTGTTACAAAAGGATGTGAAACGTCCTATTGAAATTAATCAAATGCAATTTAGTATTATGCATACACCAATGATTGATGCAGGATTTAATGTAAACACCTTTGATGCTAGAGCAATCGATCGCGATAACATGACACTTGAATACTGTCGGATTCATGATATCACAATACAATGCTGGTCACCTTTCCAATTTGGAATGTTTGAAGGAGTTTTCTTAGATAATCCTAAATTCCCCGAAGTTAACAAACGTGTTAATGAATTAGCAAAACATTATAACGTAACAAATAGTACAATTGCAGTTGCTTGGATTTTACGTCATCCTGCCCATATGCAAGTTGTTCTAGGTTCTACAAACCTTAGTAGAATAAAAGATATTTGTGAAGTAGAAAACTTCTCACTAACACGTGAAGAATGGTATTCTATCTATATTGCCGCTGGTAACTTATTACCTTAAAACAAAGGACTGTCAAATGACAGTCCTTAACTTTTACACTCCAAGAATCAACTATATAAAATACAATTCCTGCAAATAATTATGAATTAAAGCCTTTATTAAC
>JAVWIF010000084.1:0-4468 GCA_036639635.1 Longicatena sp.
CAAGAAATAGCTAGTGATGAAGCTAGAACAAATGCTAAAATGGAATTAAAGACGAGCAATACCAGTTATGAGGATTTGATGACAATCATGCAATAGACTTCGTTTAGATAAGAATTGACAAGCACATAAAAACTGGTTATACTTATCATATCAAATATATTTGATATGAGGATAAAACAATGGAAAAAGCATATAAAAACGAGGTAAAAATATTTAAAGCACTAAGTGATGAAAAACGATGGCTTGTATTAGAACAACTACAAAGCGGTGAAAAATGTGCATGTGTTTTAATGGAACAACTTCAAATATCTCAATCTGCTTTGTCTTATCATATGAAAATACTTTGTGAATCACAAATTGTTGTGAGTAGACAAGAAGGCAAATGGACACATTATCGAATTAGTGAAGAAGGTAGTTTGTTAGCTATGAAGTGTTTACAAACAATTACGACGACAAATAAAAGTAAAGAAACAACGTGTTGTAAATAAAGTCAACGAAAGTTGGCTTTTATAAAAGAATATCACATCAAATTTATTTGATGTGATTAGAGAGGAGGTAATAAATTGGAATTTATGCAAGAGCAAATACTTGGTATGCAATGGATTAATGAATGGATAGGGAAAGGTCTTATATTTGTAGGAATCAATACGCAGACGCTCCTAGGAGCCAGTATTCAATTTTTCCTATATGATGTAATAAAGATTACGATTTTATTATGTGTGTTAATATTTATAATATCTTATATCCAAAGCTATTTTCCACCAGAGAAGAGTAAGAAAATACTTGGTCGTTTTCATGGGATAAAAGCCAATATAATGTCAGCTTTATTGGGGACGATAACTCCCTTTTGTTCATGTTCTTCAATTCCTTTGTTTATAGGTTTTCGAAGCGCAGGCTTACCATTGGGTGTCACATTTTCATTTTTAATATCTTCACCAATGGTGGATTTAGGTAGTTTAGTTTTATTAATGAGTATTTTTGGTACAAAAGTAGCAATTGCTTATGTTCTAGTTGGCTTATGTATTGCGGTTATTGGTGGTACACTCATTGAACACTTGCATATGGAAGATGAAGTGGAAGATTTTATTAAGAATGTAAATAATGTGGAGCTTGAAATACCGGAATTAAAGCAAAAAGATAGAATTGATGTAGCAAAACAACAAATGAAAGATACGTTTCAAAAAGTATTTCCTTACATTTTAATAGGAGTGGGTATCGGAGCGATGATTCATAATGTGATACCAGAATCTTGGATTGTATCTGTTTTAGGAAATGATAATCCATTTGGTGTAGTTCTTGCTACAATTGTAGGAATACCCATGTATGCAGATATCTTTGGAACCATACCAGTGGCAGAATCCTTACTAGTAAAAGGGGCACAACTAGGGAGTGTGTTAGCGTTTATGATGGCAGTTACGACCTTAAGTCTACCTTCACTCATTTTCTTAAAGAGAGCAATTAAACCAAAGCTATTATGGACGTTTGTAGGAATATGTAGTGTGGGTATTATTATTGTAGGATATTTGTTTAATGCATTTCATATGTTTTTAGTATAAAAAATGGAGGAAAAGAAAATGAAATTATGGAAGAAAGCAGAAGAAAAAAGAAGTTGTTCACCAAGTATAAAGAGTAGTATTAACGATATTGAAAATGAAGAATGTATGTTAGTATTAGGATCAGGTTGTACAAAATGTAAACAGCTTGAAGAAGTCGCACGAAAAGCTATTCAAGAAACGAAAGAATCGATTGGTGTACGTCATGTACATGACGTTATCGAAATTGCTAGTTATGGTGTTATGTCAACACCTGCACTTGTTTATAAGGGAAAAGTTGTTTCTTGTGGTAAAGTATTAACCTATCAAGAAGTCATTGATATTATTGAGAGGAATCGTTAAGATGGAAAAAATAAAGGTAGCGTTTATATGTGTGCATAACGCTTGTCGCTCGCAAATAGCGCAAGCTTTAGGAAAACATTATGCGTCAGATGTTTTTGAAAGTTATTCAGCAGGGACACAAGTGCAAACACATATCAATCAAGATGCTTGTCGTTTGATGAAAACAAGATATCAAATTGATATGGAGAAAACACAAGAGTCTAAATTAATATCAACATTACCAAATGTTGATATCGTGATTACCATGGGATGCAATGTAAGCTGTCCTAACCTTTCTTGTCGTTATCAAGAAGATTGGGGACTAGAGGATCCTAGTGGAAAAAGCGACGATGAATTTAATGAAATAATTAGTAAGATAGAATACAACATAAAAGAATTAAAGAAACGAATAGAAAACGATATATCTAGAAAAATAACGTTAGACTCGTGATACTTGACGAGTTTAACGTCATTTATTTTCTTCGATAGGTGTGCTCACAACAAGGAGATGGAGTACATTCACTTTGAATATCACCAATATCGCAAGCTGCTCCAAATTCGATAGGAATATGAATACATATATTTTGGGTAATTAATAGTTCATAACCACAAGTACAAGAGGGTTCATTTCTAGTTTGAATAGAAAGAATAGGCTCATCACAACACTGTGTTGTGATTTCTTTAACGATTGCATAAGGTTGTAAATGTATAGGGATTTTTACACTTGCAAACTGTGAAGAAGTACTTGTACAAGTCGTTTCTTCTTCACATGAGGTTGGATGTTGTTTCATGATTATTTAATAGCTGGTTCTACTACTTTTTCACAATGGGTACAGATATCATCTGCACTTGCTCCATTGCAGTTAACAAAAGTGTCACCAACAATTGCATTAGCACCAAAATCAACAGGAACAGCCACACAAATATTCTGTGTAATTGTGAAAGTACAAGCACCATTCTTAATTCCACCACAAGTGTTAATACCTGGAGCTACTACAGGATTTCCACAACATTTTGTAGAAGTTATACCAGCATTTGCAAAAGGTGTAACCGTTACTGGCACACAGATAGAAGCAGATTGATAACCAACAGCAGGACAAGTATGATCCCCATTAAGAGGTTGAGTGATAACTTCAGACATAGAAAAACTCCTTTCAAGAGATGGGTAGAACTATGATAAGTTCTACCTTTTATTCTATGCAACAAAGTTTATAAAGATACTTGTAATTAGTTCACATAAATACTTGATATTGTAATCATTTATGCGTTAAGATATAGTGGTAAATAAAATACGAATACGTAAGGGAGGTTCCAATGAAACAAGACATGATTGTTATTTTAGATTTAGGTAGTGATGAAAATACTGTTTTAGCAAGAGAAATAAGAGCATTAGGTGTATATAGTGAGATATATCCTCATGATATAACTAAAGAAGAATTACTTGCATTAAGCAATGTAAAAGGAATTATCTTAAATGGTGGAGAATATCGTAATGTAGATGGTAAGGATATTGATGTAAGTCCTTATTTATATGAAGTAAATATTCCAACAATGATTGTAAATCATCCTTTAGCAAAACAAGAAACATTAAAGAGTTGGCCTAGTGATGAAGAAGAACGAATGACATTGATAAAAAGCTTTGTCTTTGATACTTGTAAAGCTGAAAAGAATTGGAACATGAAGAACTTTGTTGCTGATCAAGTAGAATTAGTGAAACAACAAGTAGGAGATAAGAAAGTACTATTGGCACTTTCTGGTGGAGTAGATAGTTCTGTAGTAGCTGCCCTTCTTTTAAAAGCAATAGGGAAACAATTGGTATGTGTACATGTAAATCATGGACTTATGCGTAAAGGCGAATCAGAGAGCGTTGTAGAAGTGTTTAGAGACCAATTAGACGCTAATTTAATCTATGTAGATGCAAGTGAGCGTTTCTTAAGTAAACTAGATGGAGTAAGTGAACCAGAAGTAAAAAGAAAGATTATTGGAGCTGAATTTATTCGTGTCTTTGAAGAAGAAGCTAGAAAATTAGAAGGCATTGATTATTTAGCACAAGGTACGATATACCCTGATATTGTAGAATCTGGTACAAAAACTGCGAAGGTTGTAAAATCTCATCATAACGTAGGAGGATTACCAGAAGATTTAGCTTTTGAATTAGTAGAACCTCTTAAACAATTATTCAAAGATGAAGTAAGAGCTTGTGGTTTAGAATTAGGTTTACGTGATGACATGGTATTTCGTCAACCATTCCCAGGACCTGGTTTAGGAGTACGCTGTCTTGGTGCTATTACCAAAGAAAGATTAGAAGCAGTACGTGAAAGTGATGCTATTCTAAGAGAAGAATTTCATTTAGCAAATTTAGATAGAAAAGTATGGCAATATTTTAGTGTTGTTCCTGATTTTAAATCAGTAGGTGTAAAAGATAATGCTAGATGTTATGAATATCCTGTTATCTTACGTGCTGTAAATACTATTGATGCAATGAGTGCTACTATTGAACAAATAGAGTGGCCTGTATTATTAAAGATTACTGATCGTATATTAAAAGAAGTAAAGAACGTAAATAGAGTTTGTTATGACTTATCACCAAAGCC
>JAVWIF010000085.1:0-4340 GCA_036639635.1 Longicatena sp.
GTCTACCTTTTATGCCAAATATTGAAAAAAAATTAACTTATTCTATATTACTTTTAAACGTTCATACATATTCATAAAGATAATGTCTATTTATTGCTCATTTACCCAACGAAAAAACATTTGGTGATTCGTATTTAATCGTCTTGCTGCTTCTCTTCCAGTAATAACTTTACTCTTCCATAAGTAATAAACTTCATCATAATTACTTGGCTTTTCTTTCTTAGGTCTTCCTAAATGAAGTCCTTTTGCTTTCGCAACTTCAATGCCTTCACGTTGGCGTTGTTTAATGTTCTTTCGTTCTACTTCTGCTACATAAGATAATATCTGCAAAACTAAATCCGCTATAAATTGACCAGTTAAACCATTCACTTGGCTCTGCGTGTTTAATAGCGGAAAATCTAACACCACAATATCTGCTTTCTTAAGTTTTGTTATAATCCTCCATTGCTCGATAATATCTTCATAATTTCGCCCTAAACGATCAATTGATTTAACATACAGGACATCTCCCTCTTTTATTTTTTTTAACAAACGTTGATAACTAATACGATGAAAGTCTTTTCCAGACTGTTTATCTTGATAGATGTTTTTATTTAAAATTCCTTTTTCTTGCATCGCAACTAATTGACGATCAAGGTTTTGATCCTTTGATGAAACTCTAACATAACCATATTCTATACATTTCATAAGTATGCTCCTTTTTATCGTAGAGATTATTTCTACAACTAGTATTGTAAGGATTTTCCATTCACTTGGATACTAAAATTTTCCATTTCTCATAGGTAAATTATGGAAAAGAAAACAAGAACACTTTTTCGAGTATTCTTGTTTCTTATTTTAAATTTTATAATGTAAATTCAAGAGATACAGGACAATGATCACTACCTAATATATCTTGATGAATATGGGCTTCTTTAATTTTATCTTTCGCATCTTCAGATACAAGAAAATAATCAATTCTCCATCCTGTATTCTTAGCACGCGAATTAAAACGATAACTCCACCATGAATAAGCGTCTATCTTATCTGGATATAAATATCGATATGAATCAATAAACCCACTATCTAATAAAGCACTCATCTTGGCACGTTCTTCATCACTAAATCCAGCATTCTTATGATTTGTCTTAGGATTTTTTAAATCTATTTCTTGATGAGCAACATTTAAATCTCCACATATAATCACATTCTTTGTTTCATTTAATTTATGTAGGTACGCTTTAAAATCATCCTCCCAACTCATACGATAATCTAAGCGTAATAATCCTTCTTTAGAATTAGGTGTATATACACAGACAAAGAAAAAAGTATCATATTCACAAGTAATCACACGACCTTCATGATCATGTTCATCTATCCCTATTCCATATTGTACATTGATAGGTTCTTTTTTAGTAAATACCATCGTCCCACTATATCCTTTTTTTTCTGCACTATTCATATATTGGTAATATCCTGGTGTCTCTAATTCTAATTGTCCTGGTTGCATTTTTGTTTCTTGTACACAAAAAATATCCGCGTCTATTTCTTTAAAGAATTCTAAAAATCCTTTGGTTACACAAGCACGTAACCCATTTACATTCCATGATACAAATTTCATTATTCGTTCCTCCGCTCATACATTCATTTTATACTTTTTCCCTATAAAATGATAGTAAGATACCTAAAAAAAAGAAGCTCTAAGAACTTCTTTTTATTCAACAAATTCAAATTCAATATCACAAATGGAAATTGTATCTCCGTTTTTACATCCTGCTTTACGTAATCCTTCATCAATTCCCATGACACGCATTTTTCTAGCAAAACGCATAAAGTCTTCTTCATTATCCAATTTACTCATTTTGAAAGAACGAACCATTTCTTCTCCAACAAGTTCCCAACGTCCTCCACCTAAGTTATTAATTTCAAAAGCTGGGGCTTCTTTATTAAACTTATACAATACACCTTCTGCATCACTATCAACATCTTCATCATTATATAATGGAAATTGTGGAGTAGTTGCTAATAAGTCTGCTGCGCGATATAAAACAGGATCTAAACCTTCAGCAATAATTGTTGTTGTTTCAAACACTTCTATATCTGGATATGCTTTTTTAAATCGTTCTAGATTTTCTTGAGCTTGTGGTAAATCCATTTTATTGGCCAATACGATTTGTGGTCGTTCTAGTAAACGATATTCATAGTTTCCTAGTTCTTCATTGATGATTTTATAATCCGATACAGGATCACGTCCATCGTTTCCACCCATATCTATTACATGTAAAATAACTCTACAGCGCTCAATATGGCGTAAAAACTGATGACCAAGTCCTTTACCTTCACTAGCACCTTCAATAAGTCCAGGTAAATCAGCCATTACAAAACTTCTTCCATCTGGCACTTGAACCATACCTAGATTTGGTGCAATGGTTGTAAAATGATATTCTGCTATTTCAGGTCTAGCTTTAGAAACGACAGATAATAGTGTAGATTTCCCTACAGAAGGAAAACCAACCAATCCAATATCAGCAAGTACTTTTAGTTCTACTTGTACATCAAATTCATCACCAGGAGCTCCTAGTTCACTATATTGTGGTGCCGTATTTTTACTTGATTTAAAACGATGGTTTCCACGTCCTTTTTTACCACCTTTTGCAATAATTTCACTTTGACCCGAACGTGTTAAATCTGCAATAATTCTACCAGAACGGGCATCTTTTACAATCGTTCCTTGAGGAACTTTCACAATTTGATCAGCTCCTGTAGCACCATGCATTTTTTTTGTTTTCCCATTTCCACCTGGTTCTGCATTAATCTTTTTATTATAACGTAAATCAAGTAACGTAGTACGTCCTTCATCTACCATGAAGATGACATTGCCACCAGTTCCACCATCTCCACCACTAGGTCCTCCAAAGGCAACATACTTCTCGTGACGAAATGCCACGATACCGTCTCCACCTTTTCCACCTTTAACATGTACTTTTACACGATCGACAAACATATTAAACACCTCTTTTCGTTTGTTTTTAAGAAAATAAAATCCCCTTCAAAGGGGATTTTTTAATTAAGCCTGAGGGTATACAGACACTTTTTTCTTGTCTTTACCTAAACGCTCGAATTTAACAATACCATTTACTTTCGCAAATAAAGTATCATCTCCACCTCTTCCAACGTTAGTTCCTGGGTGAATTTTAGTACCACGTTGACGATAAATAATTGATCCTGCATGGCAGAATTGTCCGTCAGCTAATTTTGAACCTAAACGTTTTGATGCAGAGTCACGACCGTTCTTAGTAGAACCAACTCCCTTTTTAGATGCAAATAACTGGATATCTAATACAAATTTCATAATTACACCTCCTGATCTTTTATGGTAATATATGATGTATAACTTTCTTGTAATGTTTGAAGTTGAATGAGCATAGCTTTAACAAGCATCTGCGCAACTTCATTTTGTTGTTTTATATGAATTTTAACATACGCATCTTGCATAACAAGATTGCATGTATCTTCGGTCATTTCTGATAAAGCGTTCATCATTCCAACAGTGATTGAACTTACTCCTGCACAAACTAAATCACGTCCGTGATTGTCATAACCAGAGTGTCCTGATACTTCTATTTCTTGTATCTGCTGTTGTTTTCGTAACACTAAGACCTTCACCATAACTTAAGCCTCTATTTTTTCAACAGTTAATTTAGTATATGGTTGACGGTGACCTTGTTTACGATGAGAACTTCCTTTTTTTGCTTTGTATTTGAAAATAATAATCTTCTTTGATTTCCCTTGTTTTTCAACTTTTGCGCTAACTTTAGCACCTTTTACATAGGGAGTACCTACTTTAGTTGATTTGTCTGAGTAAGCTACTACTTTGTCAAATACAACAGTTTCTCCTTCTTGAACATCAAGTTTTTCTACAAAGATTGTTGAACCTTCTTCTACGTGGATTTGTTTTCCACCAGTTTCGATAATTGCGTACATAATCGCACCTCCTTCTATTTAGTTTTAAGACTCGCCAAGTAAGGTGGTAATTACTTACACTTAGACCTTATTTTGAGCGGTTGTAAATCCAAAAGGACATACAACATAGATAGATTACCATAAAGCAGCTTTTTTTACAAGTGTTTTTTTTGCTACACTGACTTAAAAACCACAAAAATTATCACTATTTTTATTCTTTCCAGTTAGTATCATAGTATACAACATCCCTATTCAAATAAATATTATTTCTATTTCAATTCTTATATGAAATCTGTTTTCAAAACCTTCTGCATTCACCACTGATAGTAATTTATTTTATAAATCAACCTTATGTATCTAAAACAACATTGCGTTTTTGTTTCATCTAATAGTTTCTG
>JAVWIF010000086.1:0-4271 GCA_036639635.1 Longicatena sp.
GTTCTGATATAATAATAATCGTAGTTTTTTAGTTTTATAATGTTACTTTGCTTGTCCATCCTTAATATTTCCTATTTTCTTATGTGCTTCATTTAGTAAATATAGAATATGAGGAATCGATTTAAGTCTTACATTATTGCAAACTGGACGCTCATTTACAGGAGCATCTCATTCTTCAAGCATTTTTTATTAATTCTTTTTATTTGGCTTTGGGGTTTGTAGCTTCTTCATCTAAATCTTCAGGAGCTTTTTCATCGGATTCACCAACAGCTTTTTCTTCTTCTTTATCTTCTGCATCATTCATACAACATGATTGAGGTTCACTAATAGGTCCCTCTTCTACATGTTCATCGTTACCTTCGTATAAATCTTCATCTGATAATAAGTCTTGATCTAAATCAACAATTTCTTTTTTTTCATCCTTTTTGATTTTATATGCAACAAGAGCTGCAACACTTCCAAGGATAGCAATAGCTGGTATTATTTTTTTCATGTTCATCACCACTTTCTTTCCTTTATTGTAACACAAATATTAATTTTTTGTATATAAAAACTATTTTTTTCTACTAATTCCTACCCCATCACCAAATTCAAAAAACTGTGTTTCATAATCTTCTCTATCTTTTAGATATGTAACAAAATTCTTAATCTTTCTAACCAATTGACGAAGATTACGAGATGTAGCAAGTTCACTATGTTCTACATATCCATGAAACTTCAAGTTATCACTTATTACAAATCCATTTTGTTTTAAATTATTTTCATAATGTTCAAAAAATTTAATGTATTGGGCTTTCGCTGCATCTATAAATATCATGTCATAACTTTGTGTAATATTTGTTAATAGTGCATCTCCATGAAGAATCTCTATTTGTTCCTTTATCCCACTGCGTTCAATATAATCTAACGCACTAAGATAACGTGCTTCATCACGTTCAATTGTTGTAATATGTATAGTAGGGTCAACAAGTGCCATTCGAATAGCTGAGTACCCAATTGCACTTCCTATTTCTAGTATATTTTTTATTTGATGTTCTCTTATAAAAGAACACATAAATTCTATTCCTTCTTTTTGCATAATTGGTATATCTTCTTTTAATGCATAAGTTTCCATTTCTTCAATTAAATCCAAATCAAATTCAACTCCTATTCTTCATGTAAGCATACAATTATCTTTTTCTACTATGTACAATCATTTTAAACAAATACGGCTTAGATAAAGTAAAAAGACTATCAAAACGTTTGTTATACGTCTCCCAAGTATTCTTCTAATGTAATTCCTTGTTGCATTATGGTTGTTGCTATATCAACTCCAACATAACGAACATGCCAAGGTTCATACTGATATCCTGTGATATATTCTTTACCAGCTAGATAACGTAAAATGAAGCCATACTTAGCACAATTGTTTTTCAACCAAATACCTTCTTGTGTACTTCCATAATCATTATCAATTGCCCCTATATCAAAAGCTAAGCCAGATTGATGTTCTGAGTATCCAGGACGAGCAGAATATGTATCAGCAGCCGCTTGCCCATCTCTTGCAACATAATTGTTGTATAATGTTGTTTGTGTATCATAAGAGCGATAACCAGATATCAAAGGTATACTAAATCCCGCTGCGCTTGCTCCTTGTTGTAATCTCTGTAAAGCTCCATAAGCACTTGGATCTAGTGCTCCATAATCTTTCGCTAAGCCATGTTTCTTATTTACTAATAAAACACCTTTTATATAGGTTGGTTGTGTAGTAGAAGAAGCACTTTCATTAGGCACTTCTTTGGCTACTTCATTTTTTATAATTACACTATAGCTAGCATTTTCTATATTTCCATTAATATCACTTGCTTCAATATCAACTTGATACGTTCCTTCCACATTGACATCCACATTTGAAGTAATCGTATAACTTCCTTTGCTTTTTGATTTATTATAGACCAAGTCACCATCAACGAGATCACGAACAGATACAATATTACTAAGAGGATCAAATTCAGTATGTAAACCTATTGTGATTGTTTCTTGTTTCAATATAATTTCTGGTTTTTGAGTATCTTCAATTATTACTTCGTATACAAATGTTTTTTCGTGTGTTCCTTTTTTCATCAAATATGAAAGCTTTTGTTTTCCTAATTTTTTTGTATCAATTTTAGGATAGGTTGTGATTTCATCTGATGAACTCTTAATGAATGCTTTAACATCTACATCTTTACTTCCATATTCAATCTTTTTTTGTTCTACAAAGACTACTTTCATTTGTTTTTCTATATCATTAGAACTTTGTATTGTATAAATTATATAACCAATACCACAACAAATTAAAAGTGTACATATGCCAATAGCTAACCTTAATTTTTTTCTATTCACTGAGTTCATCTCCTTCTTTATACTATACATATCTTATCATGTACAGTATACAATAGCAAAGAAAAAAGCATCATGTAATTTCTACACAATGCTTCTTATTTTATTATTTTACAAATTCAATGATAGCCATTGGAGCAGAGTCTCCACGACGCATTCTTGTTTTAACAACGCGTGTGTATCCTCCATTACGATCTGCATATGCAGGTCCAATTTCATCAAATAATTTTTGTAACGCTGTCTGACCTGTTGTTTCATTTACTACAACATCGCGTACAAAGCTAGCTGCTTGACGACGAGCATGTAAGTCACCGCGTTTTGCTAAGGTAATCAATTCATCAGCAACTGAACGAAGCTCTTTTGCTTTCATTTCAGTAGTTTCAATTTGACTATTAGCAATTAATGAAGTTGCCATATTACGTAACAACGCTTTACGATGATCAGCAGTACGTCCTAATTTACGATTCCACATTGGTAATTAACCTCCCTTGCGTATTATTCGTATGATTTGAAATTTAAACCCAAATCATAAATTTTGTCTTTTACTTCTTTTAATGATTTTTTACCTAAGTTTCTTACTCTCATCATTTCGTCTTCTGTTCTTTGTGTAAGTTCTTCAACAGTTTGAATACCTGCACGCTTTAAACAGTTATAAGAACGAACAGACAAGTCTAAGTCTTCGATCATCATAACAAGTCCCTTATTCTGAACTTCACCTTGTGCTTCTTTCATCACAGATTCCATATCATTTACAGCGTCATGTACATTTGTAAGAAGTTCTAAATGATCTATTAGAATTTTTGATCCTAATGCTACAGATTCTGCAGGACTAATAGAAGAATCCGTCCAGATTTCTAAAGTTACTTTATCATAATGTGCATCTTGTCCAACACGTGTTGGTTCTACAAGATAAGATACTTTTTCAATTGGTGTATAAATTGAATCCGTATAAATAATTCCTAAAGGTTGGTTTTGTGTTTGATATAATTGTTTGTTAGTATCTGCACTTACATAACCACGTCCAATACGAGCTTGTAATTCCATTTCTAACATTCCGCCTTCTTCAAGAGTACAGATAAATAAATCTTTACTTATCATTTCTACTCCTTCAGGGCAGATAATATCAGCACCTGTAACAACACCGGGTCCTTGTTTAGAAATTCTTAATGTATAAATTTCGTCGTCTTGGATTTCCATAACGAGAGTTTTAATATTTAAAATAATCGCCGTTACATCCTCGACAATTCCAGGAATTGAAGTGAACTCGTGGTAAACTCCATCGACTTTAATTGAAAATACGGCAGCTCCTGGTAAAGAAGAAAGCAAAACACGTCTAAGTGCATTCCCAATAGTTGTTCCAAATCCTCTTTCCAAAGGTTCGAAAACAAACTTACCGTAATGTTCTGAATCATCATATTCTTTTACTTCAAAATGTGCACGTTCGAATTTTTGCATACTATACCTCCTCAATTAAGGTCAAATTTTAACCACGTGGTCGTTTAGGTGGACGACAACCATTATGCGGAATTGGTGTAACATCGTTAATCAATGTAATTTCCAATCCTGCTACTTGTAATGCTCTTACAGCTGCTTCACGTCCTGGTCCTGGACCTTTTACACAAACTGCGATTGCTTTCATACCATTTTCTATTGCTGCTTTACCTGCAGCTTCTCCTGCCATTTGAGCAGCAAAAGGAGTAGATTTACGAGAACCTTTGAATCCTAATGCTCCAGCACTTGACCATGCTACAGCGTTTCCATTTTCATCAGTAATAGTAACGATGGTATTGTTAAAAGTTGAGTGAATGTGTGCACATCCACGAGCAATATTCTTGCGTGCCTTACGTTTACGTGTGCCCGCTTTTACGTTCTTTGCCATTATTTAATTTCCTCCTATCGTCCTATTTCTT
>JAVWIF010000087.1:0-3925 GCA_036639635.1 Longicatena sp.
TTGAAAAATCATAAACATTAAGATAAGAAATGCGCCTACTTTTCCTAATACAATATTAAAGAATACAATAAGTGACATAAACCCTGCTGCAATCAAACATGCCATTAAGAACGTTAAGACTACTTTCTCTGGTGCTAATCCATTAATTAGCATAAGTGCACCAATCATTAGAAGTGCCATAATTGTGGAGATTGTATACATAATAGAAGCTTTTCCCTTCCACATTGCAAAACCATTCTTTGTTTTATTTGTATTCTTTAGCAATGGATACACTAATGTAAATGCCATACAAGCTACATATAATCCAACTGACATCATATAAGGAGCCATTGCTTTCCCATTGTTTTCTACATTACTTACTTGGTGATGTTCTAAAGATAGTGGGGTTGCTAACATATCCAACGTATCTTCTGTAGTTTTTACATCACTACTTCTAGCACCCTCATCCAATTTACTATTTAATGTTTGTGTTCCTTCTTTTATTGTTAACAAGCCTGTACCTAACGTATTAGAACCATTTGCTAATAAGTTAGCCCCTGCATGTAATTGAAGAGAACCTTGATACAAGCTATTAACTCCAGATAATAAAGCTTGGTTTTTACTAATTAAATACATAGAACCAGCATTTAAATCGCTCGCCCCTTGAGATAAAGATGCCACTCCTTCTACTAATAAAGGCATGTTTTCATTCAATTGATTAGTTCCTATAGCCACTTGCTCACTCCCACTTGTTAATTCTTTTGATTTATTATGTAATGTGTTAGTCCCTGTTTGTATTTGTGTAAGTGCATTGGTATAATTCTTAACTCCATTCACTAGCCCTTTTTCACCTGTAAACACATTATCTAATTTTGTTAATCCCGCATGTAAGCTTTTTGTACCTGTCAGTAACCCTTTGTTGTTAATCGTATCTTGTACTTGTAATAAACCATTTTCTAATGTGCTTATCATTTGATTATTGGCTTGATATAACGTCTGTTGATTATCATTATTTAAAGCTACAATGGCTTTTTGAATACTTGCATTTGTATTTGCATTAGGCAAGCTCTTTAATTCTTCAATTAACTCTTTATGTGATTGTTGCGTTAACGTATTGGCAGCTTGTGCTTTATTGTTTAGTTCTAATAGACTTTTAATATTTGCTAAGTTCGCTGGTGATAATTGTGTATTTAACCCTTGACTTAATTGTTCTACTCCAAAAGCTAATTGAGCACTTGCATTCTTACTTTGTACTACACCACTAGCAAAATCACTCATTCCTTGATTTAATGCTGCACTATTTGTTACAACTTGATTGATACCAGTAGTAACTTCATTTACGCCTTGCGTATAAGCATCTACTCCATTACGTAAAGCTCGTGTACCATTCTGTAAACGACCAACGCCACCAATCAATGTATTGCTTTTAGTTTGTAGCGTATTCACTCCATCATACATTTGTTTAGTTCCTGTTTGTAACGTTGTTACTCCATTTGTATAAGCGCTGATTCCTTCTTCAAGACTATGTGTACCATTACGAAATACTAAGGTACTACTAGCCAATGTTTGTAAGTTATCATGAATTGTACGATTACCAGTAATTGTTTGATCAACACCATTACCTAGTTTACTGGTACCATCACTTGCTTCATATAATCCAGCACTTAATTCTTTTACTTGAGAGAATAAAGTATCTGCATATGTTTTAGTTACACTAGCATTTATATTTTCCTTAATTTTAGACATAGCACTTTCATCCATCTTAGAAGCTATATAATTCGTTCCAGGATTTGTAGCATAATCTAATACCATTTTCTTAGGACTTTTATCAAGTAAGGTTGTTGCATTATATGAAAATTCCTTTGGTATCGTAATGCTCATATAATATATTCCTTTTGATAAACCTTCTTTCGCAACAGATTCATCAACAAATTGAAAATCCATTGCCTTATTTTCTTTTAAGTTTTTTACCAATTCATTTCCAACTTGCATTGTTTTATTATTGTAATTTACTTTTTCATCATTGTTTACCACAGCAACTGGCATCTTATCTGCATTGCCATAAGGATCCCACATAGAACCTAAGAAGATTCCTGAATATACCATGGGAATAATAATGATTGCGATTAGTACTACTTTAATCCAAGTACTGTGTAAAACGAGTTTCCATTCTTCCTTCATAACCATCCTTCTTTCTTAGATAAATATTATCTATAGATACTAAGTATCTATAGAATAACCAAAATTATATACTCTTACATTATTTTGTCAACCCTCTTTTATTTATTTTTTATAAAAATATAAGCTTGCAAAAAGGTATCAAACATGACTATACTATTCGTAAGATATAACAAAAATATAGAAAGCAGGAAATAGAATGAAGATTAGAGGTAGTTTTGAACAAGCGATATGTATTATGTTAATGATTAGTGCTAAAAATGAACCAATTAAAAGTCATGAATTAAGCAGTCGTTTAGATGTTTCAGACTCTTATTTAAAGAAAATTATTCGTCAACTCGTTGTTCATAAGCTAATTACTTCCATCGCTAGTAAACATGGTGGCTTTATCTTAAATAAAAAAACAACGGATATTACTTTCTTAGATATCTTTGAGGCTATTGAAGGGAAAGAAAGCTTTGCTCAAAACACTGGTTTAGTAGAAAAAGTATTCGCAACAAAAAAAGAAGTTCGAGAAAAAGAAAAAATGATTATGGATTACCTAAATAGTGCTGAAAAAGAATATCGCAATAAATTAAAAGAAATTACCATTCATGATGTTATCAAAGAAGGACTTATTATTACTTAATAAAACCAGCAGGAAATTTCCTGCTGGTTTATTTGTTGTGATAGGACGCTAAAAATAAATCCATTTCTCCTTTAAATGTAAGCAATCCCATCTTATCTGGTACTAATAAAGTTTCTCCTTTACGTATTGGCACACCTTGTATACTGCCTTCTCCATCAACACACGTATAGAAGGCAAAGCGATCATAAGAGAAAACTCCTTCTTTATCTATCTTTAATCTTTTTAATGTGTATAAACCTGGCTCATCCCAATAGCTCGTTATATCAATACCGTCTTCATATGTGCTTGGATATAAGACAAAAGAAGTGGAACGATCTGGTATATTCACATTCAAGAAAACCTCTTCACGTTGTAACTCACGTTTTTTATTGGTTGCCTTTTCAATACGATCATAATCATATAAGCGCAAGGTACAATCCGCATTTCTTGATATATTATACGTTAATACGCCTGCTCCTATGGCATGTAAAGTACCTGCAGGAATATCAATGAAGCCGTCTTTTACTGCCTTTACATACTTTAGCAAATGTTCCCAATCACCTTTTTGCGACATGGTTTTAAACTCTTCTCGTGTTTTCGCATGATGTCCAAATTGAATATAACCATCTTCTGGTGTATCTAAAATCACCCATGCCTCAGGTTTTCCTCTTCCTTGATTGTATTTTTTAGCAAACCCATCATCTGGATGTAATTGAATAGATAAGTCTGCTTTTGGGTCTAAGATATTAACACGAATTGGTAATTCTTCACAATCACAAACAAACCAACTAGGTTCTTGCTTATACAATTGAGACAGACTCATTTGCAATTCAGGTATAAAACAATCTGCATGATCTTTTAAAGCAACTACGTTGTATACTTCTCCTAAAGGAGCTACCTGTGTTTCATAATGAAATTCATCTTTAAGTCGTGTCCCTCCTCCCCACATACGTGGTTCATAAAATGGTTCAATCTTAACAATCTTTTTCATACATTTTCACCTCATGTCCTTTGTTGTATCTCTTTTTATCATAAAGGCTTCGTTGCTTTTATTCAAGTCTATGACTAAAGTATTTAAAAACAGTAGTTTATAATCTTGGTTTAAATTATTTTAATATGCTAATACCAAGGTTTTAAAAAAACACGAAAGAGAGATCGTGT
>JAVWIF010000088.1:0-3748 GCA_036639635.1 Longicatena sp.
AGGGTGTGCTGCAGGCGATCGTGAATTGATGGAATCAATTCCTAGAGCCCTTGCACAAACTGATCATGTATGTGCTTCTGTTAATATTGGTTCTACTAAAGCTGGTATTAATATGAATGCGGTTGAACTTATGGGACGTATGGTAAAAGAAGCTGCAGAATTAACAAAAGATAATAATTGTATTGGTGCTGCTAAACTGGTTGTATTCTGTAATGCACCAGAAGATAATCCTTTTATGGCTGGGGCTTTTCATGGTGTTGGGGAAGCTGATTGCGTGATTAATGTAGGTGTTAGTGGTCCAGGAGTTGTTCGTGCGGCTCTAGCGAAAGCATCGAAAGATTTACCTATGAATGAGCTTGCGGACATTATTAAGAAGACTGCATTTAAAATAACGCGTATGGGACAAATGGTAGGAACACTTGCCAGTGAGCGTTTAGGCGTACCTTTTGGTATTGTTGATTTATCACTTGCACCAACTCCTGCTATTGGTGATTCTGTTGCCTATATTTTAGAGGAAATGGGCTTAGATTCTTGTGGTGCCTATGGAACAACGGCTTGTTTAGCTATGTTAAATGATGCTGTTAAAAAAGGTGGTGTTATGGCTAGTAGTAGTGTTGGTGGTTTATCAGGCGCTTTTATTCCAGTTAGTGAAGATGCGGGAATGATTGCTGCAACACGTGCTGGTACGCTTTGTTTAGAAAAACTAGAAGCAATGACTGCTGTTTGTTCTGTTGGATTAGATATGGTTGTGATACCAGGAGATACGACACCAGAAGTTATTTCAGGTATTATTGCGGATGAAGCTGCTATCGGTATGGTAAACTCTAAGACAACAGCTGTACGTGCGATTCCTGCAATTGGTAAAAAAGTAGGAGAAGAATTAGAGTTTGGAGGATTATTAGGAAGTGGTCCTGTTATGAATATTAATCAGACAGATTGTTCTGTTATGATTCATCGTAAAGGGAGAATTCCAGCTCCTATTCAAAGTTTAAAGAACTAACACGCTAAGCGTGTTTTTTTTTGTAAGTATTATAAAAAAGACATCATCCTATAAATTATATAGATTTTGTGGTAAAATTATAGACGTTACTATATCGAGGAGTGAAACCATGTTAAAATTAGAAAATATTTCTTTTCAAGTAGAAGGAAAATACATATTAAAGGATATCAATTTAACGATTGATAATCATCAGTTCTGTGTGATTACAGGTCCTAATGGAGGCGGTAAATCAACGTTAGCAAAGATTATTATGGGGATAGAAATGCCGACTTCAGGTACTATCTATTTTGATGGAGAAGATATTACCCATTGTAGTATTGATGAGCGTGCTAGAAAAAAAATTGCGTATGCTTTTCAACAACCTCCTCGCTTTAAAGGGATGAGTGTTCGCAAGCTCTTATCTTTAGCACATGGAAAAGAATTAAATGAAGAGCGGTGCTGTTCCTATTTAAGTGATGTTGGATTATGTTCTAAAGACTACTTAGATCGTGATGTAGACAATAGCCTTTCAGGTGGAGAAGTGAAACGTATTGAAATTGCGACAATTTTAGCACGTGATAATATGCTTTCAATCTTTGATGAACCTGAAGCAGGTATTGATTTATGGAGCTTTGCGAAGCTGGTTGAAACTTTTCAAAAGTTGCAACAAAACAGTAAACAAGCAATCATTATCATCTCTCATCAAGAAAGAATTATGCAATTAGCAGATGAAATCATTGTGATTGAAAATGGAACGATTAAGGAAAAAGGATGTAAAGATGATATATTACCAAAATTAATGAGTGAGTTTACAACTTGTGAATATAAGAAATAGGTGAAAATTATGGATAAAATGGAAAAAGAATTACTACATAAAATCGCAGATATTTCTGGCTTTATGCCAGGAAGTGCTTTTAATCTACGTAAAAATGGAGAAGGAGTAGAACGTCATTCTACACAAAATATAAAAATCAATCAAAAGACGGATAAACCAGGTATTGATATTATTGTGAAGGCACATACCGTTGGTGAAAATGTACATATTCCTGTAATTGTAAGTGAGAGTGGTGTACATGATGTTGTATATAACGATTTTTATATTGGAGAAGGTGCAGATGTAGAAATTATCGCGGGTTGTGGAATTCATAATGATGGATGTGAAAATAGCGAGCATGATGGGATACATACATTTCATATTGCAAAAAATGCAAAAGTTACCTATGTAGAAAAGCATTACGGAGAAGGAAATGGAGAAGGAGAACGTATCTTGAATCCTACGACCATTATTTACTTAGAAGAAAATGCCTATGCAAAAATGGATATGAGCCAAATTAAAGGGGTTGATTCTACAAAACGTACTACAGAAGCTTTTATTGGAACAAATGCGAAGCTTGTCATCAATGAAAAATTGATGACCCATGGACATCAATTTGCACATTCAGATGTAAGTGTAAATTTAAATGGAGAAGATAGTGTTGTCCAAATTGTTTCTCGTTCAGTAGGAAAAGATGAATCACGTCAAGTATTTCATCCAATTGCGATTGGTAATAACAAGTCAAGAGCGCATATTCAATGTGATTCTATCATAATGGATCAAGCTAAAATTAGTAGTATCCCTGAAATTGCGGCAAATCATGTAGATGCACAGATTATTCATGAAGCAGCGATTGGTAAGATTAATTCTGATCAACTAATAAAGCTACAAAGCTTTGGATTAAATGCTGATGAAGCTGAGAAAGTAATTGTTGAAGGTTTTTTGAAATAAAAGGGGATATATGAAAAAAATAGTAGTATTTGTAATCAGTATCATGATCGCTTGTATTCCTTTACATGCGAATACGAAAAAAGAAGTCAAATTTGCTAAATGTACGGATGGAGATACAGCACATTTTATCATCGATGGAGAAGATAAAACAGTTCGTTTTCTAGCGATTGATGCACCAGAGTATACGAAAGAAAAAGAACCATATGGTAAAGAGGCTAGCGAGTATGTTTGTAGTGCAATAAAAGGTGCGCAAAACATTCAATTAGAATATGATGATCATAGTGATGTAGTAGATAAATATGGTCGCGAACTAGCTTGGGTATTTGTCGATGGTAGTTTACTACAAAAAGATCTAGTAGCAAAAGGACTTGCGGAAGTGAAGTATTTATATGGTGATTATGAATATACCAATACCTTAAAAGAGGTAGAAAAACAAGCAAAACAACAAAAAGTTAATATGTGGAGTGATACTACACCGCAAGAAAGTATACCTATTTATATGCTTGTAGTAGGGGCAATCGCTTTACCTTTCACTTTTGTATTTGTGAAAGGAAAAAGGAATCAAAAACGTGTTATAAAAACGATTATGAAGACGATAAAAAAGAACTAGAAGTTTGAAATGTTTCCTAGATAAAGTATCCAAGTAGACAACCAACTCATCTAAAGGCGTGCCAATGACTTCATCAATTGTGATGAAGTCAATTAAAACCGCACTAGCAGTTGCACCAAAAATATTAAAAAATGGATTTTCGCAATCATCCTTTCCTTGTTTCTTTCGGAGTTGAGAAAACTTCAAATAGATGGTATTTAAAGCGTAATTCTTCTCCTTTGAAAGATTTTGAGAAGATGATAACGATACCTAGTAAGGCGCTGTAACGCAACGTAAGCAGCACCACGCCATTGACTAAGCTTCTTACATCCACCAACCCAAACAAAGGCCGCACTGAGCCAGGCACCTTTTGGATCTGTTTAGTTGTTTCATTAAACGACTTTTTATAGTTGGC
>JAVWIF010000089.1:0-3620 GCA_036639635.1 Longicatena sp.
AATGTTCCACACGAAACAAAGTAGTTTATTGTAATTTAAAGTAAGCGAAAGTAACACAAGGCGATAGGTAGTTACTCTCTAATTTTTGTATTTTGTACTATCAGATATTTAAAACATGTATTTACATACACGAAAAGGAGAATAGGATGGCTTTGATAGTACCACATCATACTTATGTATGAAACCATAAAAAAACTATTCTTACGAATAGTTACTTCCTTAATCTAGAAACCTCTTTTTGAAGTATTTCATAAAATTCATCCATAAACAAAGATTTCTCTTTTTCACTTAATTC
The DNA here is from genome assembly GCA_036639635.1 of Longicatena sp. Taxonomy (GTDB): domain Bacteria; phylum Bacillota_I; class Bacilli_A; order Erysipelotrichales; family Erysipelotrichaceae; genus JAVWIF01. Next base: position 296 of record JAVWIF010000089.1, read on the forward strand.
ATCAAGCAATTTGATATCTTTCTTTTTTAAATCAAATTTAACACTCTCATAAATTACAATATATTCTCTATACATAGCATTTAGTTCATCTGGTATACTTGGCAACAAAAAGCTTCTTTCGAGCATATAATTATTAAAATTATTAGGTGATGTTAAAGAGTCTAATTTACTTTTAAGGAATTCATACTTTATTGATTCTCTTTTTTTCTTATTATCAAATGATTTTATAAAACATTGAAACAAACCACTAATTAAGGCAGACACTACTGATGATGTTAAAATAATCCCAAATATTTCCATAATTTACCATATAACTTTTAAAAGTTAACCTTTCACATGTATTATACCGATTCTTTGTTAAATATTAAACGCTATAACCTAATGTAAATAGTTTTCATAAAAAAGCAACACTATCACTAGCATTGCTCATTTTTAATATAGTGGGTGCTTCTAGGTGCATTATACACTAAATTTCTTTGGGACATGTCCCAACTTTTCCTTAACTTCATCAATTTGCCTTTGGACTTCACTTTTAGAATAGGATAATCTAGAGCCAATCACTCGTATCGGCAATTCATCCCAATAATACAGTTCTAGAAGTTCAACTTCATCTTCATTCAGTAGTTGCAGCATCCTCATGACCTGTCTTACTGCGAACAAGTGGTAGTTGCGTTCTTGTCTTACTTGCTGGAGTTTTTCTTCGAGTGTAATGATTGTATTCTTGTAAATCTTTGTACCATCTGGTTGAGCTTCTTCACATGTGCCTTGAGACTTGATTTTCTTGATTCCTCGAAGCTGGTACTTAATATCCACCAACTCATCTTCACAATTCATTAAGCTGTTAACATGACTTTTAAACTGCTTAAGGAGTAAATCAATATCCTTTTCAATCATATCTCCACCTTGTCATATGATTCTTCAAATATTTCTTTCTTGCATGGATAGATTTCACCACAAACACCCTTGATTATATAATCACCTACAGATACATGCATTGAAACTTCAAGTGTTTTTATGAACAATTCGCAAGGTGGTTCATTTTTACTTAATGAACCATAATACGCATTTTTTTTATTAAATTCTTTCATAAACCATTGAGGCACATAGGGCTTTCCAAATCTATTTACTAAATCTCCATCATATTGAAATGCTTCAATGGGTATAGGTTTCTTAATATATCTTGTCATTTAATCACCTCCTATTTCTTTACCTTCTGAATCGAATCCATTTAAACGATCAACACTAATCTTGTGCCACTTTTCTTCTAATTCAATCCCTAAGTAATGTCTATCTATTTCTTGACAGGCTTTACACGTTGTACCTGCTCCACTGAATCCATCAAACACTATATCTCCTGTCTGCGTCGCATGTAGTAGATGTCTTTTTACCAGGTCTAGCGGTTTTATTGTTGGATGCTTAAATAACAACTTATCAGCTTTATTTGTAGCACTCATATAAAACTTACTTTTTAATTGATACCCGTTATTTAGAATCACTCCCTTTTCTCTAAAGTAAAGGCAATATTCTATGTCATTTAACCACGTTCTATTGCATGAAGGTATTGGGTTAGTTTTACACCAAACTAATATCTCATAGTAGCAACCTTTATTTTCAAAGTAATCGATTAATGGTCTTATTTGCTTTGTGCTGCACCAAATAAAGCAATTTATCTTTTTCATAATACGAACGAAATCATCCAATATCCTGTAATCAATTCCGTCAGAGATATAAGCTATCTCTTTTGCTACCTTTTGCATACTTTTTGAAATCTTATCTTTTCCACTGCCTTTGTTTTTTGAGAGTAAGTACGGTATATCTGTATAAATACAATCAATGGAATTATCATCAATTTCTTTGATTAATTCATATGTATTTCCTAAATGGATGGTGTCGTTCTTTAGCATTTTATTCTCCTCTATTCTTTTTGTTTATATTCAATTTTTTTTGTATTTTTAGTGTTTCTTAGAATAATCCTAAATTTTATATTGCCTGTTTTATCATCTCCTCTATTTGTGCCATCACCATTCACACGTTTACTAGCATAAAGCCACCTTTGCATTACATTGTTGATTGTTAAAGTCATAATTTTTCACCACTCTTTCTATAATTTTTATCCTTGCTTTTAAACTTTATTTTCAACGATACGCATTGATTTTTGTGAACCCCAACATACCGACTAATCGAGCCTCTTAATAAACCACTTTCCAAAAGTACTTAATAGCCGTTTATCTTTGATTTAAATCGTTTCATTCAAACACCTAACTTTCTATTTCTATATTGAATAAATCAACTTGATCCATTCTTTGCTTTAATCGCTTCATAGATTTTATATACATATCTTTATCTTTTTCAAATCCAATAAATTCAAAACCCATGTTATAACACGCAATCAAACTGGACGCACTTCCTACATGAGTATCAAGAATCTTGTCTCCTGGTTTTGCATAATTTTGAAGAATCCATTCATATAGAGCAACTGGCTTTTGTGTTTGATGTATTCTTATTTCGTTTTTAGACTTATCTCCTTGCATTACCCTACCTTGACTTATACTCTTCCCCTGCATCATTCCATTCCACATGAAAGGAAACAATCTCACACTGTCGTGCATACTGCAATACGCTATCTCTGCATCAGAAAACGATGAAGTTCCGTTGCACTTATCCCAAATGATTCTTCCTGGACCTAGGATCACATCAAAGTAATTAATCCCCCATATGATTTGATTTTTTGAAATTCTAACAAGTTCATCAAAATACTCTTGTCCAGGAACATTCCAACACTTAATTTCTCCATATTGCTTCCTTTTGATATTTAGTTTATTTATATCATTGCCATAAAATTTACGTTTGCCTGGTCCCTTGAAATATGGCGGATCAACAATGGCCAAATCAAAGAACTTATCGGGAATATCTTTCATAGCAATCAAGCAATCTTCATGGTAATAGTTATTAAGTTGATATTTCATTTCTATAACATCATTCATAATCAACAATCATGACTTGTTTATTCTTTAATTCATTTATTTCTTTCTCTAACTCCTCGATACGACTATCTTTTTCAAAGATAGTCAGTTTTAATTCACCAATTCTCATTTGCAATTGTTTCCAATACCATACTGATTTTAGTAACATTATTTGCATGAGTCGTTTACTTGCATCATGTAATGAATCAGAACCCGCCACACGTTGAATTTCTTCTAGTTGATGTTCTACATCACTATTGATAAATTGTTCTTCACGTGGCTTTAAATTAGTTATTTTTATCATGCTATCCTTTCTATATTTCTAATGCTATGTTTACATCAGTCAACATTTCTTTTTTCGC
>JAVWIF010000090.1:0-3550 GCA_036639635.1 Longicatena sp.
AAAAATCGATAGCTTAAATAAAGAAAAAACAAGTCTTGAAGCAAAGATTGCAGAATTAAATACAAAACTTAATAGTTATAAGTAATGTTAAAGAACTAAGAGATGAAAGTCTTTTAGTTTTTTTGTATCACTTATATATAAAATAATATAAAGGCAGAAGAATTCAGTGATATAATAGAAGAAAAAAGTACTTCTTTTGTCATATTTAGAGAAAAAACTAAGATATGGTTCTTTATAAATTTAAGTAAGTAGAGAAGGATTCACTTTCATGGGGTGAGAGAGCTTTGCTAAGCGTTATAAAGACATCTTGTACATGTTGGCATGTAAATAAGAAACAAGCTGCATAATGCGCGCTATACTATAGTAAAGATATAATTAATATCTTTGAAAGGGGTTATTATGAAGAAGAAAATGAAGAGTGTAGTTACAAGAAAAGGTTTGGTACATGAAATACTGTTTATTGGAATAGTAGGTGTTTTATTTGGACTTTTGATGGGGAAAGCATTATCTATTGCTGTTGGAGTTAACTTTATGAGCTTATCTATTTGTATTCTATTATTTTGTTTATTATGTTTTGTGTTATGGTTACCAATGTTGATTCCTTCAAATCAAATAATAGAAATAGAACAACAAGCAATGAAGATTATACCAAGTTATTCAACTGGAAAGAAGCTTAAAATAGTGGGTTATATTTTGTTAAATGATAGTATAGAACCTTTTTTACGATGCATTCAATTCAAAGATATTCAAGAAGTGTTATTGAGCTTTAGTGCACACTATGGAAGTTATGGATATCAACGCTTTAGTTATACATTACGTTTTACAATGGGGGATGAAAGTCTTGTTATTAATTTAAACCCAATGCAAAACGGAGTGTTCTTACCTTCAGGAGTTGGCGGTATTCCAGCTTTATCAAATAGTAATAGCAATGATATTATTAATATGGTAACATATTTTAGTAGTCATGGAATAAAGGTAAGTGATCCTTATAAAATACTAGATGCAATGAAAGATGAACATGTCATATTGTATGATTATCTAGTTTCGTTAAACAAGACAATAATCTAAATATAATGGTATAATAGATACAAACATAAAGGAGTATATGAATCATGTCCACAACAACAAAACGCGCATTAGCTACCTCTTTAAAACATCTCTTAACTAAGAAACCCTTAGATAAAATAACCATTGGGGATATTTGTGAGGACTGTGAAGTCAATCGACAAACGTTCTATTATCACTTTAAAAATATCTATGATTTAATTGATTGGATCTATTCAAGTGAAGTGATTCAAGCAGTTGACAACAACAAAACATATAGTACATGGGAAGAAGGATTCAATCGTGTATTTGCATATGCTATCGAAAATAAAACATTTGTTTTAAGTACCTTTCATTCTATAGGATTTGAACAATTAGAAGAATTCTTATATCGTGTAACCTATGACTTACTAATTGGAGTAATTAATGAAAAGTGTGAAGAGGTAAGAATACGTGAAGAGGATAAAGTGTTTATTGCGAACTTTTATAAATATGCTTTTGTAGGTGTGGTATTGGATTGGGTGAAGCATGGAATGAAACAAGACCCTAATATTATAATGAAACATATAGGGATACTTATAGAAGGAAACTTCTTACAATCAATAGAACGATTTAGTATGTGATAGACAAAATTAACGTTTTGTCTATTTTTTAAACGAAAAGGCTATTTTGTCTATAGAAAATATAAAGTGCTTACGTTAAGCTAAGGATGTAAAACAATACAGGAGGTATATTATGTACTATAGTAATGGAAATTATGAAGCATTTGCACGTCCTTTAAAACCAAATGGTGTGGACAAAAAATCAGCTTATTTAGTAGGATCAGGATTGGCTTCTTTATCAGCTGCTTGTTTCTTAATTCGTGATGGACAAATGAAAGGCGAGCGTATTCATATTCTAGAAGAGATGAATATTGCAGGAGGAGCTTGTGATGGAATTAAGGATCCTACGAAAGGTTTTATTATTCGTGGTGGTCGAGAAATGGAAAATCACTTTGAATGTTTATGGGATTTATTCCACTCTATTCCTTCAATTGAAACTGAAGGGTTATCAGTACTAGATGAATATTATTACTTAAATAAAAAAGATCCTAACTCATCTTTATGTAGAGCAACAATAAATCGAGGAGAAGATGCACAACTAAATGGTAAGTTTGCTTTAAGTGATGATGCAGCTATTGAACTAATGAAGTTGTTCTTTATGAAAGATGAAGATTTATATGATAAAAAGATTGAAGACGTATTAGATGAAGAATTCTTCTCAAGTAACTTTTGGTTATATTGGAGAACGATGTTTGCATTTGAAGAATGGCACAGTGCCTTAGAGATGAAGTTATATATTCAACGTTTTATTCATCATGTGGGAGGATTACCAGACTTTTCTGCCTTAAAGTTTACCAAATATAACCAATATGAATCACTTATTTTACCAATGGTAAAATACCTAGAAGAACATAATGTTCATTTTCAATATAATACACAAGTAACAAACGTCATCTTTGAATTATCAAAAGATAAAAAAGTTGCTAAAAAAATAGAATGTTTACATGATGGACAAAAAGAAAACATTGATTTAATTGAAGATGATTTAGTCTTTGTGACCAATGGAAGTTGTACAGAGAATGCAACACTTGGTGATGACCATAATGCTCCTGTATTTAAAACAGAACACGGGGGTTGTTGGGATTTATGGAAGAATATTGCAAAACAAGATGACGCTTTTGGACGTCCTGAAAAGTTCTGTACACAATGCGATAAAACATATTGGGAATCTGCAACAATTACAACCCTAGATGATAAGATTCCACCTTATATTGAGAAGATTTGCAAACGTGATCCATTTAGTGGAAATGTCGTTACTGGTGGTATTATTAGCGTAAAAGATTCTAATTGGTTATTGAGTTATACCTTAAATCGTCAACCACACTTTAAGAACCAACCAAAGAATCAATTGGTGGTATGGTTTTATGGCTTGTTTGGAGATGTTGATGGTAACTATATTAAGAAACCAATGAAAGAGTGTACTGGTGAAGAAATCACTCAAGAATGGTTATATCACATGGGAGTTCCTGTAGAAGAGATTGCACAATTAGCAAGTAAATCTGCTCGTTGTGTGCCTTGTATGATGCCCTATATTACCGCATTCTTTATGCCACGTACCAAAGGAGATCGTCCAGAAGTAGTGCCAGAGAAATGTACAAACTTTGCATTTATTGGACAATTTGCCAATACAAAAAGAGATACTGTATTTACAACAGAATATTCTGTAAGAACAGCAATGGAAGCCGTATATACGTTACTAGATATTGATCGAGGCGTTCCAGAGGTATTTAATTCTTGTTACGATGTGCGCGTATTACTAGACTCTACTTCTAAATTAATGGATGGGAAGAAATTAGCAGACATTAAGGTTCCTTGGCTTATTTCTTTAATTGAGAAAAAAGGATTAAAGAAAATATCAGGTACTGTGATTGAAGAACTACTACGTGAATATCATTTAATCTAAA
>JAVWIF010000091.1:0-3381 GCA_036639635.1 Longicatena sp.
GAGAAAGAGATGAGAGGTATGAAACGCATGACACAAGATTTAACAAATGGCTATAATGCTTTACTTGGAGCTGTTATTGCAGTTCTAAGCGTATTATTCGGAGAGCATTGGTATTTGTTTGCTCTGTTCCTTTTGCTCAATGTAGCAGACTGGATAACGGGATGGATGAAGGCTCGTATCATGAGGAAGGAGAACTCTGTAAAGGGATGGCAAGGAGTACTTAAAAAAATTGGATATTGGTTAATGATAATTGTATCTTTTGCAATCTCTGCAGGTTTCATTGAGATTGGACAAACGATTAATTTAGATTTAGGTATTACTACGTTGTTAGGCTATTTTGTATTGGCAAGTTTGATTGTCAATGAAGGACGTTCCATTATCGAGAACTTCGTAGAGGCAGGGTTTAAAGTTCCAGGTATCCTAGTAAAAGGGCTTGCTGTAGCAGATAAATTAATTAACAAAGACGAGAAAGAAGAGGAAAAATAAAATGCTTAGAAAAGAAAATTTAGTATCAGAAAGTAAATGGGGAATTAAATGTCCTTATCCTATGAATCCAACTTATATTACTGTGCATAATACAGCAAATGACGCATCAGCAGATAACGAAATCGCTTATATGATTGGTAATGACAATGAAGTGTCTTTTCACTTTGCGGTGGACGATACGGGATTTGTGCAGGGTATAAGAGAAGACCGCAACGCTTGGCATGCTAGTGATGGTGGCGAAGGAATTGGAAATAGAAAATCTATCGCAATTGAAATTTGTTATTCAAAAAGTGGTGGTGATAAATTTGACAAAGCAGAAATTAATGCTGCTATTTTAATTGCAGAATTGATGAATAAGTATGGTATTGATATTAACCATGTTAAACGTCACTATGATTTTGCTACAGACCACAAATATTGTCCACATAGAACTATGGATAAAGGATGGGACAGATTTTTAAACATGGTGCGTGAACAATTGGGACAAGATACGGTTACGCCTGCACCTATTCCAGAAAAAGATGAGCCAACACAACCGAATACAAATACATATGCAGAGGCTATTGATCAAGTTCTTCACATTGGAAGTCATGTGCGTTGTGATCATACTGCCATAACAGTAACAAACTATGATAAACCAACTGGAGATGTGTTCTTAGCTGAAATTGATACGTGGGTACATCCTAAAGATGTAGACAAAAATTATGTAACAAACGGTAGTGACTTTATCTTATACTTAGGAGACAAAGTACATTTCAATGTTGCTCAAATGACTGTGTCAGATTACGATGCTCCTACTGGAGATGTATTTATCAAAGAGATTGATACTTGGGTACACCCTAAGGACTTTACAGAAGTACAATAGCAAAACAACCACATTCTCTTAATTGAGGGTGTGGTCTTTTTTTGTGTGTATATTTAATTTTGTTGTGTTATACTAAATATGCGCACTAAATATTGGTTCAATTCCAATCATCTCTTTCCTACCTGAATCTTTAAATATAGTCATCAATACAATCGTATTGGATTTTATCTCAACTCTATTTATTGAAAGGATGATTAAAATGGTAGAAGATAAAAAAATGACGGTGTTAATTTTTTTGTTCGCGGGCTTCTAATTATGGAGATGTAGTTTAACGGTAAAACGAGCGCAGACCCGAAAACCGAACAAAAAGAAAGAAACCGTCAAAAACCTGCTTTCTTACTTGGAGGCGGGTTTTTTTTACGCTTTTCTGCGCTTTTTTATCAAATATGAACGCAATATAAAATAAATGCAACTTTTTTAAAATAGAGACAAACGAAATATTCGTTATTTAAAGGCTATTTCAATACAACTTTTTGCAACTTTTTGCTATATTTATAGTGTATTACCTTGCATAATTTTGCATATTCAAGCTAAAAAAAGCAACCGTAAAACATAATATAAAACATATCTAATAATGAAAAAAAGCCTTTAAACAAAGGCTTTTTATAACTTAGATACTTTACTTTTTAATGGTGACCCCTCAGGGAATCGAACCCTGGACCCACTGATTAAGAGTCAGTTGCTCTGCCATCTGAGCTAAGGAGTCATCTTGACTTGCTAGGTAATTATATCAAAAATAAGAAAAAAAACAAGTGGTAAGTGGAAAAAAACTAAATTACGACAGAAAGTGATTTTTAGCTGAACAATCCAATGGCGAGGGTAGAAAGTATTGAAGAGATGATGTATAATATGAACAAATCTAAATGGAAGGTGATGCTTATGCTATTTAAGAAAAATAAAGAGGAACCAAAAGTAGAAAATGACTTTTCACAAGGTAATCACTTTGTGCTACAAAGTTTACAAGAACTTTGTAAAGAAAGTAAAGTAATAGATGAATCACTAGTAATGGAAGCGTTGGATATTTGCATTTATGTGGATATTATGGCGATGAAAGATAATGTAGTAACGGTAGCTTTTCAATTGCATCATGAAGCACTTGCAGAGCCTATTTTAGAAAGTGTTGTAGCTTCTGGTAATACAAGTGAGGAAGCACTTGTTGAAGCGACTCGAAGCTTTTATGAACATATTTTAAAACTCTATATAAAAAGCTTAGAAGAACCAGTTTCAACTGTACAAGTGGAATCGTCAGCTCAAGTAGATCATTATTATCATGTATATCGGAGTGATGTATTTGGATTAGGAAGACGTATTGGTTCATTGGAAGGCGATTTTTGGGATATGTTAAAATCTGAAATCATGCCATATTTAAAAGATCAGAAAACATATTGGATAAAAGTGTTTGCTTCAAAGAATAAAAATAACGTAATTTGCGAAGTTCGTTTTAATGGTATTGAGATGAATGAACTAAGCGAAACATTATTAACCTATGCATCAGAATGGGAATGTGCGAGTGCATATTATACAGAAAAGCAATATTTGTTGTTGGTACAAGAAGATCGTAGTTATTTAAACCAAAGAGTTTCAAAAGAAAAGATTGTAGGATATTGTAAGAAAACAATGAAGTTGTTTGAAAAATGTAAGAGCAAAGAAGACTATGTTAATGTACGTAAACAAATCTATAAAATAACGAAAGATAATACATTAACTAGTGAATTATATGGAATTATACCAGAAATATATTGTAAACATATGTATCCAAAAGTGGAATTTGGTCATAAGCTATTCATTTTAGAAAAAGGTAAAAAAACGAAAGAATATGAACAAAAAGAACTATACTCTTTTGAATATATTGAAGATAGTGTTTTATTACATCTGCGTTTAGATAAAGTCGATCAAGATATAGTTAAACAAGTAACGCAGTTTAGTTCAAATGCACGTGCAATTCGTAAAGCATTGGCGCAAGGCAATAGTGTGGAAGAATTAATGATTCCAGGTATTGGTTATTATGTTCAAGAAGGCTATGAAGTACG
>JAVWIF010000092.1:0-3347 GCA_036639635.1 Longicatena sp.
TAAAAAAGGACCTATACAAGCATCCTATTTAATACTATTTTGTTGTTTGAAGAAAGTGCCAAGCATCTGCACACATTTGTTCTAGGTTTTTTTCAGCTTTCCATCCAAGTTCTTTATATGCTTTTTGTGTACTTGCATAACAAGTTGCTATATCACCAGCACGTCTTGGATCAATTTGATAAGGAACTTCAATGTTATTAACTTTCGCAAATGTATTGGCAACATCTAGTACACTGTATCCAATTCCTGTTCCTAAGTTATAAGCATCTACTCCAATATTTTCTTGTGTTATTTTATTTACTGCATTTACATGTCCTTTGGCTAAATCAACAACATGAATGTAATCACGTACTCCTGTACCATCTGGTGTATCATAATCATTTCCATAAACATGTAAATAAGGTAATTCTTTATTTGCTACTTTTACAATATAAGGCATTAAGTTGTTTGGAATATCATTAGGACTTTCTCCTAACAATCCACTTTTATGCGCTCCAATAGGATTGAAGTAACGTAACAAAGCAATGTTCCACTCGTTGTCAGATATATATAAATCTTTTAATATTTGTTCAATCATAAGTTTTGTTGTTCCATAAGGGTTTGTTGTTGGTCCTAAAGGAAAGTCTTCTGCTATAGGAACACTGGCTGGGTTTCCATATACTGTTGCACTAGAAGAGAATACCAAGCGTTTACAACCATGTTTGCTCATAACTTTACATAATGCTAATGTACTCATTAAATTATTTTGATAATACATAATTGGTTTCACAACTGATTCACCAACTGCTTTGTATCCAGCAAAATGTATAACAGCATCGATTCTTTGTTCACTAAAGATTTTTTCTAATGCTGCTTCATCACAACAATCTTCTTCATAATAAGTTACTTCTTTTCCTGTAATAGATGTTATTTTATCTAAGACATTTTTTTGAGAATTAAATAAGTTATCGATAATGACTACTTCATTACCTGCCTCAATTAATTCAACACACGTATGACTACCAATAAATCCCGTTCCTCCACTTACTAATATTTTCATAATTTTAAGCTCCTTCTTCCTTTTAATATCACTATTATATCATTTTTATGAAATATTTCTATTAAGATTGTGTAATCTTCTCTTAACTTTTATTTTATATATGCTACAATATTAATACGAATGAAATAAGAGGGCTTAAATCATATGAAAAAAATAAGAAAAGCAATTATCCCCGCAGCTGGATTTGGTACACGTTTTTTACCAGCTACAAAAGCTGTTCCAAAAGAAATGTTACCAATTATCGACACCCCAACAATTCAGTTTATTGTTGAAGAAGCTGTTGCTTCTGGAATTGAAGAAATTTTAATTATCACAAACTGTTATAAATCTTGTATTGAAAATCACTTTGATCGTAGTTTTGAGTTAGAAAAAAAATTAGAAGCTAGTGGTGATATAGAACATTTAGAAATGGTACAAGAGATTTCAAACATGGCGAATATTTTTAGTGTTCGTCAAAAGAATCCTAGAGGATTAGGTCATGCTGTATTATGTGCGAAAGCATTTGTTGGAGATGAACCTTTTGCTGTTTTATTAGGTGATGATATTGTTGTTAATAAAGGTGGGAAAACTGCTACGCAACAATTAATTGACGCTTTTGAAACGTATGGTGGTAGTGTTGTTGGTGTGCAAAGTGTTGCTGATGAAGCTGTACATAAATATGGAATTGTGAAGCCTAAAGAAAACATTAGCGAGCGTTGTGCTTCCGTTAATGGGTTTGTTGAAAAGCCTAGCTTAGCACAAGCTCCTAGTAATTTTGCTATTTTAGGAAGATATGTTTTAACTCCAAAGATATTTGAATTATTAGAAACACAAGAACCTGGTAAAGGAAATGAAATACAAATTACAGATGCTATTGATCGTTTAACAAAGGTAGAGGATGTTTTTGCTTATGATTTTGTTGGACAACGTTATGATGTTGGTGATAAAGTGGGATTTTTAAAAGCTCAAATAGACTTTGCTTTAGAAAGAGACGATTTAAGAGATGCCATGATTACAATACTGAAAGACATAAAATTATAGAACAGGTTTTCCTGTTCTTTTTTCATCCCTTAATTCTTCTGTACTTATACTTGAAAATCTTCATATTTAGAATATACTATACATATACAAGGACTTTTATTAGCGTTTGTCCTTTATTATCGTAACTGCTTGTATGAGAAGATGTGCTAAGTCTTCTCTTTTCATACTATTTATTATAATCATTGGAGGATACCGAATATGAAATATATTGAACAATTGCCTATTGGAAGTACAATACTTGCCCCTTCTTCAATGCATCCTCAATTAAGAGAGCATTTATTAAAAGAAAAAGATGGTCTCATTGGCATTCAAATACTTTCTATTGAAAGCTTTTTAAGGAAGTATACAGCAAAGAAAAGTAGTAATATTTATACTTCTTTATTTGAATTAAAAAAGATGGTTACACCACTACTAAATTCACTTTCCATCTATCAAGAAATTGCTTGTAGTACGACCTTTTTAGAAAGTTGTTATCATTTTATTGATGCTTGTCATTTTTGGAATATAGGACTTAGTCAGTTGCCTCATGAAACAAACGCGCAACGTGAAATCATGCAAATATTTAAAGCATGTTATGACATTCCTACGCCTTCTCAAAATATTCTAAATGCTTTAGAAAATATACCAAATGACACGCTTCACCATGTTTATATTATAGAAGCTTTTGAAAGTATCGAACATAAAAAAATAATACATGCTTTACAACAAAAAGGTGCAAATTTATGTCCTCAAGAAATAGACCTTTGTTCAAAAGATTTTTATCATGGAGTGAATAAACGTCAAGAAATTGAAGCTATGGCACAATATATCATTGAGCATGATTTGCTTGCTGAAGACATTCGCATTACCCTAGCAGATAGCACTTATAAACCTCTCCTTCAACAAGTCTTTCAACGTTATGAAATTCCGTTTACCTTGCTTTCTAATCAACAAACAAGTGCACTAGCAAAAAGCGTTCTATCCTTATTAAATTATCATGTATCTCCAACAACGCAAAATGCTTTGTTATGCTTTGATAACAATTTGTTTCCAATCAAAGGAATTGCCAAGCTTGTTGAGTATATTGAAATATTTGAATGTGAAGTAACATCGCCTTTCACGCATTTACAAAAAGAACTTACATATGGCAATATTATGAGTGCTTATGAAATTGATAGTTTAATTGAACTTGAAAAAATTGCTTGTAGTGTACAAGATGAACTTTTGCCTCTTCTTGATAAGTTAGAAAAACCACTTTCTTATGAAGCGCTTTTTACTAATATTTTAGAACTGTTAACACCTTGTGTTC
>JAVWIF010000093.1:0-2968 GCA_036639635.1 Longicatena sp.
AAAATATCAGGTACTGTGATTGAAGAACTACTACGTGAATATCATTTAATCTAAAAAAATAAAAAAGAATCTGATAGCGTTGTAAAACGTGAGAGATTCTTTTTTACTAGCAAATTGTTATTTTAAGAATTTGATGGTATACTTTTGAGGTATATAATGGAGGTGACTTTATTGGATAAATTAAAAACATTACTAAACGATAAACTTGGAGGTTTTCAAAAAGATGAATACCTAATCATAGCACTTGTTTGTTCCTTGTTTTTACATTTTGTAATACCTATTGTATTGCTAATTGGTATTGTCATATACCTAGGGATTAAAAAACGTTTACTACCAATTATTCAAGAGGTGCCTAGAGCAAAGTTTGCACTTGCTTTCGGTATCATTACGAGCATCGTCGCACTCTTTTATAAAAACTATTTAGGCGCGTTATGTGGTGTGGGATTTACGTTTATTTTTCTATTTATCTTTTATTATCGAACAATTATTAATAAACGTTTATTTTATACAATATTAGAATTGTGCTGTATTTTATCTTTGATTAGTGTTTTTTGGTCAATCTTTCAGTATATTGGTATTTGTAATCGTAATAATTTAAATGTATTTGATTTTAAAATATTAAATAAACCAGAAAATCGAATTTTCGCAGGATTCTTTAATGCTAATTATTATGCGATGTTCCTTGAATTTGTTATTTTAATTTGTGTATATCGAATTATTCAAATAAAGCATTTATTACAAGCGAAGTATTATATAGGAATTGCACTATGCAATATGATTGCCTTGTACTTTACTGGATGTAGAACGGCTTGGGTTCCTTTCTTAGTAACTGTTCCATTTATGTTCCTAATAAATAAATGTTGGGTATACTTAGGCTTATCTTTAAGCGGTATTGTTGGAGGAATTGGATTGGTCGTGTCACAACCAGAACTATTCCAACGTATGACGTTAGGACAAGATATGAATAAAAGAATGCTGATATGGGAAACTGCAATAAAAGGAATTAAGGCACATCCTTTGCTTGGAGAAGGGCCACTTACGTATTATCAAATATATCCGCTTTATAATGGGCACCCTACGCAACATGCGCATAGTGTTTATTTGGATCCTTTTTTAAGCCATGGGATTATACTAGTGCTTGTCTTTGCTGTATATTTGGGTAGTAATATGAAGCAAGTATATTATTTGTGGAAGCGTAAAATAGATATTCAATTGTTTTCATTAATTGGAGGATTTATTTTAACGGTATTAATACATGGATTATTAGACTATACCATCTATTGGGTTCAAACAGCACTCTTATTCCTATTTGTAATTTCCTCAAGTAGTATGTATTTTAGAACAAATAAAGTTGACTAAAAAAGGTAGGAATTAATATTCCTGCCTTTTTGTTTACACTATTGGTTGAATTCAAGTATTTTTTGAAAAGTATCTTCACTAATTACATGCTCGATATGACAAGCTTCCACATCTGCAGTTTTTGCATCAACATGTAATACGTCAATTAAAAATTTAGCAATTATGTTATGACGTTGATAAATCTTTTTGGCGTAGTCTTTACCGACACTTGTGAAGTGAATATCACCGTAACTCTCTTGTAGTACATATCCCTTCTCTTTTAAGATGTTCATCGCTTTATTTACGCTTGGCTTTGACACTTTCATACGATTGGCCACATCTACTCCACGTATTTTTCCATGGGTTTCTTCTAATATTAATAAAGTTTCTAAATAATCTTCTAAAGATTCTCCTAAATTCAATGTCATCACCTCGTTTTTATATAGTATCAATATATCATATTTTTAACATGTTGAACACAGCTTTTGATAATTATCTTCTTTATAACCAACTAGTACTTCTTGTTCACTAATGAGTAAAGGACGTTTGATAAGCATTGCATGAGAACTTAATAATGTTAACATTTCATCTTCACTAAGGGTATGAATTGTATCTTTTAAATGAAGTTCTTGATATACATTTCCAGCAGTATTGAAGAATTTACGTAAAGGTAAAGAGGAAATTGTACTCCATTGCTTTAATTCTTCTTTTGTTGGTGTATTGGTAATAATATTACGTTCTTCAAAAGAAATATTTTGCTCTTTTAAATACTTCTTAGCTTTTCTACAAGTAGAACATGTTGGATATTCAATGAATATTAGTTTCATTGTAATCACCTCGCTAACTATCATAGTTGAAATCATGAAAACATGCAAATTATTTGCATCCTATCGGTGCTTATCCTACCTTTTTTCTAGTATTTATGCTAAAATAATACAATGAAAAGGGAAGATATTAACAGAATGGACTGGTGGGAAAGATGGATAAAGTTGAAGCAGAAAAACTTAAGATGATGAAGGAAATGATGGAAATAGAAAAAGGTCATCTATTGGAGGATGAACTACTTGAATGGATTGAAAAAGTGGGGATTGATGAAGCATACGAAATTGTTAAAAAGATGTACTTTATACATATGAAAAAAGCAGCTCCTTAACAGGAGCTTTTATTATGTTGCTAATTATTTAAAGTGACCGACATGTTTTACTTTATCTAACATTGTTTTATCGTGTTCATTATGAAATTCTTTACTAAGATCGCTTCCGGCTTTAATTCCGTCGTGGTGTTTGCCGTTTTTAAAGTATTCACTTACGTCATATACTTCTCCATCAACAGCAATATAGGAAGGCTGATTATTGGTTCCGTTATACTTTTTTAATTCATCAAGGCTGAAAACTTTTAAACCATCATTTGTAGTTTGTGTGGTATCTGGTGTAGATGCTTTTTTTGTCTCTTCTTTAGGTGCACTAGTACTAGCACAGCCACTAAGAAGAACAACCGCCATAATTGCAAGCAATTTTTTCATTGGCTTTCCTCCGTTATCTTATAAGATAACTATATAATAACGCAATTGAATTTAAAAATAAATTAAAATGATTTATTTTTTATTAAGAATTATAAAGCGAATTTGTAA